>DAIUEO010000045.1:0-24190 GCA_036845125.1 Candidatus Eiseniibacteriota bacterium | reverse complement strand
CGGCGACGGTCTGGATCACGTCGGGGTCGTCGGTCGCGCTCTCGGGGCCGCCGTACCACTCGGGCTTGAAGTTGGTCTGCGCGATTTCGAGAATTCGCTGGTTGATCGCCCCCGGCACCACGCCCGGAATGCTGCCGTCGAGCGGCACGACGCGAACCGCATAGTCGCCGGGAGGGAGACGGAAGAAGCGGAAGGCGCCGTCCTCGTCGGTGTAGTCCGAGGCCACGGTGTCGACCGGCGTGCTCCCGCTCATGAGCACCGCCATCACCAGCGCACCCGGGATCGGGAGCCCCGAGCCGCCGCGGGTGAACGTGCCGGAGAGACGCCCGTAGCTCGAGAAAAAGGTCGGGCCCGGATACGCGGCCGCGAGCGCGCTCTCGTCGTCGGTCTCGAGCGACGCGGCGAGCGTCCCGGCCTGGAGCACCGGGTACATGGTGGCGTCGGCCACCCCGCTGTGCCCGAGCCCGAGGAGATGCCCGATCTCGTGAGCGGCGACACTCTGGAGATCCCAGCTCCCGGTTGCGGGGCCGGCGGTGGCGGTGCGGAACTTCACCGCCGGGTTGAAGATGATGTCGGCGTCGACGATCTCACCCGGCAGGCGCATCTCGTCGTCGAACGCCGAGCGCTTGGTGAACGAGAGCGTCGGGGTGATCGCCAGCACGTTGGGCGGGAACTGGTAGTCGTCCTCGAAGGTGAGGAGATTGATCCCGTCGGTCGCGCGCGCGTCGGTCTGCGCGGTCGTTCCGTCGTCCACCAGCGTGAGATTCGACCCGGCCACGCCCGACCACGACGCGAAGGCGTCGCGCATGGCCTGGAGGCCGCTGCCGTCGCCGATCAGCGGATCGCCGTTCTGGGAAAGACGGAAATGGAGGGGCGACGTACGCCACGACTCGTCGTGCCGGAGGGTGGAGGTGATGTCCCGGCATCCGTCCCCGTCGACGTCCTGCCCGGCGGACGACACCGAAGGACAGGCATCGTGTTCGTTGTCGACGCCGTCGAAATCGGAGTCGAACAGAACGCCCGGGGCCTTCTGAAAGACTCCCATGCGATCGAAAAGCGGATGCTTGCTCAGATGCCGGGTCGCGTAAGTGCCGTTGAAACGCTCGATGAGATCCTCGACCTGGATGACGACCTGGAAGAGGTCACAGTTCGGGCTGCCGACCGTCGGTCCCGACGTCAACAAGTCATTGAAGCCTTCGAGGAAACGCCCTTCGACGTTGTCGAAAAAGATGAACGCCGACCGGGCGTTGAAGCGCGCCGCGTTGGGGTCGCCCGCGTTCTTGCCGAGCAGGCGGAAGCTTTCGAAGTAGTACTGCCCGGTATTCCCGAGCGGGTATGAGGACCGGAAGGACCAGAGGTAGTTCGCTATCTGCTGCCTCGAGAACCACGGTGAATGGAGTCGGACGAGGGAGCCGTTCCCCCAGTAGCCGCCGGGCCCGCCCAGGCTCCAGACGCACCCCGGCGCATTGGGATCGGCATTCCTCAGGAGCTGCAGCTGGGACGCGTCGACGGGGACGTCCCGAATGACCCGCACGGTGCCGCTCAGTCCGCCATTCTGCCCGCTGAGCGTCCAGCCGTCGGTGGTGCCCGACTCGAAGGTCGCCGCCGGCACGACGTCGGTCATGGTGCCGAGATCGACGATGCGGATGTTGTCGATCACCGCGGCCCCGATGGTCGGTGCCAGCGAGCCGTCCTCGTTGTTGCCAGCCCCGGTGTTGCCAGTGTTGACGATGATCCGGAGCTGGACGTTGGATCCGAGCGCCGGGGCGAGGCTGTCCGTGGAAAGCGGCACGAAGCACTTGAACGAGCCGTTGCCCCGGATCCCGGTGCTGGTCACAACCTGAGCACTGGGGGGGCAGAACCAGCGCGCGGGAAGATTGATCCACGGCGGGCCGCCTCCGGGTTGCGAAGCCTGCACCGCAATGAACGCCTGGAAGGAGTTGGTGCTGGCGAAGACGGCGGTCGGAGGGGCGCTGAGGCCGACGCGACCATCGAACTCCAGCCGGTAGTTTCCGACCGAGGGCAGGACCGGCGACGTCGCACGCTGGCTCCAGCTCGAACCGAAGCCGTAAGAGAAGTACCAGTTCTTCACCTCATCGGGATGGGACGTCAGGTCGCATCCGAACCACAGCGCCTTCGTGCCCATGGTGATGAAAGGGTCGTTCTCGAGGAACTCGTCGTCGACGTGCACGAACACCAGGTTGCCGCGTTCCTCGGCGGTCCAGCCGCGCGGATCGCAGTCATCGCTCTCGGCGTTCTCGAACTCGTGGGAGAAGATGATGTAGGTGCTGTCCGGCTCGACCACGGACAGGGTCCCGGGCAGATCGCGGGAGCCGGCCGAAGCCGGCCCGGCCGGCCGCGCGCGGCTCGGAACCGGACGGATCGTGCCGTCCTCCGAGATCATGTACGGGCCGCCCTCCTTAGGTAACGTCTCGGCGCGTCCCGGGGCGACTGACCACACGAGTGACAGGAAGACCAGGACAACGAGCGTAGGCTGGATTCGGTGGCCCATGGATCTTCTAGCGGTCCGCGTTCGGTTCGGCGAGCGCGCGCTGGATCTCGCGGATCAGGTCGTCCAGCCTGAGATCCGGCGCGGCTTCACCTGCTGACAGCCGCTCGAGACGCTTGAGCTCGCGCACCCCGAAGCCGGGGGCCGCGCGCTGGACGAAGCCCGCCCCGGTCGTGGGATCCCGGCGAATGTCGAACTTGCCCTGCGCAAGGCCGTTGAGCTGGGCGCGCCCCTTGGCGTCGCGCCACACGAAGAACAGCGCTTCCTCGCCGGGTTTGAACGCCGGGCAGCCCGGGACCTCGTAGCGCATTCCGTCCACGGTTCCGCCGAGCTGGGTCAACGTGAGCGTGCCGCCCGGTGAACCCTTGAGGGAGCGCGTCACGCTCACCGTGACGTCGGTGAAGATGCGCGTGTGCGTCTCGTTCCAGTAGGAGCGGGCGCTCTCGACCTGGCCGATCACGATCTCGCGTGATCCGCGCGTCAGGGAGCGGGTGTCGTCGAAGCGCAGCGTGGTCGCGAATGCGGGTGCGACAAGCAGTGCTGTCGCCAGCCATGGCGTGCAGACGCGAAGAATCGCACAGGGGCGGCCCATGATGACCCTCTCGACGGCGGCCCTCGGGGGTCGAGGGGTATTGCGTTTATGCGGACAGGAATGATACGCACCGCCACTGCGCAACACAACTGGAATTGTTGGGCGGCCGGCGAAGCCGGGCGGACACCGAGGAGGACCACTGGAGTCGTTCCCAGTCGAGAAGGGCCGGCACGACCGCTCGCTGATCTACGCATCGGCGTTCCTGCGCGCCGTGGCCACCGGGATGTGCGGCATCCTGCTCGGCCTCTACCTGGCGCGGCTCGGCCTGTCGCCCGCCCGCATGGGCATGGTCGTGGGCGCGGGCCTGGCCGGGAACGCGCTGGCCATGATGTTCGCCACCGTCCGCGGCGACGCTTTAGGCCGCCGCCGCATGCTGCTCGGCCTGGCGCTGCTCTCCGCGCTCGGCGGGATTGCCGCCAGCATGGCGTCGGACGCGCTCGCACTCGGTCTCGCGGCGCTGTTCGGGATGTTGAATGGAATGGGTCGCGACCGCGGCGCGTCGCTCGTGATCGAGCAGGCGATTCTCCCCGCGACGACCGACGACCAGGGACGCACCCGCGTGGTCGCCTGGTACAACGTGCTTCAGGACGTCGGCCACGCGCTCGGCGGCCTGTGCGCCGCGGTGCCGGAGATCCTGCGCCGCCAGCTCGCGGTCGGCGACGTGGAGTCGATCCGCTTCACGTTCCTGGGGTACGCCGCGCTCATGGGGCTGGTCGCGATGTTCGCACTCCGGCTCTCACCCAACGTCGAATTCCAGGGCGAGCACGCGCGGGTCGAGGTGAGCCCGGAGACCAAGCGTATCGTGTGGCGCATCAGCTCGCTCTTCGTGCTCGACAGCCTGGGTGGCGGGTTCCTCACCACCGCGCTGCTCTCGTTCTTCTTCTTCGAGCGCTATGGCGCGAGCGAGGCGGTGATCGGCCTGCTGTTCTTCGGCGCGCGCATCCTGAACGCGGTCTCACATCTGGCGGCCGCGTGGCTCGCCAAACGGATCGGGCTCGTGAACACGATGGTCTTCACCCACATCCCGTCGAGCATCCTGCTCGCGAGCGTGGCGTTCGCGCCAAGCTTCCCGATTGCCGCCCTGCTGTTCCTGCTGCGCGAGGGCCTGGTCGAGATGGACGTTCCGACCCGTCAGTCGTACGTGATGGCTGTGGTGCGTCCGACCGAGCGGCTCTACGCCTCGGGCGTCACGTCGCTGGTGCGGATGAGCGCGTGGGCGGTGGCGCCCACGTTCGCCGGGCTCTTCATGCAGAGCGCGCTCGCCGTGCCGCTCTTCATCGGGGCCGGGTTCAAGATCACCTACGACATCCTGCTGTGGGGCGCGTTCCGCCGGTTGAAGCCGCCGGAAGAGGGCGGCCCGACGGCGAGTTAGCGTGTCACGACCCGCGCCGTGAGTGCTTCCTACTTCAAGACCACGAACGGGCGCGTGACGCGTTGTCCGTCTCTCTCCATGGTGACGAAGTAGAGACCGGGTGGTGTCTGATCTGCGAGACTGCTCTGGACGACGCTCGGCCCGGCCGCGAAGTAGCTGTCGGCGATCCGCGCCACGACCCGGCCCTGCAGGTCCACTACGGACAGCCCGACCCGCCCGGGTTGGGCCAGAGAGAACGTGACCTCCACGTGGCCGCGAACCGGATTCGATACCCGCAGAGCAACCTCATCGGCCGGGGAACGCGGGGGCCCAGGACGTGGTTTGCGCTCCTTTCCCCATTTGCGGCTGGCCGGGTGCGCTGGCGTCGTGGGGTCGACGAATGCGGCGATGTGCGGGCGATGAGCACCGTTCATGTCGGCAAAGAGCCCACCTACATAGACGTCCGCGCCGTGGGTCGTCATGCAGTAGACCCAGGAGCTGGCACTGGGCGCCCAGGACTCGAGAGCACCGCTCTCGAGGTCGAGCGCGGCAAGATTCTTTCGTGGCGAATCGGCCACATAGCTGAAGGCCCCACCCATGTACATCGTGCTCCCGCTGATCGCGAGATCGGTCACCCACTCGAGGCCCTGTACGGACCGGGAAACGAGCGCCGGCAGAAGCGCACCTGAGGTCATGTCAAAAGCGGCCACCAGGCTTCGAGGAACATTGTCGACCTTGGTGAACTGCCCTCCCACGTAGAGGACGTTTCCACGCGATGCCAGTGCGTCGACGCTCGTCTGACAGGAGTAATAGCAGTAGTCGTACACGAATCTCGGATGCCAGTCGCGAACCTGGCCGGTCACGGCGCCGATGGCGGCGAGCTCCACGCCCTCGACGACCGCGAATACCGTTTCGCCGGTCACCAGGAGCTTGGTGACCCTCCCGTTGGTGACCGGGTTCCACCCGGTGACGGCGCCGGTGACCAGGTCGACTTCGGCGAGACTGTCGCGGGGCTGTCCGCCCACACTGTTGAAAGCGCCACTGATGTACGCGGTCGATGGGCCGAGGGCGAATGCGCGCACTTGGCCATTGGGGATTGGATTCCAATCACTGATGGCGCCGGTCGTGGCGTCGAACGCCGCGATGCCCGAGCGTGCCTGGCCGCCGATGGTGGAAAACGGTCCGGAGGCGAACACCTTCCCAGCCTGGAATGCCAGGCTGGTGACTTCCCGGTTGGGTTCGGGATTCCAGCCCGTCGCAGCGCCGGTCGCAAGGTCGAAAGCCGCGAGGTTTTTGCGCCTTGCGCCCCCGACGCTCGTGAAGTCCCCGCCCAGGTAGGCGCCGGTGTTGTCGACAGCGATGACACTCACGCGGTCTGCCGCCATCGGATCCCAGCCGGTCAGATTGCCGCTCGTGAGATCGAATGCTGCAACGTTGTCGCGTCGTTGACCTGCGACCCTATCGAAGAGGCCGCCAACATAGAGCCTGGAGTCGGTGGCCACGAGAGTCGCGATCCACCCACGTCCACTGAGGTCCGGGTGCTCTGAGCCTGGATTCCAATCCAGCACCGCCCCGGACGTGGCATCGACTGCAGCAAGTGACTTCCGCTCCTGATTGCCGAGGTGGAAGAAGAGCCCACCGACATAAACGGTCGAACCCCGCACGGCGAGAGCCTCGATGAGGCCGTCAGACACTGGGTTCCATGACGTAGCCAGCCCCGTCGTCAAGTCAATACCGGCGGCCTGGGGGCGCCTCTCGGCGCCTACCGAATCGAATTGCCCGGCCGCGTAGATCTGGGTTTCCCCCAGCGCGAGATCGGTGACGTGGTCATTGACGTTCGGATTCCAGGCGGTGGCCACGCCGGTCACGACATCGACCGCGGCGATGTGGTTGCGGATCCGATCGCCGATGGCCGTGAACCGCCCGCCCACGTAGAGAGTGGACCCGCGCAGCGCCAGCGCCAGAACCTTTTCATTGGGTTGAGGGGTCCAGTTCCTCGCGGCGCCTGTGATGACATCGACCGCACCGAGATCGTTGCAGGCCACGCCACCCAGAGCTGAGAAGTCACCTGCGACGTAGAGCGTCGTGCCGGAAATCAGCAGTGCACTCACCCCCGGATCACAGCCCCCGCAAGTCCTGAGGGAAGCATTCGCGTCCCATGCCGAAACCTTGAGGTCCGCCGTCAGGTGCGCCAGACCACCCCGGACCTGACCGCCGACTGATTGGAATTTCCCACCGATGAACCAGCCGCCGGCGCCGTCGGAGACCACGGCACTGACTGCGCCATCCACATACGGGAATCCGGGGCGCGTCTGACCGCTTCCGAGGTCCACAGGCACGCCTTTGCCAGTGACCGGCCCGACCAGTGTGAAATAGCCGCCCAGGTAGAGGGTCTTGCCGTCGGTGGCCAGTGAATAGACCAAGTCGTTGGCGACCCATATGTCGTCACGAACGGTCTGAGCAGATACCCCCCGACTGGCCGAGCCGAAGATCAGGAGGAAAGAGATCGCGGTGGCAAGTCGCCGAGGGCTGAAGGATGGGCACAGTTGCATCATGGCCTTTCGTGTTGTCAGAGGTCAGCTCCACACGAGTATAGGCCGGCGATCAGCCCTGACGACCCGTGGTTTTTCACCCTCTTCCCGTCGTGCTAGAGCCAGACGACGCCGCGCAGCTCGGCATCGCTGCCGACGGCGCCGGAGGAGGGCGGCCCGACGAACGGGTGAAGGGGCTTCGACTTCACGCCGATCCATGGACAGCCCCGGGGCGATGGAACCGGGCGACGTTGACACCCGATCCTCGGACCGCCACCCTCGATTCCCAATGCGAACTCTCCGCGCCCTCTCTCTGATCCTCGCCCTCACGTGCGCCTTCCCCTCGGGATGGACGCTGTGTGTGGGCCCCGACGGTCACCTGGTCGTCGAGCCGTCGGCCCCCGCCGGCCAGCTGTGCTGTGAGCCCGGCGAGGCCCGCGCCGGAGACGCGTGCGTCCCCGATGGATGCGAGGACTGCCGCGACTACGAGCTCGCGTCGGACGCGCAGCTTCGCGGGCGTCCCGACGTGAATTCCGCCGATCTCGCGCCCGTCCAGATCGTGGCACTGGTTCGTTTCGACCGTGGTTCCCTCGCGTGCGTCGCGCCCTTCGCGACCGCTCAGCTCCTCGCCGTCCCTCCGCTTCAGACCGTCTCGCTGCGCTGCTGATCCTCCTTCGAGCCTAGCCCTGCCGCCGCGCTGAAAGCGCAGGGCGGCACCGCGCGTCCCTTTCGTGGACGCGTCACGGTCACACTCGAAGGAGGTCGGCGTGTTGTTTCCCATCTTCATGGGCCTGCTGGTCGAGGTTCTCGCCACGGCCCCGTCCGCAGATCGTCCCGCGCTCACCCTGGAGGAAGCGCTGCGGCGTGCGGCGGACGCTCATCCGGCTCTGCGCGCGGCCGGTCACCGAACCGAGGCAGCGCACCATCGCCGGCGCGACGCCGCACGCTGGCCGAACCCGTCGCTTTCCGCCGAGATCGAGGACTTTGGTGGCGAGCTCGGCAGCGATCGTTCCGAAACGACTCTCGAGATCGGGCAGTCTCTGGAGCTGGGTGGCGACCGTGACGCACGTACCGGGACGGCAGAGGCCCGAGTCGACGCGTCCACCGCGGAGGCAGAAGCGCTGCGGCTGGAGATACTGGCAGGGACCGGGGAGCGATTCCTCGAAGCCTGGTTGCTCGAGCAGCGAGTGGCCAGGCTCACCGCGGCCGTCGAGTCGGCAGTCGCCGCGGAGAGCGCCGCGGCGGCGCGGACCCGGGCCGGCGCGGCCCCGGCGTTCGAGCGCCTGCGGATCGCCAACTTCCGGAGCCTCCGCGAGGTCGAGCGGCAGACCGCCGCATTCGAGCTGGCGTCAGCACGGCGCCGTCTGGCGCTCGAATGGGGCGCCGATGCCCTCGATGCACCGGCTCTCACGCTGGATGAACCCGCCGCGCGCGCGATTCCGGACACCTCGCAGCTCATGTCGATGGTCGCGGCTCATCCGCGTATCCAACTGGCCGCCGCCGAAGTGGCGGTCGCGTCGTGGCAGGCCCGGGAGGCACGCGCGGCGCGCGTTCCGGACCTCGCCCTGACCGCGGGTGTCCGCCATCTCGCCGAGGTGCCCGGCACCGGGTTCGTCGCCGGGCTCACGATGCCGATCCCGCTCTGGAGCTCGGGCGCGGGGGCCGCCGATGCCGCCGATCGGGAAAGGTACGCCGCTGAGGCACGAGCCGAGGATCAGGGGCGGCGTTTGCGTGAGGCGGCGGGCGCGTCGCGCGACCTCTGCGTCGCGACGTTCGAGGCCTACCGCCGCCTGCGCGACGAAGCACGTCCCGCGGCGGAGGAGGCGATGCGTCAGATCGTGGCCGCCTTTCGCGCCGGTCGGCTCGGCTATCTCGACCTCCATGAAGGGCAGAAGAGCCTGATCGAGACCGACTTCCTTCTCATGGAGGCAACTGCCGCCGCCTGGCGCGCGCGGCTCGGGCTCGAGCTGCTGATCGGGACATGGAGCGGGCGGCCAGGCGGGAGGGATGAGTGATGAGCGCCCGCGAGCTTCGTTCATTGGTGTCCGTGATCCTGGGCCTGGCGCTTCCCGCCGGCTTCTCCGCGTGTACGAGTTCCGTCAGCGAGAACCAAACCGGCGAACGCACCGAGCGCAGCGCGCACGGGCACGGCGACCACGAGGAGCACGACGAGCACGCGGATCCGCACGAAGCCGAAGGCCGCGTGCGTCTCGAGCCGGCCGCCGTCGCCAACGGCGACATCCGCGCAGGCGCCGCCGGGGCGCGCCTCATCGAAGAGCGCGTGGAGGCGCCGGGAGAGGTGAGGCTCGACGCCGAGCACGTGGTGCAGGTGCGGCCGCGCTTCGCGGGAGTTCTGCAGCGGCTCGAGCACCGGATCGGCGATACGGTCGCGCCGGGGGACCTGCTGGCGGTCGTGCTCAGCAACGAGAGCCTGACCGAATACGAGATTCGCGCACCGATGGCCGGCACCGTGGTGGCGCGCGAAGCCGCCGTCGGCCAGGCCGTCGAGCACGAGTCGGTGCTCTACACGATCGCGAACCTCTCGTCGGTATGGGTGGACTTCGCACTGTATCCGCAGATGGCGGGGCGCGTCCGCCGCGGCCAAACCGTCGTCGTTCGCTCGGCGGCCGGCGCGCCGACGGTCGCCTCCGGCGTCGTCGGCTACGTCGGTCCGCTTCTCGAGCAGGACACGCGTGTTTCGTACGGCCGGGTGGTGCTGTCCAACCCGGACGGCGGCTGGCCCCCAGGGCTCTTCGTCACCGTGGCGGTGACGCTGGACCGCGCGCGGGTCGCGGTCGCCGTGCCGGAGGCGGCGATCGTGCGGATGCGGGAGGGCCCGGCAGTGTTTCGCGCGCGCGGGACCGAGTTCCTCCTGCAGCCGGTCACTGTGGGCCGAACCGACGGAGAGTGGACCGAGATCAGCACGGGACTCGCCGTGGGTGACAGCGTGGTTGTCCGCAATGCGTTCCTTCTCAAGGCGGAGCTCGGGAAGTCGGAGGCGACCCATGAGCACTGAAGCACCGAGTCCCCGCGAGAGGGGATCGGGACTTCTCGAGCGCGTGCTCCGGGCATCGATCGAACGGCGGTGGCTCGTGGTCCTGGCAGCGACGGCGGTCGCCGCCCTCGGGCTTTACGACATCACGCGCCTGACGATCGACGCAGTCCCGGACATCACGAACGTCCAGGTCCAGATCAACACGGTGGTCGAGGGTGCGTCGCCCGGCGAGGTCGAGCAGCGGGTCACGCTTCCGATCGAGACAGCAATGTCCGGCCTGCCGGAGCTCGTCGAGACACGGTCGCTGTCACGGTACGGGCTGTCGCAGGTGACGGTCGTGTTCCGCGACGGCACCAGCATCTACTTCGCGCGCCAGCTCGTGAATGAGCGGCTCCAGGAGGCGCGCACCGCCATCCCCGACGGGATGGGGGACCCGCAGATGGGCCCGATCGCCACCGGTCTGGGCGAGATCTTCATGTGGACGGTCGAGGCGTCCCCCGGGGCGCTCACCCCGGACGGCCGCGCGTACACGCCGACCGATCTCCGTGAGATCCAGGACTGGGTGGTCAAGCCACAGCTGCGGACGGTGCGCGGTGTGACTGAGATCAACACCATCGGCGGCTATCGCAAGCATTATCAGGTGACGCCCGATCCGGCCCGCCTCGTGGCCTACGGCCTGGGGCTCCACGATCTCCAGCTCGCGCTCGAGCGCAACAACTCCGCGGCCGGCGGCGGGTTCATCGATCACAAGGGCGAGCAATACCTCGTGAGCACCAGCGGCCGGATCGGCAGCGACCACGAGATCGCTCAGATCGTCGTCGCCACGCGGAACGGCGTTCCCATCCGCATCGGCGAAGTCGCGAGCGTAGGTCAGGGCCGCGAGCTCCGCACCGGCGCCGCCACCGAGAACGGTGCCGAGGTCGTGCTGGGCACCGCGTTCATGCTCATGGGGGAGAACAGCCGCACCGTCTCCCGGCGCCTGGCCCAGCGGCTCGAGGAGGTGAACCGCACGCTTCCCGCGGGCGTGGTGGCGCGGCCGGTGTACGACCGCACCAAGCTGGTGGACGCCACGCTCGAGACCGTGCGCGTCAACCTGCTGGAAGGTGCCGCGCTCGTGATCGCGGTGCTCTTCCTGCTGCTCGGGAACCTCACCGGCGCGCTCATCGCCGCGCTGGTGATTCCGCTCTCGATGCTGTTCGCCGTCACCGGCATGGTGCAGGGGAAGATCAGCGCCAACCTGCTGAGCCTCGGCGCCATCGACTTCGGGATCATCGTCGACGGCGCGGTCGTCATGGTCGAGAACATGCTTCGCCGGTTCGCGCTGCGCCAGAAGCGACAGGGACGCGCGCTCGATCTTCGCGAGCGCCTGGAGGAAACGCTGGCGAGCGGATCCGAGGTGGCGCGCCCCACCCTGTTCGCGATCGCGATCATCATGATCGTCTACCTGCCGATCCTCACCCTGACCGGGATCGAAGGAAAGATGTTCCGGCCGATGGCGCAGGTGGTGCTGCTCGCGCTCGGCGGGGCGCTACTGTTCTCGTTCACCCTGGTTCCGGCGCTGGTCGCTCTGCTGCTGCGCGGACGGGTGGCCGAGACCGAGAGCCCGGTGTTTCGAGGCCTGCACGCTCTCTATCTGCCGTCGGCGGCCTGGGCGCTCCGTCACCGCCGGATCGTGATCGCAGCGGCCGTCCTCCTGGTCGCGGTCACGGGCCTGCTTGCGACCCGGCTGGGCGGCGAGTTCGTGCCGCAGCTCGACGAGCGCGACCTCGCGATCCACGCGCTCCGTATTCCCGGAACGAGCCTCGACCAGGCGGTGGCAATGCAGGCGGGGGTCGAAGCGGCGCTCCGGGCGTTCCCCGAGGTCGAGCGCACCTTCTCGAAGATCGGAACGGCGGAGATCGCCAACGATCCGATGCCGCCGAATGTGTCGGACGTCTTCGTGATGCTGAAGTCGCGGCGCGAATGGCCCGATCCGCGGCGGCCGAAGGCCGACCTGGTGGCCGCCATGGAGCGCGAGCTGAACCTGCAGCCGGGCAACGCCTACGAGTTCACGCAGCCGATCCAGATGCGTTTCAACGAGCTGATCGCCGGCGTGCGGGCCGACGTCGCGGTCAAGGTGTTTGGCGACGATCTGGACGACCTGCTCGCCACCGCCGGACGGATCGGCGCCGTCCTGCGCCGCGTTCCGGGCGCGGCGGACGTGCGGGTGGAGCAAGTGACGGGCCTGCCCGTCCTGGCGGTCGACATCGATCGTGCCGCGGTGGCTCGCTACGGACTCGACATCGCGGATGTCCAGGCGGTGGTGCGCACCGCGCTCGCGGGGAGCGAGGCGGGCGAGATCTTCGAAGGTGATCGCCGGTTTCCGATCGTCATCCGCTTTCCGGATCCGGTACGCAACGACATCCGAGCGCTGTCGACGCTGCCGGTGCCGGTGGAAGCCGCGCCGCGCTCGCTGATGCCCGGGGCGCTGCCAGCCGCCCATTCCGGGGCGAGAACCGAGTTCGTGCCGCTGGGCGCCGTGGCCCGGATCCGTCTCGAGGAAGGGCCGAATCAGGTGAGCCGTGAGAACGGCAAGCGACGGGTGGTGGTGCAGGCCAACGTGCGCGGGCGTGACATCGGCGGGTTCGTCGCGGATGCCCGGCGCCGTGTCGAACGCGAAGTCGCGGTGCCGGCGGGATCATGGGTCACCTGGGGCGGCCAGTTCGAAAACCTGATCGCGGCCCGGGCCCGGCTCTCGATCGTGATCCCGATCGCGCTGCTGCTCATCGTGCTCCTGCTGTTCGCTGCGTTCGGATCGATGCGGGACGCCCTGCTCGTGTTCAGCGGGGTTCCGCTGGCGATGACCGGGGGGATCCTCGCTCTGCTCGCACGCGGCATGCCGTTTTCGGTGACGGCCGGCGTAGGGTTCATCGCGCTCTCGGGCGTCGCGGTACTGAACGGAGTCGTGATGCTGTCGTTCGTCCGCAAGCTGATAGCGGAAGGACTGAGCGTCGAGGCGGCGCTGCTGGAGGGATGCGCGACGCGGCTCCGGCCGATCCTGATGACGGCGCTCGTGGCATCGCTGGGCTTCGTGCCGATGGCGCTGGCCACCGGGACCGGAGCCGAGGTGCAGCGTCCGCTCGCCACGGTGGTGATCGGCGGCATCGTAACCTCGACGCTGCTTACGCTGATCGTGCTGCCTGCACTCTATCGCGTGGTGCACCAGAGGCGGGCTCGCGACCTCTAGAGCCAGACGACGCCGCGCAATTCGACGTCGCTGCCGACGGTTTGGGCCCAGGGATGGAAGGACTCGCCGTCGTCGACTGAATGGAAGATGACGCTGGCCTTGATGTGGTGAGGCTCGGGCTGCCCCCAGTCGTAGACTCGGGCCAGCAGCAGCAATTCGTTGCCACGTGCGCAGGCGGCGCGGACGGCCAGGTCGCCGGGGGTTGCTCGAGCGCCTCCGGGCCAGGCGGCTCGGATGGCAGGGCGGAGGTCCTGCAAGCGGGGGCGCTCTCCGTGGCCGGCGACGCGGTAGCGCTTTCCTTCCGACGTGTAGACGCTCACGCCGCTGTCGCGCACCCAGGCGACAATGCCCCGGCGCTCCGCGACGAGCACGCTCCACTCCGCGTCCCAGCCGATCACGGCGAAGTCGGTCGGGTCGTCGTACATCCAGGCGCAGCTCGCCAGCATCACCGCCGGGGTACCTTCCATGTCGACACGCCAGTAGTCCCTGTCGGCCTCGCGCTTCGCGAGCGAGCGGCGATCCCGGGCCGAGAGCGACACCGGGATGATCGTGTCCCCGTGCTCGCCCAGCCGAACGAGGATGGCCGCTTCGGGAGCGCCGGCACGGCGTTCGCCCCCGGCCACCCACAGGGTGCCGTCGGGGGAGACCGACACATCGCGGGCGGCGATTCCGGCCGGCAGCCGGCGAGCCATCCACGTGGCGGACGAGGGGCCGAGCACCCACAGCTCGTCTTTCTCGATCACGGTCAGCACGCCCCCCGCGTGGGCGCGGCACCAGTCGGCCGACAGGGCCGCTTCGCCGGGGACGCGGGGCGCCGGCTCCAACTGGTCGGCAACGAGGCGCATGAAGGGTTCACGCGTTTCCGTGGGCATCTTCAGGACCGGGCCGCTGAACAGTCCCAGGTAGGTGCGGCCCGTGCCGACTGCCCCGGGGACCGACACGGTGGCGACGGTCTCGCCACCGGGGAGCGCGAGCAACCGCACGCTGCCCGGGGACCACTCCATGGCCACAGCCGACATGTCGCTTCGGATACGACACCTCCTGCGCGGTGGCGCTGAAATTACGCCGGTGTTCCGGCATGAACAACGTGCGCGGACTTCACGGCTGACGGGCGGCTCGCCCCGCGGACGCGCCTTCCCGTAATGTCCGCCGGATGGAACGCAAGACCACGGGGTCGATGATCTGCCCGCAATGCGGGAAGCTCATCTCGGTTTCGGAAGAGAAGTGCCCGTTCTGCGGCGCGTGGCGGCCCGGGCTCTACGGCTATGGCCCGGTGATCCAGCGCTTCTTCGGCCGCAGCTTCGATCTGATTCCGGCGATCGTGGCGGGATGCGTGGGACTCTACGTCGCCGCGCTGGTGCTCCAGCCCGAGGCGATCTTCCGGATGTCCGGGCTGTTCTCGATTCTCTCGCCCGGGACGCGAGCGCTGTTCCAGCTCGGCATGACCGGCGGCTACGCGTGGGAGGCGCACTGGTGGTGGACGCTGCTGACGGCGATCTATCTCCACGGCGGGCTGCTCCACATCTTCTTCAACATGATGTGGATCCGGAATCTCGGTCCGGCCGTGAACGACGTGTACGGTCCGGCGCGCGGGTTCGTGATCTTCTCGCTGTCGGGAGCGCTCGGCTTCCTCGTCTCGAACCTCGCGAGCGGCAATCCGACGATCGGCGCCTCGGGGAGCATCTTCGGCCTGCTCGGCGCGCTGATTGTGTACGGCCGCCGCACCGGCCATTCGATGCTGACCCAGCAGCTCTGGCAGTACGCCCTCATCATGTTCGCGTTCGGTTTCATCATGTCGTCGGTGAACAACTGGGCCCACGCGGGCGGCTTCGCCGGCGGCTGGGTGCTGGGCGAGGCGATGCGCTTTAGCGAGGAGAAGCGCGAGAGCCGCGGAGTTCAGGTTCTGGCGCTGACGCTTCTCGCGCTGACCCTGACGGGATTCGTGCTGTCGTTCGTGAAGGTGACGGGGCTGCTGTTCAGCCGCTGAGTCCCCTCACCGTGAAGGAGGATGCCCGCGATGCGTGACCTCAGTGATCTCACCGCCTCAATCGTTGCCCCCGGAGTTCATCTCGTACCGAGCGATGCTCCATCCCGCTCCCACTGGGGCGGAGCGCCGGGGCTGCCCGCGGGCGATTGGCCCACGAGGAACGGCAGGAAACTGACCTTCCTCGCGCGCGTCTCGCTCGCGGAGCTTCATCGGGCTCATCGAATCGGCTGGCTCCCGACGACCGGTGCGCTGCTCTTCTTCTATGACCTGGAGGAGCAGCCCTGGGGCTTCGATCCCAAGGACAAAGGCTCCGGCGCCGTGCTGCACGTTCCGGATCTCGATTCACCGATCACGCCGGTGAAATCCAAGGATGGGGGTGGAATCGCGCCGCGGAGCATGAGCTTCCGCCTGATCCAGACGCTGCCGTCATGGGAGCGCGAGGCGGTCCAGGAGCTGACGCTCTCGGACGATGAGTTCGACGAGTACTCGGATCTTGCCGAGGCGCCGTACGACGGGCACGCCAGGCACCAGGTCGGCGGGCTGCCGGTGCCGGTCCAGGGAGATCAGATGGAGCTGGAATGCCAGCTCGCCTCCAACGGCATCTACATCGGAGACCCCAGCGGATATGCGGATCCGCGCGCGCGGCCACTCGAGGCAGGAGCCGCCGAATGGCGCCTGCTGCTTCAGTTCGACACGGACGACGACCTGGGTGTGATGTGGGGCGACTGCGGCAGGCTCTACTTCTGGGTGCGGGAGTCCGAGGCGAAGGCCGGACGTTTCGGGGGCACCTGGCTCATCCTTCAGTCCGGGTAGCGTTCCGTGTTCAGCGGAGAATGACGAACGGTGCGGCGGCCGCGCCCGCTCCCTCGACGCGCACGAAATAGAGTCCCGGCGCGATCGGCGCCCGGCGCGTGACATCGCCGTCGATGCGATGCGGGCCCGCGCCGTAATCGCCCTCGCCGAAGCGCGCGATCCGCCGGCCCTGGAGGTCGACCACCGAGATCGCAACGCGCGCCGCATGCGGGAGCGTGAAGGCGACGCTGAGCGGTCCGTACGTGGGATTGGGCGACAGGCGCAGGGTCGAAGACGCGCGGGGAGCGATCGGAACGTCGAGCGTCGAGCCGCTGAGCTTCCGCAGGATCGAGACCGTGCCGTTCCCGGCATTCGACACCGCCGCGTCGAGATAGCCGTCTTCGTCGAAGTCGGCCACCGCGATTCCCGACGGGCTGGCACCGGTTCCGTAGTCCTCCTTCTCCCCGAACGTGCCGTCGCCGTGGCCGGGGAAGAACGACATGGTGTGCGAGCCGGGGTTGGCGGTCAGCACGTCCGGCTTCCCGTCGGCGTCCACGTCGGCGATCGCCACGCCGCGCGTGTTGACGCCGGCGTGGAGCACTCCCACGTTTTCGAAGGTGCCGTCCCCGCCTCCGAGGAGAACGTGGACCGAGTTCCCGAACTGGCCACCGAGGGCGACGTCGATGTCTCCATCCTGGTCGAGGTCGCCAGTTGCCACCGAAATGGGGGCGAAGTTCGGGCCGTAGCCGCTGGCCGGTCCGAAATCGCCCGCGCCGTCTCCCAGTCGCACCTTGAGGCCTGGAACCGAGGCGGCGGACAGGAGATCGAGGTGGATGTCGGAGTTCACGCGTGCGAGCGCGATGGCAAGCTCCGTGGCAATCGACGTGTCCGTGCTGGGGCCCAGCGTTCCGCCCGGCAGGCCGAGCCGCACCGAGAGGAACCTGCCGACCGTCACCACGTCGAGCCGCCCGTCGCCGTCGAGATCGCCGACCGCCAGGCCGTTCGGACGCGCCCCGGTCGTGTAGTCGGTGCGAGGCGCGAACGTGCCGTCGCCGAGGCCGGGCAGCACCGAGATCGATCCCACGAGGGCGTGGTTCACGGTGACCACGTCGAGTATCTGATCCCCGGTGACGTCACCGATCGCGACCGCGACGGCGCTGTCGCCCGTGTCGTATTGCACGCCGGGTGCGAAGGAGCCATCGCCCGCACCGAGCAGAACCGTGATCGAATGCGAGTGCCGGTCCGCGGTGACGAGGTCCGCGTGTCCGTCGGCGTTGAAATCGCCGCTCGCGATGGCCATGGGGTTGGCGCCCACCGGGATGTCGTTCGGCACGCCGAATCCGCCGCTGCCGTCGCCGGTCAGCACGACCGACGTATTGCCGGAGTTGTCGGCGACCACCAGGTCCGCGCGGCCGTCGTGGGTCACGTCGCCGATCGCCACCGACGTGCTCCCGGCACCGGCCCGGAATCTCTGCTCGGCCGCGAACGCGCCGCCTCCCGTGCCGAGCAGCACCGAAACGTCGTTCGATCCGCCGTTCGCGGTGACCAGGTCGAGGACGTCGTCATCGTTCACGTCGCCGACCTCGACCTCGGACGGCGAGATGCCGGTGGCGTAGTGCACCGGGGCACCCAGACCTCCGCCGGCGAGCCCGAATCGCACCGACACGCGGTTGCCGGTGACGTCGGTGGCGACGAGGTCGTTATGGGTGTCTCCGTCCACGTCGGAGATCGCGATCGACTTCGGCTGGTTCGCGGCGATCGCGATCGGAGACGCGTACGCGCCTGAGCCCAGGCCCCGGAAGATCGAGATCGTGTTGTCGCCGGTGTTGCCGGTGAGAATGTCCTTGATGCCGTCACCGGTGATGTCGCCGAACGCGACCGCGTGCGGCCATTGCCCGGTGGATCGAATCGCACCCGGCAGGAACGCACCCCCGCCATGGTTCAACACCTCGACCACGGTGCTGTTGATGTTCGTGGTAGCCAGCAGGTCGAGGTCGCCGTCTCCGTCGACGTCGCCGGTCGCGATCGCCGTCGCGAACGAGTACACACCCATGTCGAGATAGGGCGCGAAGGTGAAATCGCCGTTTCCGAGCAGGATGGAAACCGAGCCGGAGTAGTAGCCGGCGGTGGCGATGTCGAGGTTCCCGTCGGCGTCGAGATCGGCGACCACCACCGCCGTGGGATAGGCGGCGGTCGGCACTGCGATGGGGCTTCCGAAGGATCCGTCCGAACGCCCGCGATAGAGGCTCACGAAGGTCGAGCTGCCGTTGGCCGTGACCATGTCCGGCCAGCCGTCGCCGTTGAAATCGCCGAGCGCAATCGAACTCGGATAGAGGCCGGCGTCGTAGGCGCGGAACGGGGCCTGGAAGGAATCGGCGTGGGCCGACGTGGCGGCGAGGAAAGCGGTGAGGAGGACGATCCGGCGAATCATCGGGCACCTCGGGCGGGCCTCAGGAACCGGGGGAGTATAGAGCCGCCCGGCCGGGCCATGCTATGGCTTTGGCGGTGATCGTCGCGATCAGCTCGCTCCGCGTGGAGCGGAGGTGTTCCAAATTGAGAAGGGGAGGTGCTCATGAGAATCCAATCTCGTCTCGCCATCGTGCTGCTCGCGGGCGTTGCCGGCCTCACGCTGATCGGCGCGGCCGCACCGAAGCCGACCGGCAGCGAGGCGGTTCGAACGGAAGTGCAGCAGTTCATGAAGGCGTACGTAAACGCCGAGAACGGGAACGACGCCACCGCTCTCATGGAAATGGTGAGCCGGAAGCCGGGCGTGGCGTCCATCACGATGGGTGAGATCACGCGCGGCTGGGAAGCCATTCGCACGGAGGTCGACAAGTCCGTCGAATCGGAGATTCAGCTCCAGATGACGCTCGGCACGATCGACGTCGAGACGCTGTCACCCAGCATGGCGCTGGCCTTCGCGCCGTGCGCGGTCACGCTGACCATGGAGCACGAGTCCATGAAGCTGCACGGAGCCATCACCCTCGTGGTGGAGAAATCCTCGGGAAAATGGAAGGTGCTCCACGAGCACAGCAGCGCCCAGGTCGCGGACATCGAGGACCCCGAAACGCAGGGCGACTGAGGCTTCCCTACTTCAGCACGACGAACGGGCGCGTGATGCGTAGTCCGTCTCTTTCCATGGTGACGAAGTAGAGACCGGGTGGCATCTGATCCGCGAGGCGGCTCTCGACGACGTTCGGTCCGGCTGCGAAGTCACGGTCGGCGATCCGCGCCACGACCCGGCCCTGCAGGTCGAGCACGGATAGCCCGACGCGCCCGCGCTGGGCCAGTGAGAATGTCACCTCCATGTGGTCGCGAACCGGATTCGATACCTGCAGAACCACATCGCCCGGCGAACGCGGGGGCCAAAGGCGTGGCTTTCGCTCCCTTCCCCATTTGCTGATGCCCGACCTGGTATCGAACGCTGCGAACCCGAGGGCGGGCATTCCGCCGATGTGAAGGAAGGAACCGGCGGCGTAGACCGCGGATTCGTCAGCCCAGAGGACCGAAACGTAACTGTCCATATCCGCGTTCCAAGGTGTGGCGGCTCCTGTCGTGATGTCGAGGGCGGCGATGCAGAGCAGGCGGCGTCCTCCGATGGCCGAGAACCACCCACCGGCATAGAGGATCGGGCCCTGTATGGCGATGGCGTTGACCACGGAGTTCGCATCGGGGTTCCACGGCAGAGCCAGACCTGAGGCCACATCGAGAGCCGCGAGGTAGCCGCGCGGGCTCCCGCCAATGGTAGTGAAGTAGCCACACGCGTAGACCGTGGAGCCGCTGACCTCTATATCCGTGACGCGCCCATTCGAATTCGGATCCCACGAGGTCGCCACACCGGTGGACGGGTCGACTGCAGCGAGACGGTTTCGCGAGGCCCCTCCGATGGTGTTGAAAGAGCCGGCCATGTAGATGACGGAACCGGCCACCACGATCTCGTGGACGGTGGAGTTCGGATCCGGATACCAGCCGGTTTGAAGACCGGTGGCAATGTCGAATGCGAGTGCCCGTGGCGCGTCCCCGCTGCTCCAGAAGTAACCGGCCACATAGACCCTGGTGCTGCTCGTTGCCATTTCCTCGACCTCAGCGACGAGCGTCGGGTTCCAGTCGGTCGCGACGCCCGTCGTGGCATCGAGGGCAGCGAGGTATTTGCGGGGCGCTCCTCCAATGTTCTCGAACGAACCACCCACGTACACGGTCGAGCCCCGCACCTCGAGTGTGTTGATCCTGCCGTCCCCTCCCGGATTCCAGTCCGTGACCATGCCTGTCGTGGCGTCGAGCGAGGCGATTCCCTTTCGCGGCCGGCAGCCGATGCTGCGGAACTCGCCGCCCACATAGACGGTCGCCCCGCTGACCGAGAGCGCGTGGACCGCGTAGCCGGCGGAGGGGTTCCAGGCTGTAAGCTCTCCGGTTGTCGCGTCGACCGCGGCCAGATTACTGCGTGGCTGACCATTGACCTGGTCGAACCAGCCTCCCACGTACACGACGGACCCGGCCTCTGCGAGGCTTTCACAAAACCGTCGCTGCTTGGGTTCCAGGACGTAGGGGAACCCGTGGCGGCATCCAGCTCGGCCAGGCCCACTCGTACCTCGCCATTGATGTGGTCGAAAGTGCCGCCTACGACAAGGCTCGATTCCCTCACCAGGATGGCACCGACGCGAGGTGAGGTGCTGGACTCGAGACTCGGTGCCCAGTTGGTGACGGCTCCGGTGCTGGCTTCGAGCGCCGCGAGAGCGGTCCGAGGCTGCCAGCCGATGATGCTGAAGTCACCGCCGACGTAGAGGGTCGATCCGATGGTTCCGATGGCCCAGACATTGCCAAAGGCCGGCACAGACCAGAGTGCGGTACCCGAGGTGGCGTCGTACGCAGCAACGAAGTCCTGGTCAGGGCCACCGGCCGCGTAGACCCTCGAGCCGTCCGTCGCGACTCTGGTGAAACCCTGCGGATAGGGCGCCGGAGGCAGGTTCGGGTCCCACGAAGTTGCCAGTGCGGTGGTGGTGCTGATCGCGGCCAGCCTCTGACGGACTGCGCCACCGATAGAGGTGAAGGTGCCGGCGGCGTAGACGACCGAGCCGTTCGTCGCGAGGCTCAAGACGGTCGAATTGGCGCCGGGATTCCAGTCCGAGACGGTGAGATCGGATCGGATGTGGGCGATGTTCTGTCTCGGGAGCCCACCGACCGAGACGAAATTTCCGGCTATGTACCAACCGCCGGCACCGTCCCCGGCGACTGCCTCAACCCAGCCGTCGACCTTGGGGAAACCTGCGAGGGCCGTTCCGGTGGCCGTCGATATCGGAACCCCTCCACCCGTGTAGGGACCGACCATGGAGAAGTCTCCGCAGATGTAGACCCTGTTCCCGGCTTTGTCGATGTCCTGCACCTGTGATCCGGACGGCTCGATCACGAAGAAGTCCGGGTCGAAGACCTGAGCTGCGGGAACTTCGGGGAATCCGAAGGCAACGACCATCGCAAGAAGCGTCGCGAGGACCAGGGCACTCGGACAGCGCGTCACGCCGTCATCCTCCAAGGTGGGGCCAATAACGATAGCAGCGCGAGTCGCCACCGGGGAGGGGAATCAGTCAGTGGACCGGGCCGGCATGAAGGCCACGACCTGAAGGGTCAGTATTTCTACCTAGTGCACGCGGCCTAGCCAGGCCATGGCCCTAGCGGTGATCGTCGCGATGAGCTCCGCCCGCGTGGGGCGCAGGTGCGGGCCGTCCAGCACCATCACTTCTGCATGTGGCAGCCCGCGCTTCAGGTGCTCGATCGCGGCGCGCGGCAGCCGCTCGTCGTCCTTCGCCTCGATCAGCAGCGCGGGGATGCCGGCGGCGGCGTCGAAGTGATACGCGGGCTCGAGCGGACGGATCAGCCGGAAGGCGAGCGCCGCGATTGGTCGCGCGAGCCAGCGCGGCTCGAGATGGGACCCGAGATCGTGGCGGAGCAGCAGCTCGAGATCGGCCGCACCGTGCACGAGGACAAGCGCCGCGGGCGGGCCTGCGAGGCGGAGCGAAGCGAGTGTCGGCGGCACGCCGAGGCTCACGCCGAGGAGTGCGATGCGGCTCGAATCGGCGACGTGCTCGCGCGCGAGGCTCTCGATTCCCATCGCGAGGGGCACTGGTGAACGCAGCACCGCCGCGCGGATGGCGGGGAGTTGTCGCACGATCCCGAGTGCGTCGAGCCGGCGCGGTCCGCTCCATGGCCAGTCCACGGCGAGCACGTTGACCTGCGCCTGTGGAGCCACGAGGAGTGCCGCGCGATCTCCGGTTTCGAGGCCGCCGAGCATCACCACGGTCCACGTGGACGGCTTGGGCCGGGACGCTGGCCGCCACAATCCCCTCGCCTCGAAACCGCGCTCGTCGAGCATCCGCCAGCGCTCGATTCCGGGGCCGAGATCGGGTGCGGGGGTGCGCTCCACGCGGGCGAGCGGGGCGTGCTCGGCGCGCAGCGCCGTCGCGGGATCCGGGGGCAGCAGCCACCAGGCCGCGACCGCCAGAAACATCACGATGAGCCCGAAAAGGAGTGCCTTCATGCTTCGACCGCCTGCGAATTGTCGGTGTGATTTCCACCCGGGAAAGGTGTTCCGTTCCGCGCATGACTCGGGCCGGAGGCGTCTGCTATGTTGCCACCTTAGCGGCCAACACCCGTATCCCTCGTAGCCCAGCGGTCCCGAGAGTCCGTCGCACGGGCGGAGTACACGATCCCCGAATGACCGAATCCTCATTCCTGCAGAGTCGCCTCGGCCATTCGCCGGGCGCGTTCGTCGCGCTTTCCCCCGAGCAGCGGGGTGGTGCGGTCCGCTCGTCGATCCCCGACCTCAACTACTTCTTCGACGAAGGCCGTCCGATGGACGAGCGCAGCGCGCCGCCGCGCTCGCGCGAGCTGGCCCGCTCGCTCTACGACACGTTGTCGAAGGCGTTCGCGAGCGACCCTTCCGCCCGCACCGTGCGCGAGCGCATCGTCACCGACGACTTTCTGCGCTCGGAGTGCGATCGCGACCAGAACGTCTACCTCGGGAAGCTCTTCACCCGCACGCTGACGAACGCGGTTCCGGACCTGGTCTTCCAGCCGGTCAACGCCGCCGAAACCGCCACGGCGCTCGGCTGGGCGCGCGAGCACAAGGTGCCGGTCACGCTGCGCGGCGCCGCCTCGACCGCCATGGGCGGCGCGGTGCCGAACGACGGCGGGCTCGTGATCGACCTCTCGCGGCTCGACGGCGTCGAAATCGATAAGGCCGACGAGGTGTGCGTGGTCGGCGCCGGAGCGCGGCTCCGGAGCATCCATCAGAAGCTCGCGTCGCGCGGGCTCGCGCTCCGTGTGTACCCGTCGAACCTGGGCGGGACGCTCGCGGGCTGGTTCCTCACCGGCGGCATCGGCATGAACGCCTACGGCGCCGGGCGCGCGCTCGACCACATCCGCGCCGCCGACGTGCTGCTGCCTTCGGGCGAGCACCTGCGCTTCCACGACGATGGCCGGCTCGACGTTCCCGATGAGGGCGGCCGCCGCCGCACGCTCTCGGCCGAGAAGGCGATCGAGTGGTTCAAGCTCCGCAACTGCCAGCCGCTCACACTGGTCGATCTCGCCGGCAGCGAGGGCGTGTTCGGTGCGGTGCTCCATCTCACGGTCGAGATCGAGCGGCGCCCCGAGATCGGCGCGTTCCTGCTGGCTTTCGAGAGCCGTGACGCCGGGTTCGACGCGGTGAGCTGGATCGCCGAGGCCGGGCTTCCGCGACCGCCCGCCAACGTGAAGCTGGTCTCGGGCTCGCACATTCACCACACGCGGCGCGTGTGGGCCGACGAGGACGCGCGCACGTGGCGGAAGCAGCCGGGCGATTATTCGAGTGACGCCCACCTGCCGTGGACGCGCATCGCCGGGCCCGCCGAGCTGGGCGCCGCGTGCAGCGCCGATTTCGCGCACGCCGCGGCCTACCTGTTCGTCGACTTCACGGACCTGGCGGCGGCGCGCGCCTTCGCGGCGCATCTTTCCGCGTGCCCCGGGAGCCCGCGCGTGCTGGACCTTGAGAGCGTGCGCTTCGCACGCGAGCGCTTCCGCCCGCAGCAGACCAAGCGTCTCGGCCCGGGATTGATCGCCGCCGAGATCCTGATGCCGACCTCCGAGGTGCGCCGCTTCATCCCGAAGGCCGAGCGGCTCGCGAAGAACGCGGGCAACGAGCTCGACGCCGAGATCTACTACCTCGCCGACGGCACCGC
>DAIUEO010000044.1:18459-24364 GCA_036845125.1 Candidatus Eiseniibacteriota bacterium | reverse complement strand
ACGGTGGTCCCGGGTCCGCCGGCCCCCGGTGACGACCGCGAGGAGCCGCCCGCGGCGGCCCGCCATCGCGCGTGCGCCGCGGAGTGCCGTGCCGTCACCTCCGAGCGCGATCATCAGGTCGCACCACTTCGCGAGCCGTTCGACCGACGCGGCGTCGGCCTTCTGGCCGGGAACCGGCGGCGCGACGAGCCGCGCGTCCACGCCGAGCCGCTCGAGCCGCTCCACGAGCCGCGCGGCGGCGCGTCGCACGCCGGCCCGCGTGACGTGGCCGAGGATCGCGACGCGGGCGGGAGTCCGGCGCGGGCCTCGCGCGCCCACCGGCGATCCGGCGGCTGCCACGCGGCGCGCCATGGCTACGAGAACTGCCGCTGCTGCGTGCGGACCCAGTCGCGGGTCCGGCGTGCGATGCCCTCGGCGTCGAGCCCCACGAGCTTCAGGAGCTCGTCGCGCTTCCCGTGCCGCACGAACTCGTTCGGGACGCCGATGCGGAGCATCGGGGTTTCCGAGAGTCCGAGGCGGTCGAGGCACTCGCTGACCGCGCTGCCGAAGCCGCCCATCGGGACGTTCTCCTCCACCGTGACGATCCGGCCGACCGAGCGCGCCAGGCCTTCGATCGCCCGCTCGTCCACCGGCGAAGCGAAACGCGCGTTCACGACCGTGGCCGAGATGCCCTTCGCCGCGAGCTTCTCCGCGGCGGCCATCGACGGATCCACCATGGTCCCGAACGCCAGAATCGCGACGTCGCCGCCCGCGCGGAGCTGCTCGGACACGCCGATCTCGAGCACGCGCGGCTCGCGCTCCGGCAGCCGCTCCTCGGGGATCGGCGCCCGCGGGTAGCGCACCGCGATCGGGGCATGCCCCTTCCAGCAGGCGGCCGTCCACAGCATGTCGCGCAGCTCCTCCCCGTTCCGCGGCTGCATCACCACGGTGCCGGGGATCATGCGCAGATAGCCGACGTCGAACACGCCATGCTGCGGCGCGCCATCTTCCCCGACCAGCCCCGCGCGATCGATGCACAGCACGATCTTGAGCTTTTGTACTGCCACATCATGAATGATCTGATCAAAAGCTCTTTGTAAAAATGTCGAATAAATTGTCGTCAGCGGCAGGATGCCTTCGGCAGCGAGCCCCGCCGAAAAAGTCACGGCGTGTTCTTCGGCCATGCCGACGTCGAAGAATCGCTCCGGGAATTGCTTCGCAAACAGAGTCAGTCCGGTGTTGTCCGTCATCGCGGCCGTCACGGCGACGGCCTTCGGAATGCGCTCCCCGATCAGCGCCGCGGTCTCACCGAACACATGGGAGTAGGTCTTGCGCGAACCCTTGGAGGCCACGCCGGTCTCGGGGTCGAACACGCCGATGCCGTGGAAGGTGCTCGAGTCGCCCTCGGCCGGGAGGTAGCCGCGGCCCTTGCGGGTGACCACGTGCAGCAGCACCGGCTCATCGAAGCGCTTCAGGTCGGCGAGCGTCTCTTCGAGTATGTCCAGATCATGGCCGTCGATCGGCCCGAAGTATTTCAAACCCAGCTCTTCAAATAATATTCCCGGCAAGATCAGGTTCTGGAGCCCCTCTTTCACACGGCTCGCGCCTTCCTGCGCACGCAGGCCCTTCGGCAGCCGGCCCAGCAGCTCCCACACGTCGTGCTCGAAGCGGCGGTAGATGCGGCTCGTCGTGAGTTTGGTCAGATAGCGGTGGATCGCGCCGATGTTGGGCGAGATGCTCATCTCGTTGTCGTTCAGGATCACGATCAGCCGCTTGTTCAGCTCGCCCGCGTTGTTCAAGCCCTCGAACGCCAGCCCTCCCGTGAGCGCGCCATCGCCGATCACCGCGATCACGTGGTGATCCTCGCCCTTGAGGTCGCGTGCGGCGGCGAAGCCGAGCGCCGCGGAGATCGACGTGCTGCCGTGGCTCGTCCCGAAGTGGTCGTGCGGGCTCTCCACGCGGCGCGGATAGCCCGCGATCCCGTCGTACTGCCGGAGCGTATGGAAGGTGTCGAAGCGCCCGGTCACGAGCTTGTGCGGGTAGCTCTGGTGGCCGACGTCCCACACGATCTTGTCGCGCGGGGAGTCGAACACCCGGTGGAGCGCCAGTGTCAGCTCGACGACGCCGAGATTGGGCGCGAGGTGTCCGGCGTTGCGGGCCACCGTCTGGATGATTTCGTGGCGGATCTCGGCGGCGAGGCGGGTGAGATCGGCGCGGGACAGTTCCTTGAGGTCGGCCGGAGAGTGCACCTGCGAGAGGAGACTCAACGAATCACTCCGTGCCAGATCAGCGCGCTGGCGACCCCGAGCAGCCCGCCGATCAGGACCTCGAGCGGCGTATGGCCGAGCAGCTCCATGAGCCTCTGGGTCTCCTTTTCCGGATGCTGGAAATGCTGATCGACCAGCCGGTTCAGGATCGCCGCCTGACGGCCCGCGGCGCGCCTCAGGCCGGCGGCGTCGTACATGACGATCAGGCTGAAGTAGAGCGTCACCGCGAAGAGCAGCGAGCGGAATCCTTCCTGGATCCCGACCGAGGTCGAAAGCGCGGCCACCGAGGCGGCGTGAGAACTGGGCATACCCCCTGTTTCCACGAATCGTCTGAGATTCCAGCGTCCGGTATGAAAGAACACCGCGAATCCCTTGTAGCCCTGGATGAGAAACCCAATGCTGAGCGCCAGCCAGAACGACGTCGTGGGCAGTACCTCCCTGTACCCGTGCTCATCCATGGGATCGTTATCGGCGCGACCGGCTCCACCAGCAGTCCCACCGCTGCGAGCCCTTACGGGACGGCATCTTAGCACGGGGAAACGCCCCCCGGTCAGCGGTCGCGGGTCGCCGTGGCCTCGATGAGCCCCTTGAGGCTACGGGCGCCGGGGCCCAGGCCGGCCGCGGCCGTGAGCGCCCTCCGGATGAGGCGGGCCGCCTCTACCCGCGCTGCCTCCACTCCCACGGCCCCCGGGTAGGTGGCCTTGCCACGCGCCCGATCGGTCCCGGCGCGCTTCCCCAGGCGGTCCAGCGACGATTCCAGGTTGAGCAGGTCGTCGCGGATCTGGAACGCGAGCCCCAGATCCCGTCCGATCCGGCGCAGGATCGCGACCGGCTTCTCGCCCCCACCGCCGGCCAGGCCCCCCAGCACCAGCGAGCAGGAGATCAGAGCCGCGGTCTTCCGGGCATGGATTTCGTGGACGATCTGCTCGTCCGCGGGCTTCCCTTCCGCCGCGAGATCGAGCGCCTGCCCTCCCACGAGCTCGATGCTCCCGGTGGCGCGCGCCAGCTCCGCCACCGCCGCGGTCACGCGCGCGACCGGCACGCCACGGCGCGCGAGCCGGGTCAGCTCCTCGAACGCCAGCGCCAGCAGCGCATCGCCCGCGAGCACGGCAAGCCCCTCGTCGAACTTCCGGTGGGTGGTCAGCCGACCGCGGCGATAGTCGTCGTCGTCCATCGCCGGCAGGTCGTCGTGGACGAGCGAGAACGCGTGGACACACTCGACCGCCGCGGCCGCCGGCAGCGCGCGCGTCCACGGCGCTCCCACCGCCTCGCATGCCGCGAGCGCGAGCAGCGGGCGCAGGCGCTTGCCGGCTGAGAGCGCGCTGTAGCGCATCGCGTCATGCAGCCGGCCGGGAACCCGCGTTGCCGGGGGCAGCACCTTCGCCAAGTAGCGGTCGAACGCCGCGCGGCGGCTGGCGAACGGATCACGCGGCTCGCGGCTCGTCATCGATGCACCGGCAGGGCGGGCCCGGGCGGGGCGCGGCATCACCGCCCCCGCGCTCAGAACGGCAGCTCGCCTTCGGACGGGTGGTCGCCCGGCTCGGAGAGCGTTCCGTCGGCAACGGTGTCGGGGCCGCTCGGACCTTCGACCAGCCGCTCGATCCGCTTCTCGGCTTCCTCGAGCGTGCGGGTGAGATCTTTCGAGAGCTTCACGCCCTCCTCGAAGCGCGTGAGCGATTCCTCGAGCGGGAGCCGCCCGCCTTCCAGCTCCTCGACGATCTTCTCGAGGCGCGTCATCCCCTCTTCGAACCTGGGCGCCGGGGTCGCGTCGTTCTTCTTCGAAGTCATGAAGTCTCTCCCGGTCGGACCACTTCGATGCGTGCGTCCGCTTCGCCGCGGCCGAACTCGAGATTCACGAGCTGGCCGGCCGCGAGATCGGAGGCCACGCGCACCAAGCTACCGTCCGCGGCGCGCGCGAGGCAATAGCCGCGCTCGAGCACACCGCGCGGCGACAGGGCGCGGAGCTGATCGATGGCCGCCGCGAGGCGCTTCCGCCGCGCATCGGCTGCGCGGGCCGCGGCCGGCGCCAGCGCGTGGCTCAGCCGGTTCACCGCCTCGTGGCGGAGCTGGAGCAGGCGCGGGAACTCGCGGAGCCCGTAGCTCGCGACCGCCGCCGCGAGCCGCGATCGCGAGCCGGTGAGCCGCGAGCCCAGGTTTTCGATCAGACGCTCGCGCAGATCGTCGAGCCGCTGCTGCTGCCCGTGGATCACCTCGCGGCGGTCGCGGAACCGGTAGCGGCCGAGCAGCCCGTTCAGCCGATGGCGCGCGTTGCCGAGACCGCGCCGCACCGCGCCCTCGGCGCGGCGCGTCAAGTGCACCACGTGCTCCCGCACCTCGCGGCGGTCGCGCACCGCGCGCTGCGCCGCATTGGACGGCGTGGCGGCGCGCACGTCGGCCACCAGGTCGGCGAGCGTCACGTCGGACTCGTGGCCGACACCCGAGATCACCGGCATCGGCGAGCGCGCGATCGCGCGCACCACGTTCTCCTCGTTGAAGGACCACAGGTCCTCGATCGAGCCGCCGCCGCGCGCCACGATCAGGACGTCCACCTTTCCATAGCGCCCGAATCGCTCGACCGCCGCCGCGATCTCCTCCGAGGCGCCGATCCCCTGCACCTTGACCGGCGCGATCACGATCTCGATCCCTCGCCAGCGCTCGCGGAGCACCTTGATGAGGTCGCGCACCGCGGCGCCCGCATGCGAGGTGACGAGCCCGATGCGGCGCGGGTACGGCGGCAGCGGGCGCTTCCGCGCCTCGTCGAACAGACCCTCGGCCTGGAGACGCTTCTTCAGCTCCTCGTAGCGGATCAGGAGCTGGCCCATGCCGCCCGGGCGCAGCTCGGCGACCGCGAGCTGGTAGCTGCCGCGCGCCGGGTAGACGCTCAATCGCCCGAACGCCTCCACCTCCATCCCATCGCGCGGCTGGAACGTGACGCGCGAGGCGGCCAGCCGGTAGAGCGCGCAGTCGATGGTGGCGAGCTTCCCCTCGACGAGCTTGAAGTACACGTTGCCGCTCGCCGCGTGCACCTTCCAGCCCGAGATCTCGCCCTTCACCCACACCGCCTGGAAACGGTTCTCGAGCGTCTCGCGGATGACGTTGGTGAGGCCCGAGACCGTGTAGATCCGGCTCGGCGCCGGAGCCGTGGCCATCAGCGCACGGTTGCGGGCAGTACGCCGCTCTGGCGGGTGGCGGCGACCACCAGGTTCGAGACCACCATCGCCACCGTCATCGGGCCGACGCCGCCCGGCACCGGCGAGATCGCACCCGCGACCCGCGAGGCGGACTCGAAGTGGACGTCGCCCGTGATGCGCGAGCCCTTGGGCGTCCCCGGTGCGTCGACGCGATGGATGCCGACATCCACCACGGTCGCTCCCGGACGGATCCAGTCGCCCGTCACCATCTCCGGCCGGCCGATCGCCGCGATCAGGATGTCGGCCTGGCGCGCCAGCTCCTGGAGCTTGGGGCCGCTCGCGCTGTGGCCGATCGTGACCGTGGCGTCCACGCCGCGATTGGAGAGCAGCGTGGCGAGTGGCCGGCCCACGATGCTGCTCCGCCCCAGCACCACGACGTGGGCGCCCGCGACCGGAATCGCGTAGTAGCGCAGCAGCTCGAGGATCCCGCGCGGCGTGCACGGCACGAGTCCCGGGAGCCCGAGCGCG
>DAIUEO010000044.1:0-18449 GCA_036845125.1 Candidatus Eiseniibacteriota bacterium | reverse complement strand
GAGCCGCCCGGCGTTCACCGGGTGGAAACCGTCCACGTCCTTCTCCGGCGGGAGCGCGTCCATCACGGCCTGCGCGTCGGCCGGCGGCGCGAGCGGGAGCTGCACCAGGATGCCGTGCACGTCGCGGTCGCGCGCCAGCTTCTCGACCTCGGCCACCACGGCGCGCGTGTCGACGCCGGCCGCGAGCGTGACGCGCCGCGCCTCGATGCCGATCTCGGCACAGGCCTGCTGCTTCCGCTGGAGGTAGATGCGGGAGGCCGGGTCCTCGCCCACCGAGACCAGCGCGAGTGTCGGCAGGGTTCCCGCGGCACGCAACCGTTCGACCTCGGTGTGCGCCCGCGCGCGCAGGGCCGCGGCCGCCGGATCGCCGAGCAGGATCTTCGGCGCCGCCTTCTCGGGTGCGGCGTGCGGGATCCGGAGCGGGGTGATCTTCTGGGCGTGGCCGGTCGCGGGATCGACCGTCACCAGCACCGCGTTCAGCCACAGGTTGCCGTCGGCGGGCGTGAAGCGTTCCGGCATGAGCGTGAGGAAGCGGCGGATCGCCACGCCGCGGTCCATGCCGATCACCGAATCGAAGCTCCCGGTCATGCCGGCGTCGGTGAGGTAGGCGGTGCCCTGCGGCAGGATGCGCTCGTCGGCGGTCGGGATGTGCGTGTGCGTGCCCACCACGAAGCTCACCCGGCCGTCGAGATACCAGCCCATCGCCATCTTCTCGGCGGTCGTCTCCGCGTGGAAGTCGACCAGAATTACTCGCGCCGAAGGCGCGAGAGCGGCGACCGCCTGATCCGCAGCGCGGAAGGGGCAGTCCGCCTCTTTCATGAACACGCGACCGAGCAGGTTCACCACGCCGACCCGCGTGCCGTCGGCGGCCTCGAACACGCGCTGGCCCAGGCCCGGTGTTCCGGGCGGCAGGTTGGCCGGACGCACGAGCCGCGGCTCCTCGGCGAGGTAGCTGTGGCTCTCCTTGCGGTCCCAGAGATGGTTGCCGCCGGTGAGGACATCCACGCCGGCCTGGAACAGCTCGTTCGCCGCTTCGCGCGTGAGGCCGAAGCCGGCCGCGGCGTTCTCGCCGTTGCAGACGACGAACGAGAGATCGTGACGCTTGCGGAGCCCGGGCAGCAGGTCGCGCACGATCTTGCGGCCCGGGGCCCCGATGACGTCGGCGATGAATAAAAGATTCAGGTTCGCTCCCCTTTACTTGGCGTAGTCGACGGCGCGGGTTTCGCGGATCACGGTGACCCGGATCTGGCCCGGATACTCCAGCTCCTTCTCGATTCGGCGTGCGATCTCGGTCGCGAGCCCCTGGGCGCGTGCGTCGTCCACCCGCGTGTGCTCGACCATGATGCGGATCTCGCGGCCCGCCTGGATCGCGTACGACTTCTCCACGCCCGGGAACCCGGCGGCGATCTTCTCGAGCGCCTCGAGCCGCTTGATGTAGATCTCGAGGCTCTCGCGCCGCGCCCCGGGCCGCGCTCCGGAGATGGCGTCCGCCGCGGCGATCAGCACCGGCCACAGGCTTCCGCCCGCGTAGTCGTCGTGATGGTAGCCGATCGCCTCCAGCACCGGCTGCGGCTCGCCGTAGCGGGTCGCGATCTCCATGCCGAGCTGCGGATGGCCGCCTTCGTGATCGTGGTCGATGGCCTTGCCGATGTCGTGCATCAGGCCGCCGCGTTTCGCGGTCAGCTGATCCATGCCGATCTCGGCCGCCATCATGCCCGCGAGGTGGGCGACCTCGATCGAGTGGCGCAGGATGTTCTGGCCGTACGACGTGCGGTAGTGGAGCCGGCCGAGCAGGTTCTGGAGCTCGGGATGGATCCCGTGGACACCGACCTCGAGGCAGGCATTCTCCCCCAGCTCCCGGATCTTGCCCTCGACCTCGACCTTCACCTTGGCCACGACCTCTTCGATGCGCGCCGGATGGATGCGCCCGTCGGCCACCAGTCGCTCGAGGGCGAGCCGCGCGATCTCGCGCCGCACCGGATCGAAGCCGGAGAGAATCACCGCCTCCGGGGTGTCGTCGATGATCACGTCGACGCCCGTGATGATCTCGAAGGAGCGGATGTTCCGGCCCTCGCGGCCGATGATGCGCCCCTTCATGTCGTCGCTCGGCAGGTGGACGACCGACACCGAGTGGTCGGACACGTGGTCGGCGGCGTAGCGCTGCATGGCGATCGCGATCACCTTGCGGGCTTCGCGCTCGGCGTTGCGCTGGGCGGCCTCGCGGACCTCCACCACGCGGCGGTTGCCCTCGGCGCGGGCCTCGCTCTCGATGGTGGCGATCAGCTCGGCGCGCGCGGTCTCGGCGCTCATGCCGGCCACCCGTTCGAGACGCGCGGTCTGTTCGCGCACCAGCCGCTCGAGCTCGGCGTCGCGCGACTTCACCTCGATCTCGCGGGCCGCGATGTCCTGCTCCACCTTCTTGAGGTCGCGGTCCTTCTTCTCGATCAGCTCGACGCGGCGGTTGAACGCGGCTTCCTTCTCGTGGAAGGCGCGCTCGGCGCCGAGCTGGCTGTTGCGGGCGGCGAGCATCTCGCGCTCGAGCTGCTGCTTGAGTTTGAGCGATTCCTCGCGGCTCTCGAGCAGCGCGTCGCGCTTCTTCGCCTCGGCGTCGCGCGTGGCCTGCTCGAGCAGGGTCGCCGCGGTGCGCTCGGCGCTCGCCATGCGGGTGCGGCCGAGCTGGGCGCGCAGCAGATAGCCAAGGACAAACGACACGACAGCGCCCAGGAGGACGCCGCCGAGGACTTGAATGGTTCCCATCCCTGCGCCTTCCCGGCCCCGGGACGATGCCCGGGGCCAGTGGCGGGAATAAATCCCCGCCGGTAATCCGTGTGCGATCGAGTTCTTGAGACCTGGCGAACCAGGTGGGTGCTCCTAACGACCTGGTGGGCCCTCCCCGCACCCTCGGCCCTTACGGACCTCAGAGCGGGGCGCGGCGTCGCCGGCCACCGGAGCTCCCTTATTAGGACTATTGGTTCAAGAACTTGGAAAGCATCACGCGAACGGCAGGGAACCTCAGGATGAGACGAAAGTCCTCCATCATCGCGACGGACTGTCCTCGAGCAGACCGTCCAGCACGGCGTTCAGCCGCGCGGCCCGGTCGTTGAGCTGGCGGTCCTGATTCTGCCGGTGCGCCCGCTCCTTGAACAGCTCGTCGGCGATGTTGAGGGATGCAAGTATGGCCACCTTGGAGAGCGATGCCACCGGAAGCTTTTCGGTGATCTCGCGCATCTTGCGGTCCACGTACGCGGCGACTTCGATAATGTACGCGTTGTCGGCTTCGCCGCGGATCGTATAGCTATGTCCAAAGATCTGGACCTGGACGACATTCTTCGTGACCATGGCGCCTCCGTCTTGCCCGAATCCCCGCGCGCCTTGAATTTGTGACCCTGGTGGTGGCGGCGCCGGACGCGATGCACCGCGCCGGCGGCGTCCGAAGCGCTAACCGTCCAGGCGCTCGAGCTTCGACAACATCTGCTCGACGCGCTGGGTGATCTCCCGACGCTCGGTCTGCCACTCCTTCTGATCGCGCCGAAGCGCGGTCAGCTCGGTGACGAGGTCCGAGGCGTCCTGGCCCTGCAGCTTACGCTCCAGATCCTGGAGCCGCTGGGTCAACGTTTCCCGCTCATGGGTGAGCCGGTCGTGATCCTCACGCAGCTTCTGGATCAGCAGCGCCGCTCTCTCGACACGCTCGCCGAGCCGGTCGAGATCGGTCTGCATCACGGTGGTTTCGCTCATCGCTCTCTCAATCGTCCGCCGCAGTCCTTCGCGACGACCGCCACGATACGGTCATGAATCACGAGGATCTCGTCCTCCGTCATGGTGCGCTCCGGATGCATCAGCTGGAGCGCGAACGCCATGCTCTTCATGCCATCCGGAGTCCCAGGACCCGTGTACACGTCGAACAACTCCACCGACGACAGCCGCTCCCCCGCCCCTTCGGCGAGCGAGCGCTCGAGCCGGTCGTACGTCACGCTCGCGGGTACGAAGAACGCGAGATCGCGCCGCACGGGAGGAAACCGGCCGGGCAGGCTGGCCCGGACCTTCGCCGGCTGCGCCTCGAGAATCGGGGCGAGATGCGCCATGAAGAGGTGAATCGGTGCTTCGATTTCCCACTCACGGAGCAGCGAAGAGCCCAGGGTTCCCGCCCATCCAACGCGTGAAGCCGCGACTGCAACCTCAGCACTGGCACCGGGTTTCCACCCGGCGGCAGAATAGGACCGCCATTCGGGGGTGTCAACGCCCATCTCTTCGAGCCACGCTTCCCAGAGCCCCCGGGCGTCCGCGAAATCCGCTCCTGCCTGCGTGGCGTCGTGCGCGTGCGCGAAGCGTGCGCCGGTGACGACCGCCGCGATCATCAGCGTCTCGATCGGATGCGTTTCTCCGTCCTCTCCCCACGCGAAACCGTTCCCGACTTCGAAGAGCCGCACCGAGGAGGCGCCCTGCCGCAGATTATACGCGCACGCACGCAGCAATCCCGGCGCGAGATTGGGCCGCAGCACCTCGCCCTCGCGGCTCATCGGGTTCTGGAGCTGCATCAGGCGGTCGGCGAGCATCCCGGTGAGCCCCGCCGCGTGCTTGGCCTCGCCGCCAGAGACCAGCGAGGTGGTCGTGGCCTCGAGGAAGCCGCGCGCGAGCATGGCCTGGCGCGCGGCGACGATCGCGCGCTCGCGCGGGCTGCGCGTGGCGCGAGTCGCTCCCGCTCCCACCGGGGCCGCGGGGATCGCGTCGTAGCCGATTCCGCGCGCAACCTCCTCGACCAGGTCGTCCTCGATCGCGACGTCGACGCGATGGCTCGGCACCGTGACTTCGAGCGGGTCCGAGCCGCGGACGCCGAACTCGAGCGCGGTGAGACGGCGCGCCGCCTCGGCCGGCGTGACCGGCATGCCGATCAGCCTCGTGCAGCGCGGGATACGAAGCACGATCGGCCGTGGGGTCTGCGGCGGGCCGCCGGCGAAGCGTCCCGGTCCGATGCGGAGCCCGGGCGAGATCTCGGCCATCAGGTCCACGAAGCGGTCCGCCGAGGCGGGCACCGCGCCCGGATCCACGCCGCGCTCGAAGCGCTTGGACGCCTCGGTGGTGAGGCCGAGGAAGCGCGAGCCGCGCCGGATGCGTCGCGGGTCGAAGGTGGCGACCTCGAGCAGGAGCCGCGTGGTGCGATGAGTCACTTCGCTGTCGGCGCCGCCCATGATGCCCGCGAGCCCGAGCGGCTTCTCGAGATCGGCGATCACCAGCACTTCGGGTCCCAGCATGCGATCCTTGCCGTCGAGCGTGGTGAGCCGCTCCCGCGGCTCCGCGCGCCGCACGCGGATTGCCTCGCCCGAGACGCGGTCGAGATCGAAGGCGTGGATCGGCTGGCCGAACTCGAACAGCACGTAGTTGGTGGCGTCGACGACGTTGTTGATGGAGCGCTGGCCCGCGGCCTCGAGCCGGTTGCGCAGCCAGCCTGGCGAGGGTCCGACCTGCACGTTCTCGATGATCCAGGCGAAGTAGCGCGGGCAGCCTTCCGTGTCGCTGATCTCGAGATCGAATCCCGCGCCCGGGTCGGGGCGCGCCGTGAGCCGCTTGCGGGCGGCGTTCGTCCACTCGCCGCCGAGGGCGGCCTTCACCTCACGCGCGAGTCCGATGATGCCGAGGCCGTCCGGACGATTGAACGGGATCTCCACCTCGAGCACCTCCTCGGGGGGGCCGAACAGCTCGGAGACCCTTTCACCCGGCGCCAGGTCATCGCGACCGAAGTGCGCGGCCAGGTCGAGGATTCCGCCGTGATCCTCGGAGATCGCGAGCTCGCGTGCCGAGCACAGCATGCCTTCGCTCGCCTCTCCGCGAATCGTGCTCTTCTTGATCTCCATGCCGCCCGGCAGCACCGCACCCACGGTGGCGAGCGGCGCCAGCATCCCGGCGCGCACGTTGGTGGCGCCGCACACGACCCGCAGCTCCTGGTTGCCATCGTTGACGCGGCAGATCGACAGCTTGTCGGCGTTCGGGTGCTTCTGGACCTCGACCACGAGTCCCACCACCACGCCCGGGTACGCGTGGCCGTGCACCTCGACACCCTCGACGTAGAAGCCGCGATGCGTGAGCGCTTCGGCGATCATCTCGGCGTCGCCGTCCACGCGGACCCACTTCAAGAGCCAGGAGATCGGGAGCTTCATCGCGGGAATTGCCTCAGGAAGCGCACGTCGTTCTCGAGGAAAAGACGGATCTCGGGGATTCCGTAGCGCAGCATCGCGATCCGCTCCACTCCCATGCCGAACGCGAAACCCGTCACTTCCTCGGGATCGTAGCCCACCGCGCGGAACACATTCGGGTGCACCATGCCGGAGCCGAGCACTTCGAGCCAGCCCGAGCCCTTGCACACGACGCAGCGCTTCGACTCGCCGCCCTCCTTCACCGCACCCGTGCCGTTGCAGATCACGCACGACACGTCGAGCTGGGCGCCGGGTTCGACGAACGGGAAGTAGATCGGGATGAACCGCGTGCGCACCGTGTCGCCGTAGATCGCGCGCGCGAAGGTGTCGAGCGTTCCCTTGAGATCGGCCATCGAGACGTCGCGGTCGACGCACAGACCGTCGATCTGGTGGAATTGGTCCATGTGGCTCGCGTCCACCTGCTCGGCGCGGTAGACACGGCCGGGGAACACGAGCCGGAGCGGGGGTTTTCGTTCCTCCATTGCGCGCACCCAGCCCGGCGAGGTGTGGGTGCGGAGCAGGAGCTTGCCCGCAGGCGCGGGCTCCATCCCCTCCCCGCGGGGCTCACCGTCCCAGCCGCCCGTCTCGCGCGGCGCGACGAAGTAGGTGTCGTGGGCGTCGCGCGCGGGGTGATCGTCCGGGAAGTTCAGCCGGGTGAAGTTGTACGCCTCGCTCTCGACCTCCGGGCTCGAATAGACGGAGTAGCCGAGGCCGTGGAAGAGATCGAGCAGTTCGTCGTAGATGTGCTGGAGCACGTGACGGCGCCCGACCCACGCCCGCCGTCCGGGAAGCGTGACGTCGAGGGCCTCGCCGGCTTCGAGTGCATCCTTGAGGGCGGTGACGCACGCCGCTCGCACGTCGGTGAGCAGGTTCTTCGCGAGATTGAGCGCACGGCCGAGCCGCTGGCGCTCGGATTTGTCGAGCTTGGGCAGGGCTGCGAGCGCTTCAGTGAGGGCGCCGCGCTCGCGGCCGAGGGCCGCGGAGAAGCGGTGGGTCAGCTCGGCTTCCGTGGTGGCGGCGACCATGGCCCCGGCGTAGCCGGTGATGGCTTCCGCGATCGCCCGATCGGAGCCGGAAATGGGTTCGAGGCGCGCCGCCCAATCTCCGATGACGCGCGCGGGATCCGCGCGGTCCCATTTTGGATCCAGACCGCGCGCCAGGTCGGCGGCCCCGGTGGTCACGCCGCCGCCGTCTTCGCTACCTCCGCCAGCTTCGCGAACGCCGCGGTGTCGCGCACCGCGAGGTCGGCCAGCATCTTGCGGTTCACTTCCACCTGGGCGCGCTTGAGCCCGGCGATGAGCGCGCTGTACGAGAGTCCATTCTGTCGCGCCGCCGCGTTGATGCGCGTGATCCACAGGCGCCGGAAGTCGCGCTTCTTCGTGCGACGGTGCTCCCACGCGAACATGCCGCCGCGCTGAACGGTCTGGAGCGCGGTCTTGTAGAGCTTGCGTCGTCCGCTGAAGTTGCCCTTCGCGGCTTTGAGAACTTTCTTCCGTCGGGCACGGCCCGGAACGACGGATTTTGTGCGTGGCATTGGAACCAACCTCCATCCCGCCCGGCGGTCACGCCGGCTCGCGGGGTTCAGGGATTCAGGCGGTGAACGATCAGCGCTTGCCCAGGAGTCTCAGCACGCGGGCGACGTCGGGAGCGGCGACGGTGGCCGTTCCGACCAGCCGGCGGCGCCGATTGCGCCCCTTGCCGATCATCCCGTGACGCAGGCCCGAATGCGCCCGCACCGGCTTGCCGGTTCCGGAGAGCTTGAAGCGCTTGGCGGCGGCGCGATTGGTTTTCTGCTTGGGCATTCGTTTCTCCTTGGCGTTCGGAATGCGGCTCTAGGTGCCGGTGGCCGGCGTCGGCTTGGGCGCCGGCGCTGGCTTGGGCGTCGCCGCAGGCTTGGGCGCGGGCGCCGCCATCGGCTTGGGCGCAGGCGTCGGCGTCGGCCTGGGCGCAGTCGCGGCGGCTGGCTTGCTGTCGGTGGTTTCGGCCTTGCCGCCCACTGGCTTGGTCGGCCGCGGCGAGACCACCGCAATCAGCGTCCGGCCCTCGGAGCGGGGCGACGACTCCACCGTCCCTATGTCGGCCAGCTCCTGCAGCACCTTAGCAATCAGCTTGTGTCCAATCTCCTGGTGCGCCATTTCGCGGCCACGGAAAGTGACCGTCACCTTCACCTTGTCACGCCCGTTCAGGAACTCGCGCGCGTGGTTCACCTTGAACATGTAGTCGTGCTCGTCGATCTTGGGGCGCATCTTGATTTCCTTGAGCTGCATCTGGTGCTGCTTCTTCTTGGCCTTGCGCGCCCGCCGGTTCTGCTCGTACTTGTACTTCCCGTAGTCCATGATCCGGCAGACCGGCGGCCGCGCCGTCGGGGAAACCTCCACCAGATCCAGCCCCTTGGACTGCGCCATCGCGAGTGCCTCGCGCGTGGTCAACAGCCCGACCTGCTCACCGTCGTCTGCAATCACACGGACCTGCGGGACACGAATTCGCTCGTTGACCCGGACTTCGGGTTGGCGGTTCGAAGAAATGGCTGTCACCTCCGCGTTCGAGAGTCCTCTGGAGCCCGGCAGTGCGTCGCCAACGCGAAGCGCCGGGCAAAGGCTCCAAGCATGGAACCCCCGCCCGGCGCCTGATGTGCCGGTGCTGCGCCCGATGTAGCGGGTCGCGAGCCTGAACCCTTGAGCGAGACCCGGAGGTCCGCGGGGGTGAGAAGCGCGGGGCTTCTACTTGGAATCGACGGCGAATCCTACAAGGGGCCGGCCCCGGACCGCAAGTCCGCCCGGGGCCGGCCCCTCGTGCCTTACCGGGACAACGTAAAAGTCCGCGTGGCCCTGGTGCCGTCCTGGATGAGCCGCATGTAGTAGACGCCGGGTCCCAGCGGGATTCGTGCGGCCAGATCCACCTGATGGTCTCCGGCACCGAGCCCGGTGAGCGAACGCGAGGCGCGGAGTCGCCCGCCGACATCGAACAGCTCGAGCCTGGCGGGGGTCGCCCGCGACAGCGTCAGAGACACCGCCACGACCCGTGCATCCGCGGTCCCGGTCGCGCGCGCCAGCGCGAGCCCGGTCACGGCGGGAACCGTGACCGAGGTCTCCCCCAGGTAGATCTCACGGTTCGCGGCCGCCGTGGCCAGCCGGTAGCCGTAGGTCGCGCCGGGGGCGACGTCGGTATCCTCGTAGCGCAGCTTGTGGTCCCCGCCCGCGCGAAGCTCGGCGATCCACGCCCAGGCGCCGGTTCCGCGACGACGCTCGAGCCTCGCCGAGGTGATCTCCTCGGTCAGCCACTCGAGGCGCACGCGCCCCGGCCCCGCCTCCGCGGTCACGAGCGAGGCCAGAACCGGAGTCGTAATCGGGCAATCCGGCGGCGATCCCCAGCGGATGACGTTCCGATCCTTGGGCATCGTGAGGATCGGATTGTACGTCGACCCCAATGCCTGGCTCATCGTGATCGAGTTCAGCACGATGCACGCGGGCACCTCGCAGCCGCCGCAGGCATCGGGTCCGGTGGTCTTCATTCTCATGATGTTGATCCGCATCACGTAGTACTCGTGGCTGGGATCCACCGGTCCCTCGAAGCCGATCGAAGTTGCGCAGCTGAAACTGAGTCGGCCTCGATTGGGGTGATCCGGATCCTGTCCGATTGTGGCGCCGGCAAAGGCCGACTCGTCCCAGAAGGCGAAACAGGAGTAAGGGCCCGAAGAGAAACCCGTCTCGGCTCGCAGTGCCTCGAACCCGCGACACTGACCTATACCCATCCTCCACCAGTCCGGCAACGTCTCGGAGGCCGAGAAGACGTCGATCTCGCCTTCCGCGGCCCACAGAGAGTCCAGTCCCGGAGGCGGTGCGAAGGAGACCACCATCGAGAACGGCGACCCCTCGTTCGAATCGCAGACGACAGCCATGTCGGTGGAACCGTTCAAGCCGCAGTCGTCCCAGGACAGGTTGATTCCCTCCGAGGTCGGCGTGTCGGGCACCACAAAGGCTTCGTCGCTCTGATCCGATCCGCCCGGTGTCGTGACGATGATGTGGCTGGTGTGCACGTTGGGCGGAGCGGTGGTCTTGATGATCTGGTCCGACTCGACCTCGAACGAGGCGGACTGGCTGCCGAATGTGACGGAAGTCGTCCCGGTGAACCGTTGCCCCTGGACCGTGACCTCCGTTCCCGCGGTACCGCCGGCGGGCGAGAACGAGACGATGTCGGGAGCCTCCGGGGGCACCGGCTCCCCGGACCAGGTGACGGTGGTTCCATGCCCGGGCATCGTCAGCCTGTGGTTTATCTCGGATGACTGGAACAATCCGATCTCATCCAGATGAATCGTCATGGGCACTTCGCATCCGGAGCAGCTTCCCGCGCCAGCCGTATTCGAACGCCGGATGCGAATCGTGAAACCGTAGTACTCGTTTTCCGGCTCGATCAGAAAATCGAACCCCAGCGGTATGGCGCCTTGGAGGCGCAGCGACGCACGGTCGACTCCACCGAATCCGATGGTGTACAGGAGGCCCCCCAGGGCGTTTCCGGAGTAGGGATCCAGGCACGAGAACGGGCCGGAGGTGTAGTCGAATGCGACCGAGAGCGCCGAGCCGCGACATTCGGAGGATCCGAACCGCCACCAGTCGGGCAGCGTGGCCGTGGAGGATTGGACGGTCAGCGCAGCAGACAGGCCCACGAACAGGGGCATTGCCTCGGGGGGCGTAAACGATCCGATGAGATTGAAGGCCGGGCCGGTGTTGACGTTGCAGGCGAACGTCTTCGCGCTGGTCCCGAAGGTGCTGCAATCGTCCCAGGACAGGTTGATCGTCCCGGGATCCGCTCCGGCCGGCGGGATGCCGGACAATGCGAGTGCCGAGAGGACGATGACGAAAGTGGCAGCGCGTCTCAGGGTGATCATGGCAGGAACCTCCCCCCGAATGGTGAAACGTCCCTCGGCAGGGATGGTGAGCGGCCCCCACCGCAGTCACGTACTACTGCCTGGACTACTGTCCCGCGTCTTGGTGCAGCCCTCCCTTACCGGGTCATCGCAAAGCGACGGGTCACCTTCTCCCCGTCCTGGGAAAGGCGCATGAAGAAGACTCCGGCGCCGAGCGGACGGTCCGCCTTCAATTGCACCTCGTGTTCGCCCGGCCCGAGCCCGGCCAGGGACCTGGACGCGACGTGGCGTCCGCCCACGTCGAACAGCTCGAGTTTCGCGGGGGTCGCGCGGGCCAGCGTGAGTGACACCGAGACGGTGCGCGGGTCACTGCAGCCGGATGTCCGCGAGAGCGCGAGTCGCTTCTGCTCGACCGGGATCGTCACCGAGGTCTCTCCGAGCAGGATCTCCCGGCTCCCGGCCATGACGGCCAGCCGGTAACTCAGAGTCGTACCCGGCGTCACGTCGACGTCCTCGTAGCGCAGCTTGTGATCACCGCCCGCGCGAAGCTCGGTGACGGTCGCCCAGTCGCCGGTTCCGCGACGACGCTCGAGCCGCGCGGAGGTGATCTCCTCGGTCAGCCACTCGAGGCGAACGCGGCCCGGCTCCACCTCCGCGCTCACCAGCGAGGCCAGCACCGGAGTGAAGTTCGGACAGTTCGGCGTGATCCCCTGCCAAGACACGAAGCCCCGGTCCTTCGGAAGATTCATGACCGGATTGAAACCCGCCTCGTCAGGCTGAACGAGCTGAATCGAAGTCAGCACGATGCACATCGGCACCGCGCACCCGGAGCAACTCCCGGTCCCGGTGGTCTTCGAGCGCAGCAGGTTGACCTTGAAGGCGTAGTACTCGATGTCCGTCGAAACCGGCCCTTCGTTGCCGGGGGCGATTGCGGTCTGGTAGCTCAGCCGCGCGCGATCCGGCCCGAGGTATTGAGGCTCATAGAAGAATCCACCGGCGGCCAGTCCGCCCCAGTAGTCGTCGCAGCTTGCGGGTCCGGCCGTGAAGTCCGACGAGACGGAGAGCCCCGTGGTCCCCCGGCAATAACCGACGCCGTGCCACCACCAGTCGGGAATCATGGGCACACTCGTCCTGAAATCGACCACCGCCTCGATGCCCACCAGCTGATTGATGCCCGACGGAGGGGTGAACGAGGCCACGAGGACGAACGGAGCACCCACGTTGGTATTGCACGCGAACGTCTTGTTGATCTCACCGGCCTCGCCGCAGTCGTCCCATGAGAGGTTGATGCCTTCAGTTTCCGGTCCTCCCGGCACGATGAAGGCATTGGGGCTCACGGCCGATCCCAGGGGTGTCGTCACCGTGATGCGGCCCGTCCTCACGCCCGGCGGCGCGACCGTCGTGATTTCCGACTCTGATTCCACGATGTACGTGGCTTCGATCTCCCGGAATCGAACCGACGTGGCGTCCGTGAATCTCAGGCCCTGGATGGTGACCGGAGTACCCTCGGGTCCACCCGAAGGCGCGAACGAAGTAATGACCGGGACCGGGGGCACGAGAATGATGTCGGTGGGGGAATAGGCATCGCCCCCTGGATTGGACACCACGATCGGACCGCTGCCAGCGCCGATTCCCGCCGGTACGATGAGTCGCAGCTCCGCGTCGGAGATGACGGTAAAGACGGCGCCTGCCGGGTAGAAGGCCACTCCAACGGCATACGTGCCCGTGAAGTTGTACCCGGTCAAGGTCACCTGGTCTCCTTCGGTCGCGACCGTGGGCGAGAAAGACAGGATCACGGGTCTCACGATGAAGGCTTCGGGGCTCTCGCCCGTGCCCGCGGGCGTGGTCACGAACACCTTGCCGGTGCGGGCGTCGGGTGGCGAAACGGTCACGATCTCGATATCGGAGATGACGGTGAAGGTCGTCGTCATTGAAGCGAATCTCACCTCGGTGGCCCCGGTGAAGCCGACGCCGCGAATCGTCACCTGCTGTTCCGGGATGCCGGCCACCGGCTCGAGCGACGTTATCTCCGGCGGGCTCCCGGCCTGCGCTCCGGGGACGAAGAGCAGGACGGAGAGAAGGCCGAGACTGGGGATGAGGCGGCGCATGGGGTCCTCCCTACCGGGTCATCGCGAAGCGACGGGTCACCTTCTCCTGATCCTGGGAAAGGCGCATGAAGAACACTCCGGCGCCGAGCGGACGATCTGCCTTCAATTGCACCTCGTGCTCGCCCGGGCCGAGCCCGGCCAGGGACCTGGACGCGACGTGGCGTCCGCCCACGTCGAACAGCTCGAGCTGAGCCGGGGTCGCGCGGGCCAGCGTGAGCGATACCGAGATGGTGCGCGGGTCACTGCTGCCGGAGGTCCGCGAAAGTGCGAGCCGCTTCTGCTCGGCCGGGATCGTCACCGAGGTCTCTCCCAGCAGGATCTCGCGGCTGCCGGCGAGGACGGCCAGCCGGTAACTCAGGGTCGTCCCCGGCGCCACGTCGACGTCGTCGTAGCGCAGCCGGTGGTCGCCACCCGCGCGCAGCTCGGCGATCGCCGCCCACGTTCCGGTACCGCGACGGCGCTCGAGTCTCGCCGAGGTGATCTCCTCGGTCAGCCACTCGAGGCGCACGCGCCCCGGCTCCACCTCGGCGCTCACCAGCGAGGCCAGCACCGGCGTTGAGTGCGGACAACCCGGTCCCAGGCTGTTCTGCCACCGCACGAAACTGTGATCCGTCGGAAGGGTGATGACTGGATTGAATCCCGCATCGTCGGGTTGAAAGAGCTGAATCGAAGCCAGCTCGATGCACATCGGCACCTCGCATCCGGTGCAACTCCCGGACCCGACCGTCTTCGGGCGCAGCAGGTTGACCTTGAAGGCGTAGTACTCGGTGCCCGGCGCAACCGGACCTTCGGAGCCCAGGGCAATTGCGGCCTGGTAGAGCAGTCGCGCGTGATCCGGCGAGTTGTAGAAGGGCAGGTACAGGAAGCCGCCGGCCGCCTGTCCAGCCCAGTAGTCGGCGCACGTAAACGGCCCGGCCGTGAAATCCGATGAGACGGTGAGGCCGGTGGTCCCCCGGCATTCGCCGGCGCCGTGCCGCCACCAATCGGGAATTGCCGCCGAGACGAAGGGTCTGATATCTACGATTCCCTCGATGCCCAGGAGCTGGTTGATTCCGGGCGGAGGAGTGAACGATGCCATCAGGAAGAACGGCTCACCGGCGTTGACGTTGCAGGCAAACGCCTGTTCGAGCGCGCCCGCCTCTCCGCAGTCGTTCCACGAGAGGTTGATGCCCTCGAGTCCCGGTCCGCCCGGCACGACGAACGGCTCGTCGCTGAACGCGGACCCGAAAGGTGTGGTCACCCTGATGAGTCCGGTGGTGACGCCCGGCGGCGCGATGGTCGAGATCTGGGTGTCGGAGTCCACGATGTACGGGGCTTCGAGCGGTCCGAAGCGAACCGATGTGGTTCCCGTGAACCTCAGCCCGGTGAGGGTGACTGGTGTGCCGCTCGGACCACTCGTCGGTGCAAACGAGACGATGACCGGTGCGTCCGGGTCGGGCGGGCCTCCCTCCCAGCTGACGGTGGTGCGTGACGAGGGGTTCGTGATCACGGGATCGAAGCCTTGATCGGCGGACTGGAAGAGCTGGATCTCATCCAGCCGGATCGACACCGGCACCGCGCAGCCGCCGCAGGCGCCCGACCCCACGGTCTTCGTGCGCAGGATGCGAACCTTGAAGGCGTAGTACTCGTCCGTCGAGCTGAGCGGGCCGCGGCTGTCGAAAGGTACCGCGGCCTGGATGAGGAGCTGGGCCCGGTCGGGACCACCATAGCCGGTCTGGTACAAGTAACCGCCGGCGGCCGCTCCCAGGTAGAAGTCGGCGCAGGAATACGGACCCGCGGTGAAGTCGAAGTTCGTACTCAACGCGGTCGTGCCGCGGCACTCTCCCGTTCCGTGACGCCACCAGTCCGGCAGACTCGCAGTGGATGACTGGACCGTGAGGCGCGCGGACATCCCCAGGAACTGGCCGAGTCCGGGCGGCGGGATGAAGGATCCGAAGAGATCGAAGGCGGGACCCGAGTTCGTGTTGCACGCGAAGGTCTTGCTCTCGAGGCCCGCCAGCCCGCAGTCGTCCCACGAGAGATTGATGCCGCCGGGCGCCGGATTGACGATGGTGAGGATCGTATCGGAAACACCCGAGCCACCGGGGTTGAACACCGTGATCAGCCCGGTCGTCGCCCCCGCTGGGACGATGATGCGCAGCTGCATGTCCGAGATGATCGTGAAGGTGGCCACGACCCCGTTCACCTCGGCGCCGGTCGTGCCCGTGAAGTTGTAGCCGTTGATGAAAACGAATGAGCCGATCGACGCCGTCTTCGGCACGAACGAAAGGATCACGGGCCGGACGATGAAATCGAACGGGCTCAGGTCGCTACCCTCGGGGGTGGTCACGCGCACCCTGCCGGTGCGGGCATCCGGGGGGACAATGGTGTGAATCTCGGTGTCGGAGATGACCGTGAACAGCGACGGCGTCCCGCCGAACCGCACGTCGGCGGTCCCCGTGAACCGGAGGCCTCGAATCGTGACCGGGATTCCGGGAGCGCCGGCCGAAGGTTCGAGGGACGTGATCTCCGGACGGTTTTCGCTACCGGCCTGAGTGTTCCGCAGCACCGAGAACCCGCCGCCGCTCGGTGGGACGTAATTGGTGACCGCGAGATCCCAGTCGCCGTCACCGTCGAGATCGCCGGTGGACAACCCTCGCGGCAAGCTCCCGCAGGGATATTGGATGCCGCCGAGGAAGCTCCCGGCCCCCGTGTTGGTGAGCACGGAAACGTCGGACGAGAAGTAGTTGGACACCACGAGATCGATGTCATTGTCGAGATCGAAATCGGCGGCCACGATCCCCTGGGAGAGCGACGAGGCGACGCTATAGGAGGTGACCGGACCCAGCGATCCTCCGCCGGTACCGAGGCGCACCGCCGCGTTGCTGTTTTCGTTGGAGGTGGCCACGTCGGTGAGGGCGTCGCCATTGAAGTCGGCGAGCACCACCATCGAAGGGTTGGCGGTCATTCCGTAGTCCGTCCGCGTCGTAGCCGCCGGCCAGTTGGACTCGAGGACGCTGATGGTCCCCGAGTTGGCATTCGCCACGACGACGTCATCAATTGCATCCCCGTCGAGATTCCCGACGGTCATCCACTTCGGGAGGCTCCCGACCGGCACGGTCTGGATCGTTGAATACGCGAGCCCCGGCCCCGTTCTCTCGAGCACCCGGACCGTGTTGTTCAGGGCTTCCGCCACGACGAGATCGAGTGAGCCGTCGCCGTTCCAATCGGTCGCGACGATGCAGCGGGGTCCACTGCCGACGCTCGTCGTGACGATCGGCCCGAACACGCCGCCCCCGAGATTCCGGCGCGTCGTAACGGTGTTCTCCTGGAAGTTGCAGATGGCCAGGTCGGGCAGCCCATCCGCATCGAGATCCCGGACCAGCGTGAAGAGGCTCCAGCCCGCCGGGTAGCTGGTCCCGGCGCCGAACGCCCCACCACCGACGTTCAGATGGACGCTCACCGTATGGGCGTCGTAATTGCTGACGACGGCGTCGAGGTCACCATCGAGATCCACGTCCGCGAGCGCCACGTCATAGACGCCGCCGTCCGTCGAATAGGGAATCGGCGAGTCGAACTCGATGGCCGCGTTCGCTCCGGTGGCGGAGAGCAGCGTGGCCAGCAGCGTGAAACGGAGGATGGGGAGCATGCGTGCCTCCGAGGTTGCGGTGAGCTCGGGTGGTGCCCTGGGGCCACATAAGGCTATGCCCCCACGGGGGGCGCCTCAAGACAATTGCTTGAAGTCGAGCGCGGAGGGGCCGGCACGCCCCGGACTCAGGCCGCCTTGCCGCGTGTTTCTACGGAGCCTGCTCCGTAGCCGGCTCTTGCCGGACCCCGAACTATCGAGTTCTTTCCCGGGTCTCGCGCTGCACGCGTTCGAGGAAGGCCTGCCGGGTCATGGCCTCGAGCTGGCCTTCGCCCTTCCTGCGGGGTGAGACGGTGCCGGCCTCGGCTTCGCGCGGGCCGACCACCAGCATGTAGGGGATCTTCTGCAGCTCGGCGTCGCGGATCTTGGCGCCCATCTTGTCGTCGCGCAGGTCGACTTCGGCCCGCACGCCGCCCTCGCGCAGCATGCGCGCGGTGTCGGTGGCGTAGTCCAGCGCCTTCGGATTCGCGGGAATCACGACCGCCTGGGTGGGTGCGAGCCACACCGGGAATTCGCCGCCGGTGTGCTCGATGTAGATGCCCATGAAGCGCTCCATCGAGCCGAGCAGTGCCCGGTGCAGCATGATGACTTCGTGGTCCTGGCCGTCGGGTCCGGTGTACATCACCTGGAAGCGCTTCGGCAGGTTGAGGTCGACCTGGATGGTCGGGCACTGCCACTCGCGGCCGATCGCGTCCTTCAACTTCACGTCGATCTTGGGCGCGTAGAACGCGCCGCCGCCCTCGTCCACCTCGTAGGGCAGCCCGCGCTGCTCAAGCGCCTCGCGCAGCGCGTGGGTGGCGAACTCCCACTCCTCGTCGGTGCCGAGGTACTTGTCGGGCGGACGGGTCGCGAGATAGCAGCGGTACTCGTAACCAAAGGTGCTCAGCAGCACGTCCATCAGGTCGAGAATCGCGAGCACCTCGCCGGCGAGCTGCTCGCGGGTGCAGAACACGTGCGAGTCGTCCTGGGTGAAGCCACGCACGCGCTCCATGCCGTGGAGCACGCCGGAACGCTCGTAGCGGTACACGGTGCCGAGCTCGGCGTAGCGGATCGGCAGCTCGCGGTAGCTGTGCTTCCGGCTTTGGTAGATGAGGATGTGGCCGGGGCAGTTCATCGGCTTCGCGCGGTAGGGCTGGCCGTCGATGTCCATCGGCGCGTACATGAGGTCGGCGTAGTTCTGGAGGTGCCCCGAGATCTCGTAGAGCTTCTCGCTCGCGATGTGCGGCGTGTAGACGAGCTGGTAGCCGCGCTTGAGGTGCTCCTCCTTCCAGAAGTTCTCGATCAGGTGGCGCACCATGCCGGCGCGCGGATGCCACAGGATCAGGCCCGCGCCGACCGCCTCGTGAATCGAATAGAGGTCCAGCTCGCGCCCCAGCCGGCGATGGTCGCGCTTGAGCGCTTCCTCGATTCGCTGGAGGTACTCGTCGAGCTCGGCCTGGGTCGGGAACGCGGTGCCGTAGATGCGCTGGAGCATCTCGTTGCGCTCGCTGCCGAGCCAGTAGGCGCCCGCCACGTGGGTGAGCTTGAACGCGCCGATCGCACCGGTGCCGGCAACGTGCGGGCCGCGACACAGGTCCACGAAGACGTCGTTGGTGTAGTATTTTTTCTTGAAGGATACGGCGACCACCGAGAGGAAGTGGAGCTTGTACTTCTCCCCCGCGGTT
>DAIUEO010000043.1:0-24382 GCA_036845125.1 Candidatus Eiseniibacteriota bacterium | reverse complement strand
GCGCGGAGCGCGGCGGCCGCGGCATTCCTGCTTGAAGTCACCGCTGCACGCCTCGAGTCCGATTGGGGACGCTTCTCCGATCTGATCGAGTGGACGTGCGTGCAATTGCGGACCACCGCGACGCCAACGGAATTCGAGCGCTCGTGGCACGCGGCGTCCCACGCGCTCGCGGGCCGTGCGCGATCGCGCCAGTGGCTGCTCGGCCTGACTCCGCGTCTGCCGCATCAGAAACCGGCGCCCGAACGAAAACTGCAGCCGAACGAGCGTCCGCCGAACTGGTAGGAGCCCGAGCACGGCACGAGCCGCGTCCCGGCGTTGGCGATGCCGTAACGCAGCGCGCCGAGCATGGTCACCACCTTGAAGGTCGACCCCGGCGGATAGACGCCCTGGATGACGCGGTTGAGCAGCGGGTTCGCGCCGCCGCCCGTCAGACTCTTCCAGCGCTCCTGGGTGAGCCCGACCGAGAACTCGTTGGGATCGAAGGCCGGCCGGCTCACGAGCCCCAGGACGCCGCCGTCGCGCGGGTCGATCGCGATCGCCGCGCCGCGCTCGACGTCCTCCATCGCCTCCTCGAGGGCCTGCTGCACCTTGATGTCGAGCGTGAGCACGAGGTCGTGTCCGGCAACCGGCAGCCGCGGCGGGCCCTCGCTCAGCGTCGAGACCCGGCGCCCCATGGCGTTCACGATCACGAACTCGGCCCCGTCCTGCCCGCGCAGCATGTCCTCGTAGCTGCGCTCGATGCCGCTCCGGCCGATGAGATCACCCGGGTTGTAACCGAGCGGCTGGCGCTCCACGAGCTCCTCGTCGTTGATCTCGCCCGCGTAGCCGAGCAGATGCGCGGCCATGATGCCGTTGGGGTAGCGCCGGAGCGGCTCGATCTGCACCTCGACGCCCGGGAGCCCGTCGCGCCCCTCCTCCACCGCGGCGCGGATGTAGAACGGAGCGTTGCGCCGGAGCACCGCGGTCTTCCCGGTCTTGTTCGCGAGCGCCACCGCGGTCCGGACCTCTCCCGTATCCGCCTCGACCAGGCCCGCGATGCGGGCGACCCACGACGAGTCCAGCAGGGAGCGTCCGGTCTGGAGGCTCTCGGCCGGGAAAGGTCGGAACACGATCGAGAAGCTCGGAGCGCTGTCGGCGAGCAGCACGCCGTTGCAGTCGTAGATCGAGCCGCGCGGGGCGCGCAGCACCTCGAGCCGGATGTGGTTGTCGCGCGCGAGCCGCGACATCTCGACGTGCTCACCCACCTGAAGGCGCACGAGTCCCGCGGTGATGGAACCGAAGCCCGCGAGGACGGCTCCCGCGAGCGCCACGAAGCGCTGTTCCCTAAGGCGCCGAACGGGACTGTGGGACGACATGCTCGAAGAGAATGGAGCCGCTCACGCGGTTGATCAGCGCGAGCAGCACGGTGCCGATGGGTGCGGTGACGGCGAGCGCGAGCCCGACGTGTTTCAAAAGGTAGGGCCAGCCGGCCGGATCCCCCGCCTCGAAGGCGAGCACCCACACCTGGTGCGCCAGGGTGCCGAGCGCGATGAGCACGGCGTGGGTGCGGGAGCTGTCGCGCACCAGCGTGGCGCGCAGCCGCCCGACGGCATACCCGATCAGGCTCAGCACGAGCGCGTGGCGGCCGATCCAGTGGACGGCATCGAGGTCCGCGGCCAGGCCGAGTGCGAAGCCGAAGGTCGCGCCCCACGATGGCCCGTTGCGGAGCGCCCAGACCACCGTCGCGAACGCCAGGACGTCGAACACGATGCCGCGCGTGCCGAGCGCGGTGAGCGCCGTGGAGCGGAGCAGCAGAGCGGCCACGATGAACCACACCAGTGCGCCGGCGGTCTTCATGGCTCCTCCCTCCGATCGTTCACGAGCACGAACGCATGGCGCAGGCGGGAAAGCCGCGCGGCGGGCTCGACCTCGATGTCGAGCGTCAGCCCTCCGCGATCGCGACCCACGCCGTTCACGACCCCGACCCTGAGCCCGCGCGGAAAGCGCGAAGACATGCCGGAGGTGAGCACCATCTGTCCGACCCGCACCGTATCCGAAAGCGGCACGCCGGTCAGCACCAGGCGAGGGGACGGCAGCGACGACGGCCGCAGCACGCCGAGCACGCCGGTGCTCTCGATCTCGCACGCGATCGCCGAGCCGGGATCGGTGATCAGGGCGGCCCGGCTCAGGCCGCCGTACACCTCTTCGACGCGACCGAGGAGGCCTTCGCCGGTGATCACCACGTCTCCTTGATGCACGCCGTGCCGGTCGCCCGTCGAGAAGGTCGCCGCTGTCGGCTTGGGCTCGCCGGAAAGCGAGAGGATCTCGGCCGGGATCAGCCGGTACGACTGCCAGTCGGGAAGCTTGAGGTAGCGGCGCAGCTCGCTGTTTTCGACGCCCGCCATCCGCAGCTTCTGATTTTCCACCTCGAGATTCGTCACCCGTTCGTGAAGGCTGCGATTCTCGCGCCAGGCAGCGGCCATGCGATCCACCGTGAGCACGACGCGGTCGAGCGGCGCGAACAACCACGCCCCGAAGCCGCGCAGGAGCGCCGTCGGAATGCGGTCCCCGGTGAGGAGGAGGAGCAATGAGAGCGCCGCATAAACGCCCACGAGGACGCTGGTGCGGCGCTCTGCGGGAGGGAGAAACCCTCCGCCCATACGACTAGTCCTTGTGGCCGCTGAGTAGAACTTTTGCGAAGAACTCCGGCTGTTCGAGGATCCGGCCCGCGCCCAGCACCACCGAGGACAGCGGGTCCTTGGCGACCCGGATGTTCAGGTTGGTCACCTCGCGCAGCAGCTGATCCAGGCCCCGGAGCAGCGCGCCGCCGCCCGTGAGGAAGATTCCGCGGTCCACGATGTCGGCCGCCAGCTCCGGCGGGGTGCGCTCCAGCGATTCGCGCAGCGCGTTGACGATGGCACCGACCGGCTCCTGCAGCGCCTCGCGGATCTCGACGCTCGAAACTCGCAGCGTGCGCGGAATGCCGCGCACGAGGTCGCGGCCCTTGATCTCCATGTCCATCTCTTCGGGAAGCGGGAACGCGGAGCCGATCTCGATCTTGATCCGCTCGGCGGTCTGCTCGCCGATGAGCATGTTGTACGCCTTCTTCGCGTAGTTCTGAATCGCCTCGTCCATCTCGTCACCGCCCACGCGGATCGACATCTTGGTCACGATCCCGTTGAGCGCGATGACCGCGATCTCGGTGGTGCCGCCGCCGATGTCCACGACCATGTTGCCGGTCGGGGTGTCGACCGGGAGTCCGACGCCGATGGCGGCCGCGATCGGCTCCGGCACCAGGCGCACGTCGCGCGCGCCGGCCCGCATGGCCGAGTCGTTGACTGCGCGGCGCTCGACCTCGGTGATTCCCGAGGGCACGCAGATGATGATGCGGGGGCGGACCAGGAACTTGTGCTTCTGAACGCGATGCACGAACTCGCGGAGCATCGCCTCCGTCACCTCGAAGTCGGCGATGACGCCGTCCTTGAGCGGACGGATCGCGACGATCTCGTCGGGGGTGCGGCCGAGCATCAGCTTGGCCTCGTGACCCACGGCCTGGACGCGGCCCGTGGCCTTGTCGACGGCAACCACTGACGGCTCATTGAGCACGATCCCGCGCCCCTTCACGAACACCAGCGTGTTCGCAGTGCCGAGATCCATGGCAACGTCCGTGGAAAACAGGCCGGACAGGCCGTTGAACATGCCTGACTCCCCTTCCTTCTGGGATTTGTCGGGGACGGTACCGGATGCGGGGCTCGCGGAGTCCATGTCCCCAAAGGGATCGGACGCTAGCACCGCAAACTTGAGCGCCGCAAGCAGGTGCCGCGATACTTTTTTCGTCGAAGGAGCCGGAACTCACCGGCCGCCGCGGTGGGGCCGAGAACCCACGCATGGATCGCGGGGTATCTCCTATTCCGGCCGTAGACCGGCCGTGGACTGGCCGTAGACCGGCCGTGGACTGGCCGTGGCCCGGCCGTTGACCCGCTGAATCCGGCGATGCTAGCTTCGCACGCCGCTCCAAGCACCCGGCCCAGGGCAATGACTCGATACGCACGACTCGCTGTTCTCCTTCTGCCCGTTGCGGTTGGCCTCGCCTCGCAGGTTCCCGCCGGGCGCGCTCAGGTCCCGGACGATCGCTACGCGTTCGCCGATACCACACTGCTGCGCGACACCCTGGGGCTCAGGTTCGACGGCCTGTTCCGGCTGGCCGACAGCCTTGGGTTAACCCCCGACACCCTCCGGGCCTATTCGATCCGGCACCGCATGAGCCTCGCCCGGCTGGTGGCCTTCGCCGACAGCATCGGAATGCCGGTGGACAGCGTCGGTCCGGTTCTCTGGAGAGAGCGGTTCAATCCGCTCTCCGCCCGCCGCGTACGGGTGACCGATTTCGTGTACACCTCGAGCTACGACCTGCGCCAGACCACGAGCGACTGGGACAACCTCATGGACTTCAACCTGGTGCGCGGACCGATTTTCGTCCGCAGCCAGACCAACGTCGGCATCCAGCGGCAGCAGTACGGAGACGAGACCAGCGTCATCAACGAGCGGAACTCGATCAACGAGGGCGGCTACCGGCTTTCGCCGGATCTCTCGCTCGGCCTGCAGGTCACCAGCAACGGCTACGAGTCCTCGAATCCACGCTCACAGATCATGGACGCCAAGGACCTGAGGAACGAGGTGCAGCTCTCCACCCGCACCCGCCAGCGACCGTCGGCGGCATGGACCAGCGAGATCAACGCGCTGGCCGGCGTGCTCGATGCCAACGGCAAGAGCTTCAACGGTTCGAGCGACAAGCAGGGATGGTCGGGAGGTGTGAACGGAAGGGCCCGGTACCAGCGCCCCTGGATCGCCGCGGACGTGAATGCGAACCTCAACGGTAACGTGTCGACCTCGCGGCTTCCTGGGTCGCCCACCGAGTTCGGCACGGAGGACCTCAATACGACGGTGGACGGCACCGTGGGCATGTTCTCCACCTCGCCGCTCAGCACCAACATGACCTACCGGATCCAGAACAACCGCACCGAGAGCGTGACCGACTCCAGCGGGATCCGCCGGTTCGAGACCGCCAACAGCAGCGTCAACCTGTCGGTCCGCCTGCGGCAGGACAACGACCGCTACATCACGGTGTCTCCGCGCTGGGGCACCTCGCGCCAGGTCACGGCCACCAACACCAGCTCGCTCACCACCCGGGACGACCTCGGGCTCAGCGTCACCGGCCGCTACCGGCTCGCCGGCTGGAACCTGGATGGCACCTTCACCAACACGCTCTCCAACCTGGAGTACCCGACACGATCCACGACCGGTGGGTACGGAGACGACGGACACACGCGCGCGATCAACGGGATCATCTCGCGCCGGCTCTGGTCCCGTTTCGTCCTCAAGGGCGAGGGGCGCGTGACCCTGGCTTCGTCGCGCTACTACCCGGTCGGGGTGTATCCCAACCCGCCGAGCAACCGCGACACCTACCGGCAGCAGTTCAGGATCGACGGCACCTACGAGCCCACGACGCGCTTCACCACCGGCGCGGGGATCGAGGTCATCCGGAACCACCTGATCAACCTGCCGAGCGCGGCGACCGCCGCGAACAACGAATTGCGCTCCTACAAGGCCGAGTGGCGGTGGACCTACAAGCTCCTGCCCGGGCTCACGGCGAACCAGATCAACCAGATGAGCGCCGACTACACCTATTTCGACTTCCTGCGCTCCAGCAACAAGCTGGTGCTGGACTACCGGATCTTCACCACGCTCTCGGCCGTGCTCGGCCCGCACACCCTGATTCGACTGGACCACGACACGCGCACCCAGCCGAGCGGACTCTACGCCCCGCTCGCCGACGGGCTCGAGTACTTCAGCCAGAACGACGAAGGCCGCAACTACACGCTGCGCGCCATGATCAACTACGCCCCCTCGCCGGTATTCTCCCTCAGAGTCCAGAGCGACTACCTGGCGGTCGACCGCTTCGGCCAGACGGCGGAGGGCCAGGTGCGGCAGCGCGAGTCGCGCGCGCTCCAGTTCACCGGCGGAATGATCGTCAACGTGCCACTGGGCCCGAAGGGCCAGCTGATCGGAGACCTGTCGAGGAACTATCGCTCGGACGGACTCACGACGTTCGCCAACGGGATTCCGCAGCCCAGCACCCCATCCGAGCAGGACTACTGGACCGGACGAGTGGAGCTCAAATGGGCGCCCTGAACCGGCACCGGCTACTTCTGGCGATGGGTGCCGGCCTGATCCTGCTTTCCGGGTGCGATCTCTTCCGGCCCGCGACCCCGGAGCCACCCTCGGGCAGCGCGATCATTCCCTCCTACTCCTCGCCCAGCAGCACGCTCCAGACGATCGCCAACGCCATCGAGGCCAAGGGCCAGAGCAACGGGCAGTCGGTCTACATCGACGCGTTCGCCGACACCACCAGCGACGGTGCGGGTTTCCACGCGTTCCTCGACCCGGTGACCGAGGCCCGCATGAGGTCGCTCGGCATCACCATCCCCCAGGACTGGGATCGCGGGCTCGAGGACACCTTCTACGGGAAGTTCGTGCGGCGACCCCAGGTGCCCTCGTCCGCCGTCTACATCTTCCAGTGGTCGATTGACCAGACCCAGGGGAACGACGACAGCACCGCCACCGATGCCACGCTCCACCGCGAGTACCGCGTGCTGGCCGCAGTCTCGGAGACCGACGTGGGCACGATCGCCCGGGGATTCGTTACACTGTCGTTCGTGAAGGTATCCGCCAGCCGCTGGGCCGTCAGGCGCTGGCAGGACCGTGAAGCTCCCGATGCCGACCGCGAGAAAGGCGAGGTCTCGATGGGCGAGCGCCGGGTGGAGCCGTGACAATGACGCGTTCCGCCTACGCCCTGCTGCTGCTGATGCTGGTGCTCACGCCGCTGTTTGCGGCGTGCTCCAATCCGTTCGCCCCCCGCACCGCCCCGGTGGGCGGCATCTCGGAGCCGCCGCCCCAGCCGAATTCGGCGATCAACGTGATCCGGGTGTTCGAATGGTGCTGGGACAATCGTGATCCCACCCTGCTGCGCGACATCTTCACCGCCGACTACACCTTCGTGTTCGGCTTCGCCGACTCGGCCGGAAACCCGTACCGCAACCGGCCGTTCTCCCGCGAAGACGAGCTGGAGAGCGCGAACAACCTGTTCGTGCGCGGCAACGGCTCCGAGCCGCCGGCCAACAGCATCTCGCTCGACTTCGACCAGAGCATGATCGCCCTGCCCGACAGCCGCCGGGGCAAGAACGGGAAGTGGCACAAGGAAATCGCCACCAGCACCCTGCTCCGCATCGACACCGATGCCACCGACTTCGACGTGCAGGGCTTCACGCGCTTCTTCGTGGTGCGCGGCGACTCCGTTCTCCTTCCCCAGGAGCTCATCGACCGGAAGTTCAAGCAGGACAGCACGCGCTGGTACATCGAGCAGATCCAGGACGAGACGCTCGGGGAGGTGGCGGCGCGCGTGCGGGCGACCGCGATGCCGTCCCGGGCCCTGACCTGGGGCTTCATTCGCGCGCTCTATCGCGAGCCGCAGCTCCGGAGCGCGCGCCCGTCACCCTGAGGTCCCTTTCCGGGGCCGCGGGGGTTTGCGGCTATACTCCGTCCGCTCGTTCTTCCCTCCCGATTCCGGAGGGTCCATTCCGATCGCAATCGCCGCCCGGCGGCAGGAGCGTTCCGTGCAAGCCGAAGGCACCAACATCCAGAAGGAGCTGAATCCCCTCGCGAACGCCGAGCGGCAGTTCGAGGAGGCCGCCGCGCGGCTCAACCTCCCGGAGGGGATCCGCGAGTTCATCAAGAAGCCGCGGCGCGCGACCATCGTTTCGCTCCCGGTCCAGATGGACAACGGCCAGCTCCGCGTCTTCACCGGCTACCGCGTGCAGCACTCGATCACGCGTGGACCCGCCAAGGGCGGCATCCGTTACCACCCGGACGTCTCACTCGACGAGATCGAGGCGCTGGCCGCCTGGATGACCTGGAAGTGCGCGGTCGTGAACATCCCCTTCGGCGGCGGCAAGGGCGGCGTGGTGTGCGATCCGTCGCAGATGTCGAAGGGCGAGCTGGAACGTCTCACGCGGCGCTATGCCGCCGACCTCTCCGACCTGTTCGGTCCGGAGAGCGACATTCCCGCGCCGGACGTCAACACCAACGAGCAGGTGATGGCGTGGATCGTCGACACCTACTCGATGCACGAACGGCGCAACGAGTACGCCGTCGTCACCGGCAAGCCGCTCGAGGTGGGCGGATCGCACGGACGCCGTGAGGCCACCGGACGCGGCGTGCTGTTCTGCGTGCGCGAGGCGTGCGCCCATCTCGGTATTCCGCTCCAGGGCGCCCGGGTCGCGGTCCAGGGCTTCGGCAACGTCGGCTCGGTGTCGGCGATCCTGCTGGCGCGCGAGGGCGTGAAGCTGGTCGCGGCGGCCGACGTCTCGGGCGCGGTGCAGAACCCCGACGGCATGGACGCGGCCGCGCTCGCCCGCTGGGTGGCCGACCACCGCGGCGTCAAGGGCTTCACCGGCGGCAAGCCGCTGACCACTCCGATCATCGAGGTCGACTGCGACATCCTGATTCCGGCCGCGCTCGAGAACGTCATCACACCCGACAATGCCGATCGGGTGCGCGCCCGCATCGTCGCGGAAGGGGCCAACGGTCCGACCACTCCCGACGCCGACAAGATCCTCGAGAAGAAAGGTGTGTTCGTGATCCCCGACATCCTCTGCAACTCGGGCGGCGTCACGGTGTCGTACTTCGAATGGGTGCAGAACCGGATGGGCTTCTACTGGCCGGAGTCCGAGGTGAACTCGCGGCTCGAGCAATACATGGTGGCCGCGTTCCGCGACGTGCTCGAGAAGTCGAAGGAGCATCGCGTGAACATGCGGGTCGCCGCCTTCATGGTGGCGATCGAGCGGGTCGTCAAGGTCATCATGCTGCGCGGCGTCTACGCCTGACCCGCCGCTCCGAACGGAAACGGCCCGTCCCCTTCGGGGAACGGGCCGTTCGTCTTTCCGGCCGGATCAGAACTTGATCTTGAGACCGACCTCGATGATGTCGTCGAAGAACTCCTGCACCGGGCGCCAGGCCACCTCGACTCCCATCCGACCCTGGTCTCCGGTCCGGATGTACGCCGCGCCACCCAGCGCATAGCCGGTGTAGAGGTCCCCGCCGCTGTGGAACTCCGCCTGGCTGTCCTCGTCGGCGCCCCCGGTCGTCCCGAACTCGCCGAACCAGGAACCGCGAAGCGCATACAGGCTCCGGAAGTTCCATTCGAGACCGAGTCCGAAGTTGTCGAGTCCGAAGTTGTTGTTCTGGAAGGAACCCAAAGCCGCGAGCCGTTGCTGGTTCGAGGTCCAGGCGTCGTAACTCGCGGCCAGCGCGAAGTGTGACGGCATCTCGAACGACGACGAGGTCGAGCTGAAGGTGCGGTTCGAGGCCTGCGGATCCGAATCCGGAGGCAGCAGGTTGGTCTCGAAGTCCGCTCCTTCGAACTTCATGCTCGTTCCGAAATTCTGCATCGTCATCCCGAGCTTGAGGCCGTTCCAGCCGGTCAGGTACTGGACGCCGAAGTCGAACGCCATCCCCGACGCGTGGTTCGATCCGATCTGCTCGGTGACGTAGTGCGCCGTTCCGCCGAACAGGACCCGATCGGTGAACTGCCGGCCGTAGGTCAGGCCGATCACCGCGAACGTCGGATTCAGAATCTCTCCCGTGCCCTCGGGCGCGTCCTCGGTGGTCACGATGATGTCGCCGATCGAGAGCACCTTGGCATCGAACCCGATGACGCCGCCGGCCCACCGGGTGGCGAGCGCGGCGTAGTTGAGATCCATCTCCGCAAAGAACTGCTGGTGGGTGAACATGACCTCGGTACCCTCGAGGGTCGCGAGACCTGCCGGGTTCCAGAACATCGCCTCGATCCCGGAGGCATCGCTGACCACGGGGCTCCCGAGCGCCGAACCTCTCGGTCCCACGGCCAGGCCCAGCTCGTGGGCGCCGCTCGTGCCCTTCCGCTCCTCGGAGCCGGCGAAGGCCGCCCCCGCCGCGCACGCGAGGAGGACGAGCGACAACAGCGCGCGGCTCACGATTCGATGACTCATTCCGTGATGGCTACGCATGGCTCTCCTCCTAGAAGTTGTTCAGCCGTTCCTTTTCCATGAACACGACGAGCCGCCCGTGGGTCTCTCCCACTCCATCCGAATGGATGTGATAGACGTACACGCCGCTCGCGACCGGCAGCCCGTTCTCCGTCAGCAGATCCCAGTTGATGAAGGAGCTGTTGGCGTCGGTCTTCCGCAGTGTCCGTATCAGCTGTCCGGACAGGTTGTAGATCCGGATCGTGGCCTGTTCCGGCATGTTGATGAACCGCATGATGCGGTTGAACTGGTTCTGCTCGTACCGCGACCGCGCGAGGTAGGGATTCGGAACCACCCGGATCCCCGCGAGCCCGGCCTTCGCCAGCGTCTGGTCGCCCCGCACCACGGGCTGGGTCTGGAATCGAATGGTGTCGTTCGGGCTTCCCGGGATGAACCCCCATACGAAACGGAATACATCGCCGTCCAGAATCTGGCTGCTGCCATCCACGAGCTTGCACGTGAGGGTGTAGAGAAGCGGCATGGTTGCTGCCGCCAACGCACCGTCCACCGCGTACGCGGTATCGGGTGTCGTCCTGTAGCCGGACTTGATGATCGTGAGGTACTCACGCGCCCCGAGATCGCTGGCGTCGGGTCCCCACGTCGCGTCCTGGGTGGACGGCTGCGGGCCCAATGGGGCGCCAGTGGTCGCGTCCGTGATTCTCCGTTCCACGAACGCGGCGTCGAGTTGCAGGTTGTTTTCGACGTCCCAAACGGTGAACGGGACCGGGTGGAACCCGCCGTAGGTGTACCGCCGCGGGCCGGGGCCGTCGGCTGCGCCGTTCTCATCGCGGAAGTAGCGATAAGCGTTCTGCACGTTGGTGTGGTCGAATCGGAGTTCGATCGTCACGAAGGAATCCGGTGAAGCCGCGGGGTCCAGCGTGCTCCCGAAGAAGTCGTTCGCGAAGGCCACTCCGCCGCCGAAGAATGCCCCGCCGAAGTCGACTCCCTCGATCGGGGGTGAAGGGCTCGCAAACACGGGACACGAAGCGCCGAAGTAACCGGCGGTGTTGAAGAGATCCGGCTGGGCCGCGTGCTCGCCGATGACCTTGACCTGCAGCCCGTCCACCACCTGGTAGTCGGCATCGCCGGATTTGTTGACCTGGTCGGCGAGCTTGACCAGTCCGGTCGTCTCGTCCGTGAGGTTCCAGCCGACCGTCACGATTTCGCTTCCGACCGGGACCGGGGCGGGAAGGTCCTCGTAGGTGATCGTATAGGTGTGACCGGTCATCGCGGCCGCATCCACCGTGTTCAGCTCGATCACGTCACTGGTGGGCAGCAGCAACGTATTGGCCCGGATGAACTGCGGGCATGCGGCCTGGGCCGCCGACGGATCGGTTCCCAGCGCCGGACTTTGCGGGATGATCCGGATCGGCGTGATCGCGTTCTCCAGCACCGCGTCCAGCGACGTGGGATCGGTCGACACCGAATAGGCCGTCACCGCGAAGAAGTACTCGGTGCCCTCGCGCAATGAGAGCCCGCGCACCGCGTCGGTCGTGGCCTCGTAGCAGAACGCGACCCCGTTGTCCCCGCCGAACGCCACCGGATAGTCGGTGATCAGCACGCCGGTGTTGATGTCGAACACCGTGTCGCGCACGACCTTGATGGTGTTCACCTCGTCGAAGGTGCCGAGCAGGGTCCACGGCCCGTCGATCGACGCGCCCTGGTAGACGTTGTAGCCCTCGAAGAGGAAGCCGGGCTCGTTGTAGTTGAGGCGCGACTGGGCGTCCCAGCACAGGCGCACCCGATTCTCGTCCACGTCCACCGCAACCACCGGCTGCTGCGGCGGCGACTTGAGATTGAACCCGCGGTCGAAGGCATCCTGGGCGGAGACGTCGAAGAACCGGAGGCCGCTGATCGAAGACAGGCGGTCGCTGCCGCGGGCGATGACGATTGCGGCGACGACCTCCTGCGTGTCGCCCGGAGCGAGTGTGAACGGTCCGGCAGACATCATGAACCGCCGGTCGGCCGGGCTGCTGTCGAGCCAGCCGGTCCCCGTCACCGGGTCCCCGGAATGAATGAAGGTCGTCGTGTCCCCGGTGACTTCGTCGATGACCGGCGAGCCATCGACCTGGAGACCCTGCATGTAGTTGTAGGTGTCCTCCGGCGATCCCGGGTCGGTCCCGTTGATGTACTTGTTGAACGAAGCCAGCGGCAGGATCGAGTCGATCGGAGCCACGACGTCGAGCGACGGACCCTGGAAGAAGTCGTAACCGACCGCCGGCGGGCTCGTCCCGTACAGCTGATCGTTGTTGGTGGCGTTGTAGACGTACCCCAGCGACAGCGGCGGGTCGCATCCCACGAGATCGTCCGTGAAGCCACCGAGGTCGGGATCACTCCACAGCGACACGAACGTGTTGGTCATCACGTCCGTTCCTTTGTGGATGATCTTGAACTTGAGGAACACGGTGCTGCCCAGCGCTCCGGTGCGGTTGAACCCGAACGTGGTCTGCTGGATCTCGAGGCCGAAGGGCGCCGAGTTGCCGGCGCCGTTGCTGTGAAGATCCGGATCGGCGTCGTTGTAGACGCTCCACAGCATCTGGTCGCCGATCACGTCCGGCCCCTCGATGTCGACCGAATCGCCCACGGCGGGGGTGAGCGTGTTGTCGAAGCGGTACATGCGGGTGGGGGCCCCGAACGGCGCCGCCCCCTTCACGTACTCGCTCCACGAATGGTGCACGAGCGGGTCCAGCGTCGGATCCGCCGTGAGATCGGCCTCGGCGCGGTCCACGTGGGCCGTATCTCGCGGATTCCCCGAGAAGCGGTTGACCTTGTAGAGGACGTGCTCGCGCTTCCGCGCGTCGTCCGGCGCGCCGCCGGGCAGAATCGGTCCCGGCCCGTACTCCTGCGAGTACTCGGCCACGACCGTCCGGATCTGGCTGTTCACCTCAGCCCCGATCCACAGCCCGGAGGCGAACACCGCGGTCTTGGTGGTCCCCTTCGGGAAGAAGAGCCCGCCATTGCCGGTGCTGAGGTCGAAGGCGAACGACCCGAAATTGGTGACGAACATGTTCATCCGGTTGACGTCGATGCGCCGCTGGTTGTCCAGCGACAGCACCGAGCTCCCGCCGCGCGGCCGGGCGGGTTGGCCCGAACGCGTGGCGGCGGTCGACACCGGTGCGGCCACGATCGCGGCGAACAGCAGCGCGGTCCCGATCCCGGCACTTCTGTTCCTCATATGAGTCCTCCTGCGGATTCCGCGGTGCATGTCAGAAGTTCGCCCGCAACCCGAACCGGACCAGTCTCGGGGACGAGTAGAGATTCGGATTGTTCTCGGCGGTCTGGTACAGGGCCTCGCCGTTCCGGTCGGCCGTGGACTGGAGGAACGTCTGCCCGTCCTCCGTCTGGAGCCAGCTGGTCGCGTCCGGCGAGCCGGTCGAGGTATAGACCGTGACCGGGTTCCTGGTATTGAAGGCGTTGAGCGTCCACAGGAACGCCTCGAAATCCAGGCCCCCGAATCCGAAGCCCTTGCTCATCTTGAGGTCGAGGCTCGAAGTCCACGGCCCGTAACGCGAGTTGAGCGGGCCGGACGGCTGGGACGACACCGCCGCCAGCGTGACCTCGTTGTACACGGTGGTCGGCGTGTAGGGTGTCCCGCTCGCCAGGTTGAGCAGCACGTTCACGCCGAAGTCGTCGAGAATCTTCCAGCGGTCCCATCCCGGCTGCTCGCCGCGCCCCATGCGGTAGTCGACGTTGAACGACACCTTGTGGCGCTGATCGAAGTCGAGCGGTGCGGTCTGCTTGGGCGGCTGGCTGGCCGTCCAGGCGACGTTGCGCTGCGTCTGCGACACCGAGCCCGTGCCCTGAGCGAACGACAGGCTGTACGCGACGTTCCCGGAGATGTGCTGCACCGGCCTCATCGTGTAGCCGAGATCGATCCCCTTGATCGTCGCGAAGTCACGGTTGCGGTAGGAGGAGAAGCTGTTGGGGAACGACTGGATGTTGGTGATCTCCACCAGGTCCTTCACGTCCTTGTAGTAGGCCGTGATGTCGATGCGCGCGTTGTCCCCGACCTGGCGTGCCACGCCGACTTCGTACGCGGTGGTTCGTTCCGGCCTGAGGTTGGGATTCCCGAATCCGACGAAATAGCCGCCGGTCTGGATCTTGTGCTCGAGGAACCGATACGACACGTACAGGTCCTGAAGGTTGGGCTGCTGGTAGAACTGGCCGTAGTTGAAGCGCAGGACCGTCTTCTCGTCCACGGGGAAGGCGACGCCCACCCGCGGCGAGATGCGGGCGTACGTCTTGTTCTCCTGGAGGTCGGCGGAGTCGAGCGTGTCGTTGAGCGCCCCCTCGGGATCGCCGAGCGGGAAGCTTTCGCTCTTGAGTGCCTCGGTGTCGACGTTGATGTAGTCGTACCGCAGGCCGCCGTTCACGATGACGCCTTCGCGCTCGAACTTGTCCTGGGCAAACAGCGAGAACACCTTGGGATGCTTGGGCCCGTCCCGCGCGCCGTCACCGTTCTCCGACAGCCAGGCGCGGTCCAGGACCATGATCGTGTCCACTGCGACCGTGTCGTCCTCGAAGACGACCTCCGGCCGGTACGACGTGTTCAGGTCGTACCCGTACGAGTCGTAGTCGTCCAGGTTCGGCTGGTCGCCCTGCAGCTCGGTCGGGAAGTAGTGATCGAAGTAGCGCAGCGTGTGGCGCTGGAAATCACCGCCGAACTTGAGCTGGTGGTACTGGTTCATCTGCGAGGTGTAGCTCGCCTGGACGCCCCAGTACGAGGACTGGCGCTGCAGGTAGTCGTCGAACACGTGACCGGAGTCCCAGAAGATCGGCAGGTCGGTGTCGTAGCGCGGATTGTTCACCCGCCCGTACTGGTCGAGACGGTCGAAAGCCACTCCGTCTCCGCGCTTGCGCTGCGTCTCGAAGTAGTTGAACCCGACGTTGCCGAAGTTCCGCGTGTTGAAGACGTGGTTCACGGTTCCGTAGTAGTTCTGATTGAAGTCCTCGTAGCGCGGCGAATGCGGCAGGTTGTAGAGGTAGGCGTGCGAGTACTGCGCCCACTCGTCGTGGGATCCCAGGCCTCCCGCCTTCACCGTCGTTTGGTCCGCGACCCGCCAGTTGACCTTGCCCTGGAGGGTGTATCCCGAGCTGCCGTTCTGCGGCTTGAGATCGGTGTCGAGGCCGAGCCCGTCAAGCGCGCTGTTGTACTGGGCCGGCATGAACGTCGGCTGGCGGTCCCGCTGCCAGCGCCGCTCCCCCGATACGTAGAACGTCAGGCGATCGCCGCCCGGGATGACCGGGCCACCGAGCGAGACGTCATAGAGGTTGTAGTCGGTGTGCGGCGCGTTGATCCACTCCCCGGCCAGCACGTCGGAGACCGCCTCCACCGACCCGAAGTACTTCGACGATCCCTCCCGCGTGATCACGTTCACAGCGCCCGACATGATGCGGCCGTACTCGGGGCTGAATCCGCCCGTCATCACCACCACTTCCTCGATGGCGTTGTTGCTGATCGAGGTGCTGGAGGTGCCGGTGAGCGCGTCCTGCTGCGAGAATCCATCGACGTAGTAGGCCGTCTCGTTGGGCCGTCCGCCGCGGATGATGAGCGTCGGAGCGTTCTGAGCCTCGTTGTCGATGTTGCGCTGGAAGTTCACGACTCCGGTCTGCTGGGCGGCGGCATCGCGGTAGCCGCGGGTCGGCAGCTTCTGGATGTCCTCGGACGATATGAATCGCGTGGTTCCGGTCGCGTCCTTCTGCAACAGGGGTCGCGTCGCTTCGACGCGCACCTCTTCCTGCTCGATCGCCTCCGTCTTGAGCACGATGTCCTGCGTGGTCGTGAAGTCGGGGTTGATCTGCACGCCGACCACCGAGTAGGGCGCATGGCCGAGGAGGTTGGCCTTCACCTCGTACGTCCCCGCCGGTACCGCGACGATGACGTAGTTGCCCTGGTCGTCGGAGAACGCCCCGAGTCGCTGTCCCTCGATCCGGATGTTGACTCCGGGCAGCGGCTCCTTCTTGTCGTTGGTGACACGGCCACTCAATTTGCCCGTGGTGCCGGCCAGAGCCGGACCCACCAGGAGCCCTGCGGCCAGAAGGGCGGAACATGCCGCCCGCATGACGCGACGCGACATTCGCGCATCTCCTTTCAAACCCGGTCGATGCCTCTGGAAACGGCCCGCGGGTCGGGTCATCCATGGAACCGACGCTGGCAGAGGGCTACGTGTGAACCTGGGCACGGGGGTTGCGCCCGAATACGTCCCGGAGGGGGAACGGGACTCGCCATCCATTGGCGGAACGAGGGTGGCCACCTCGGCAACGAAGTTAGAACTGCCCTCCCCGTGTGTCAATACTGTTTCTTCATACATGACGCCCTCCAGATCGCCCCGGAATCCCGGAGGGGGAGCCGCCGCCGGCGTCTCCCCCAGGCCGGATCAGAATCCGTAGGTGGCCGAAACCTTCGGGAATGCCACGTAGTTGGCGGTGTTGCTGAACCAGCCACCCAGCGTCTGCGGGAAGTCCCCGCGGAGCACCGCGTCGAGCTGAAGCGGACCGAGCTTCACGCCGGCGCCGATGTTCATGACGAAAGGCGACGAGCTGATCGTGACCGTCTCGCCGTTGACATCGTCCTCGACCTTGAGCGAGTTGAACGTCCCCTTCTGGGCGCCCATCCGGAGAGTCAGCCAACTGTTGATATTGGTCTCGAGCGCCGCGAAGACCTGGGGCAACAGCGTCTCGGTAATCTTGGCATCGGCACCGACGCCGAAAGCCGTGCTCAGGCCGAACAGGTCGGCCTGCTGGTCCACGGTGTTCTGCGCGAACGCCATGCCGAGCACGAACAGATCGTTGCTACCGATCGTCCAGTTCCCGGCGATGCCGGCCTCCCAGCCGCTGAGGCTGTTGTCCTGCACCGCGGTCGGACCGCCGGGCGGAGTCGTCGCGGTGGAAAGGTCGTAGGTGTAGAACTTCGCCACCGGCACCACGAGCAGGTTCGGCTGCCACTGCCACAGGAGGCGCGCGGAGGCGAGCCACGTCGATCCGCCGTCCTCGGTGTACGTGGTGCCGGCGATCAGCTGTTCGAAGGTGCGGTCCTGGGAGTGCAGCGCGACTTCGAGCGTCGCGTTGGGATTGATCTCGAGTCCGGCGCCGAGCGCCAATCCGATGATGTTGCGGGCGAGGGTCGGGTCGCCGCCGCTCGCGACGTCGTACTCGAGGTTGGTCGTGACGCCGACGAGCTCGTCCTCGTTCCGGAAGAACGACCGGTTGAGCCTCACGCCCAGCGCCGTCGTCCCGAAGCGCCGCCCCCACATGAGATCGAACGTCTCGTTGGTGTGCGAATTGGGATCGCCGCCCAGCGTTCCCGGGTACGCGCTGCTGGTGTCACCGGCCCCCAGCCCCGGCGTCTGCTGACGGAGGTGGATCGCCCAGGTGCCCCAGCGCCCGTCCCACAGGTTGCCGAGCACCGCGCCCACGCCGCGATCGGCATTGACGCCGCTGGCGCGCTGGTCCCCGAGCTCGCCGTAGATCAGGTTGCCGACCGAGGAAACGCCCGAGACGTACGTGTAGATCCCGGTGTAGTCCTTGAGGTAGTCACCCGGGAGCGTCATTCCCTCGACGCGGGCGGTGGAAGCGTGCGCCACGCCCGGAAGAGCGAGCATCGCGAATGCGAGCAGCAAGAGCCGGCAGCTACGAGCGAACATGAACTGTGCCCTCCTGGCAGAGTCGGCGCGGGGTGCGCCTTTCCTTTTTTCCGGGTTCCGTCCCGAAGACAAAAGCCAGGGCCGCCGCTTGGGGCGGGATCCCTGGCTCGTCGAGGCGCAAGGTAGCCAGCGCCCCTTCCCTTGTCAAGACCCTGACCTCAGGCCGGCGGTCGCCCTGCCCCCAGGTATTGCCTGCCCAGCTCCCGGTCGTACACCGGGCTCCGCGGGTCGAGCGAGGCGACCTGGACGGTGCCCCGGCAGTGCAGGTAGGACCGGCCGCTCAGGACCAGGCCGACGTGGCCGGCTTTCCGCGTGCGCCCGAAGAAGACCAGGTCTCCGGCGCGCAAGCTGCCGTCGAGGGGGGTCGCCCAGAGTTGCTGGTCGCGGGCGTCGCGCGGAGCCTGGATCCCGCGGTCGAGCAGCATCAGCTGAGTGAGCGAGGAGCAATCGAGCCCGGCCGGCGTTCGTCCGCCCCAGAGATAGGGGGCGCCGAGCAGGGTCCGCGCCCGCGATGCCAGGGTCACCGTCTCCTCCCCGCTCCTCAAGTCCGTCGTCCGCACCCAGCCCACGGCCCCACCCGGAATCCGCACCCGGGTGAATCGTCCGCGAGTCCCGAGCGGAAGCACCCGTGCATTCCAGGTGAGCGGCGCGACCCGGGCACCGCGACCGGGGCGGTCGAGGGCCTCGGTGAACAGCGTGCGCACGCGCACCCCGCGGCTCCGCCAGCGCCGCGCTTCGGCCGGCGTCGTGGCGCAAAGACCCCACGTCCGCACCCACCCGCCGTAGCCGTCCTCCTCGCTTCGCACCCGCCGCCACTGCCGATCCGGCGAAGCGGATGAAACACGCACCAGTTCGCCCAGCAGGAGCTGGCTCGCCAGCTCGGCGCGATGATCGGAACGGGTTCTCAAATCCAGCGCGGCAATCCGGACCAGGGCAAGACTCACTCGGATCCCTCCACCAGCGTGTAACGGCCGAACCCCTGCCGGTCTTCGAATGTGAATCGCCGCGCGGGCCGCTCGTAGGTCCAGATCAGCAGCGGACCCGTGGTCGAGCTGGGCTCGCGCGCCTCCACGTAATCGGGCGGACCATACTTGATGTAGATCCGTCCGCGATCCGTATCCGATCCGAAGCTCTGCTCGCGGAAGTTGCGCTCCGTGTACACGACCTTCCTCATGAAATCGATCTGCGCCTCGTTGACCGTGGTCTCCGGGGTCGGATCGCGCCGCTCCCAGAAGCGGATCCACGATTCGTCGAGCTGTTCCTTCGATCGCTTCCGGAACATGCTCTCCTCCCCCGGCTCGGCGATGTAGGACAGGGGAACGACGAGTCGCTCGAGCTCCCGGCCGCGCGGCGGGCGGCTCTCCTCGATCTCGAACGAGCGCCGCTCGCGCGCCCGCGCTCCGTCCCGTTCGATCTCCAGCTCGATCACGTAGCTCCCGAGGAAGAGATCGACCGAATCCGGCCGGAACACCACCGGCTCTCCGGGCCCGGGGATGCGGGTCGATCCGCGCTCCTCGCGCCGGAGATTGCCGAGCTCGTCGCGGATGCGCCGCACGATCGCGTAGTCGCGCGGCCAGGCCCCGTCCCGCTTCTCGCGCACCGCGGCGCGCGCTGCCAGCATCCGCGAATTGAGCCCGTAGCGGCGCGAGGGAAGCGGGACGAACGTCCCGCGGTCGATGTACCCCATCTCGAGGTCGGTGAACGCGATCGGGTCCTTCGACCGATCCTCGAGATTGAGGCGCGCGGTCGCCACCGCATGGGTGTGGGCGTGATGATCGTCGACCGAGACGCGGATCTCGTACTGGCCGGCCGGCAGCGAGAAGGTACGCCGCTCGAGCAGGGCGGGTCCGCCCGATCCGGTCGAGGCGAAATCCGGAGCGCTGTAGCGCCGCTCCCAGAGATCCCCGTGGTCCTGTCCCTTGCCGCCCGGATGGAACACCACCGCGTAGTCGGCCGCGGCCGCGTAGCCCGACGAGCGCTTGAGCCACTGGAGCTGGTCCCGCGGGAGCGCGATCGTCACCGTCACCGAGCCCTCACCCCCGCTGGCGGAGGCGACGACGTCGGCGCTGAAAGCCGGCCGGGTGCCGGAGCGAAGCGGCGGCAGATCCGCGGTTTCCGCCGTTCCCGATGCCCCGAGCAGCCCCGCCGCCAGCAAGACCGCCACGCTGGGGCACAAACGAGTCACATGCCGACGCTAGCACAGGCCCCGGATGCCATGGAGCCTTCCGGCCATTCGGTGGTAGTCTGGTACCCGCGTGACCGGGATCTCGCTCAACCCAGTGGAGACTCCGGCATTGCTCTCACGACTGACCCGCACGCTTCGAATCCTGCGCTCCGCGGCGATTCTCGCCGCCCTCGCCGCGACCGCCCCGCCCGCCCGCGCGACGATGCCGCCGAGTTCCGGTCCGATCCCGCCCGAGGTGACGTCGGCGTTCGCCGACCACATGTTCGCGGTTCCCGAACCGGTCGACGGGCTCTCCGCGTCCGCGTCTCACAACGAGTGGCGCGTCCCGGTCATCCTCGCGGCCTACGACGGCAATCCGCTCCAGTTCGATGCCGGCGACTTCGCACATGACGTGTTCGATACCACGGGGTCCACCGCGACCGGCTCGCTCTACGACTACTGGATGTGGGTCTCCGGGAACCGGGTGCGCGTAGTCGCCGAAGTGGTGGCCACCATCACCCTGCCGAACTCGCGTTACTTCTATTCCCGCGGCGCGCGCGGCCTCGACCGCAACTCGACGCCGCGGAATTCGTTCGGGGCCATCCGCGACGCGCTCATGCTCAGCCAGACCACGGTGGACTGGAACCTCTACGACCTCGATCGCGACGGTTACGTGGACATGGTCTGGCTGGTGCACGCGGGGCCGGGCAGCGAAGCGAGCGGCGATCCGGACGACCTGTGGTCGATCACGAGCGACATGAACTCGCCGTGGCGGCTCGGCGAGGCGTTCGAGACGTCCACCCTGATCCCGGGCACCCAGCGCAAGGTGCGCATCAACCGCTTCACCATCCTGCCCGAGCTCTCGGGGCGACGCGCGGGCGCGATCAGCGAGATCGGCGTCTACTGCCACGAGTTCGGCCACGCCATGGGATTGCCGGACCTCTACGACACCTCCGGCGGATCCAACGCGGGCCCCGGCAACTGGGCGCTGATGGCGACCGGAGGGTTCGGATCGAACGGGGTCTCTCCTGAGTTTCCTTCCCACCTCGGCGCGTGGTCGCTGCGCTTCCTCGGACTGGACCGCACCACGCGGCCGACCGTGGACACGATCTTCGACCTCCCTCCCGTCGCCGCCAACGGGGACATCGTGGATCTGTGGTTCCAGGGCGAGGAGAGCCCGGAGCATTTCCTGCTCGAGAACCGCGTGCGCGACGTGTTCGACCGCACACTTCCCAACCAGGGCCTGATCGTCTGCCAGGTGAACGAGGCGGTGATGGGGGCGCGGATCGCCAACAACAACGTCAACGCCGGCCTGAACCCGGCCATGGTTCTGATCGAGGGGGACGGCGACCACGATCTCGTCGTCGGACGGAATCGCGGCGATGGCAGCGATCCGTTCCCGGGCTCGCTGCAGAAGGTCGAATTGAACGACCAGACGGTGCCGAGCCTCCGCAGCATCGACGGCTATCCGACGCAGATCGCGCTCTCCGACATCCGGCGCGTGGACCCCCTGCTGCACTTCGTGGCCCGCGTGCGGGCGGCGGGCTGGCGCCCGATCGCCGACCTCACGCCCCCGGCCTTCCAGCCGCTCGCGGCCGCGGGCCCGGCGCGCACCGCGGTGTATTCCGAAGGCGCTCTGGAGATCGTGCGCAGCGAGATGCGCGCCGACCGGCCGCAGATCGTGCTGCACCGGATGTTCGATTCCGCACTGGAGACCATGGTCCTCAGCAACTCGACGCGCGCCGCGGTCTCGCCGTCCATCGCGGCGCTTCCCGGCGGCGATCTCGTCGTGGTCTGGAGCGACACCCGCGAGGGACGCTCGCGGCTCTGGATCCGCACGCGGATCCGCGACACCTGGACCCCGGAGCGGAAGCTCGTCGAGCTCGACGGCAATTGCATTTCGCCGGCGCTCGCGGTCGACGGCCGCGGTGTGCTGATCTGCGCCTTCCAGCACGCGCGTGACACCAGCACCGAGATCCGCTCGCTGCGATTCACCTACCTTTCGCCCTACGCCGAAACCCGGATCTTGAGCGCGACCGGCGCGGCGCCCGGCTCGCCCGGCGTGGCCGCCACCCGCGGCGGCATCGCCTACGTCGTGTGGGTCGAGCGATCTTCCGGGACCTCGCGGCTCACCTTCGTGCGCCAGCATCCCGACTCCCTGTGGAGCGCACCCGAGCCGCTCACCCCCGCGCCGCGCTTCGCTCAGGCCTCGTTCAGCCTCGAGACCGACGGCGCCGGCACGCTGCACACCGTCTGGCAGACGAGCGGCCCCGGGGACTATCAGCTCCACTACCAGCGTCGCTCCGAGACCCAGCGACCGGTTCCCAGCGACACGACGCTCGAATCCGGCGAGGTCTCGCCCCAGAACCCGACCATCGCGGTCGCCCCCGACGGCGGTATCCACGTCGGCTTCGAATCCCCGCACGGCACAGTGAGCCAGATCCGCTACAAGCGCTGGTCGCCCGGAGGGGGGTGGGACTATCGGAGCACGGAGGTCACCGAAGCGACCTTCGGCTACGCCTCCCAGCCCATGCTGGCCGCTCCCGATCCCACCCGGGTGATCGTGGCCTTCGTCGGCGAGAGTCCCACGGGTCCCAAGCTCTACCGCCGCCTGCGGGAGATCGGCTCCGCGCCGGCGCCAGCCCCCGCTCGCGCCGAGTTGCCGCCCACCCTCCTCCGCGCCGGTCCCAATCCGCTGCCGCGCGGTCGTGCTCTCGAGCTGGCCTGGGAGGGCGCGCCGCCCGTCGAGCCGGTGCTCGACCTCTTCGACGTCTCGGGGAGGCGGCTCACGAGCGTGAACCTGGCCGCCGCGGGGGATCGCTGGACCGCAGAAGTCCCGCCCGGGACCATGAGCGCCTGGCCGCCGGGGCTCTACTTCGCGCGCGTGAGATCCGGCCGCTCCGCCGCCGCCAAGTGGATGCTCCTCCGCTAGACCGCTTCACTCCGCCGAGCAGACCGCATCTCCGGTGTTGCGATCCTCACGCCGGGCGTTGCCCTCCTCGTTCCGTACCCCGCGATTGGCGTGGGCCTCGGCCGTCTTCCTTCGAGGCACGTTCATTGCGAAGAGGTTGCCACCTCGCGGGACACCCCGGCCTCGGATTGGGGAAGGAACACTGGAACGATGAAGAAGACGAAACTCTGGGTGGGGGTCGCGGCCGCGGCATTCGCGCTTCTGTGCTACGCCGTTTTGCACGAGGTGCGCCTCTTGGAGTCGGTGCCCGCCACCGTCCCCGCCGCGGAAGCCGGGGATGCCCCGGCACCCGCAGCGACGCCGGAACGGGCGCCGGATCCAACGCCCGCCGCCGAATCGCAGAACGGATGATCGCCGCCGCTTGACCGGCGCGCCGACGCTCTGGCAACTTCCGTCGCCCGATCGATAACGGGGACGGTGCCGCGCGCGGCCGAGGATGTTCGCCCCGACGGACGTTCGCCGTCGGGGCTTCTTCATTCCCCTTCATTGCCGGAAGGAACCCGAGTGGCCGGTTACCGCGACACCCTCAACCTTCCGAAGACCGACTTCCCGATGAAGGCGGACCTTCCGCGCCGTGAGCCGGAGCGCCTCGCCTCCTGGCGGGAGCGCGGCCTCTACCAGAAGCTCCGCGAAGCACGCCGCGGGCGCCCGGTGTGGCTGCTCCACGACGGACCGCCGTATTCGAACAACCACATCCACATGGGCACCGCGGCCAACAAGATCTGGAAGGACGCCGCGGTCCGCACCGCGTCGCTGCTGGGCTTCGATTCCCCCTACGTCCCGGGGTGGGACAACCACGGCATGCCGATCGAGATCGAGGTCGGCAAGAAGCTCAAGGGCGGGACCGGCGGCACCGACCGCATCACGCTCCGCCGCCAGTGTCGTGAATACGCCGCGAAGTGGGTGGCGATCCACCGTGAAGAATTCGAGCGCCTCGGCGTGTGGGGTGAATGGGAGCGGCCCTACCTCACCATGGAACACCGGTTCGAAGCGACGATCCTCGAGACCTTCGCGGCACTCGCCGAACGCGGCTTCGTCCAGCGCGGGCAGCGCTCGATCCACTGGTGCCCCACCGACCGCACCGCACTCGCCGAGGCCGAGATCGAATACCACGACGATCCCTCGCCGTCGATTCACGTGGCGTTCCCGCTCCGGAGCGATCCACGGGGAGTGCTGAAGCGGAAGGACGTGAAGGCGGTGGCGTGGACCACCACCCCGTGGACGCTCCCGGCCAACGCCGGGCTCATGGTGGATCCGCGCGCGACCTACGCGATCGTGGACGCTCCGGGCGGACCGTTCCTCGTGGCCGAGGAGCGGCGCGCGGCCCTCGATGCCCTGCTGGGTTGGAAGGGCGCCGCCCTGCTCGCGAGCATTCCGGGACGCGATCTCATCGATCTCCTGTTCGAGGGCCCGTGGGGCGGCGATTCGCGAGTGGTTGACGGCACGCCGTTCGTCAGCATGGACGAGGGCACCGGGCTCGTGCACACCGCGCCCGGGCACGGCAAGG
>DAIUEO010000042.1:19575-25365 GCA_036845125.1 Candidatus Eiseniibacteriota bacterium | reverse complement strand
CGCCGAGCGATACGACCACCCCGGGCGGCAATTCGAGCACTACGCGCGCTTCGGGTGCGGTCTGCTGCACTTCGGCAAGCCGTGGCTTCTCCACGAGAAGTAGCCGCGAGGACCGAGTCAGCGCGCGGAGGATGGATTCGTCGGCGGAATCGTTGGGCGACGGCTCCAGAGTCCGTTCGTTGTAATAGAGGAGCGGATTCGCGAATCGCCAGTAGTCGTGGCCGAGGAAAGTGAGCGGTTCATCGGGCGGGATACGGGACCGTAGTAACACGCCGCCGGTGACGTAGGCGCGCGAGGGATCGCGCGACAACGCCTGCGGCGCCACCCAGTAGAGCAACGCGAGGATCCCGAGTGCCGCGGGCACGACGACCCCGCGAAACACCGATGCGAAGCGCGGGAAGCGTCCGGTGAGCCACATCCCGCCGATCGCGGCCATCGCCGGGAACGCGGGAAAGAGGTAGCGCGCCGACTGCGTGCTCGAGGCTGCGTAGAGCACGAACGGGACGATCCACCACGCGGCGACCAACGCACGCGCGCCGGGGAGTGACGGATGCGCGAGCAAGTCGAGCGCTTTCAATCCTCCGCGATTCCTCCACCAGAACCAGAGCCCCATCACCGCCGGGATCACGACCGGCTGAAACCACGTGAGCAGGATGAGCGGATATCCCGTGAGTCGCTGGAGCCAGCCGATCGGGCGCGTCGAGATCGCGAGCACCCCGGTGACGTAGTGCTCCTCGAGCGCGGGCGCGCCGAAGTGCCGCCACTGGTGCACCGTCCACGTCGCGCCCCCGGCGAGCCCCAGCATCACGCCGGCCCAGAGCCAGGGTCGCCCGAGCGGTCGCCGCAGCTCGCGCGAGAACAGCGCACCGCCGCCGTAGGCGAGCAGCGGCAGGAAGCCCAGCAGGCTCTTCGTGAGGATGCCAGCCGCGAGCGGTAGGGCGAGCAGCAGGTGGAGCCGCGGCCGTCTGAGCCCCGCGAGCAGGACCACGAGCGACATCGTCGTCCAGAAGGCGAGCGGCACCTCCGTCATGCAGCGGCGCGCGTTGTTGAGGAAGTAGGGCGAGGCGAGCAGCAGCGCCATGCCGGTCACCCCGGCCACCGGGAACGCCGCCTGGGCGCCGATCCACCCGGTGGCGGCGACGATCGCGGTCGCCATCAGCGCGCCCGGGAGCCGCGCGGCGGCATCGTTCTCGCCGAACAGCGCGAACGATCTCCCGAGAATCCAGAACTGGAGCGACGGATACGTGAAACTCGGCTGTCCGTTCCAGGTGACCGTGAAGAACGCGCCGCGCCGCTCCATCTCGACGCCCTTCCGCGCGTAGAAACAGTCGTCGATCGGCGGCAGCGTGATGCCGCCGATGTTGGCCGTGAGGACGACCAGCGCGAGGACGAGGAGGAGCGCCGACGAGCGGCGTGCGTCGCCGGGCGGCCCGGGCACGCTCAGGAGATCTGGAGCAGAGCCGGCGGGGAGGGAGTCTCGACGACGGCACCGATCAGCGTGATCGGTGTCGAGCCCGCGATCCGGACGCGCCGGAGCGCTCCGGGTGCGGTGCCGTCGTTCGGAAACACCACCGCCTTGAACTGCGGGGTCTTGCCGTAGAGCTGGTTGGGCGAGCGCCGCGCCGGGCTTTCGACCAGCACCTCCACCTCGCGTCCCACCCAGCGGTCGTTGTGCTCGCCGGAGATCCCGAGCTGGAAGTCGATCAGGCGCTGGAGCCGCTGTCCCTTCTCGGCCTCGGACACCGTCTCCGGCCAGCGCCAGGCCTTGGTGTCGGGGCGCGCGGAATACTTGAAGAGGAAGGCGCTGTCGAAGCGGATCTCGCGCATCGCGGAGACCGTGGCTTCGTAGTCGGCCTCCGTCTCGCCCGGGAAGCCCACGATGATGTCGGTCGAAAGCGCGAGCTCGGGGATCGCGGCCCGCAGCCGGTCCACCACGCGGCGGAACGCGCCCTGGTCGTACGTGCGGTTCATCGCCTCGAGGATACGGTCCGAGCCCGACTGCATCGGCAGGTGGACCTGCGGCATCACCTTCGGGCACTCGGCCATCGCCGCGATCACCCGCTCGCTCATGTCCGAGGGGTGGGGCGAGGTGTAGCGGATGCGCTCGAGCCCCGCGACGGCATCGGTGGCGCGCAGAAGGTCCGCGAAGTCGTGCACGCCGTCGTGATACGAGTTCACGGTCTGGCCGAGGAAGACGACCTCGCGGTAGCCGCCCGCGACAGCCGAGCGCACCTGGCGGACCAGGTCTTCGAGCGGCAGGCTTCGCTCGCGTCCGCGGGTGTAGGGCACCACGCAGTAGGTGCAGAACTTGTCGCAGCCGCGCTGCACGGTGATCCACGCGCGCACACCGCCGCCGCGTTTCGGCTCGAGATCGCCGTAGGTCTCGTCGCGGTCGAGGCGTACTTCCGAAACCGGCTCGCCCGCGGCGCGCTCGAGCAGCTCGGGCAGGTGCCGATAGCCGTCGGGACCCACCACCAGGTCGAGCACCCGCGCGCGATCGAGCAGGCGGCCGCGCAGGTGCTGGGCCATGCAGCCGGCCACGCCCACCACGAGCCCGGGACGTGCGGCCTTGAGCCGTGCGAAGTCCCCGAGCCGTCCGAGCACGCGCTGCTCGGCGTGCTCGCGGATCGCGCAGGTGTTGAGCAGGATGGCGTCGGCGTCCTCGGCCGACCCGGTGAGCGTCCAGCCCGCGCCTTCGAGCACCCCGGCCATCACCTCACTGTCGGCTTCGTTCATCTGACAGCCGTAGGTTTCGAGGAAGACGCGCTTCATCTGGTTCGGGCGCTCAGACGCGCGCGCGGTCCTTCCGCAGCATCTCGAGGAACTGCTTCCGGAACTTGGACACCTTGGGAGCCACGACCGCCCGGCAGTAGGGCTGGTTCGGGTTCCGGCTGAAGTAGTCCCGGTGATACTCCTCGGCCGGGTAGAACACGGTGAGCGGCGCGATCTCGGTGACGATCGGGTCGTCGAAGATCTTGTCGCGCTCGAGCTCGCCGCGGATCTCCTCGGCCGCCGCCCGCTGCTCGTCCGAATGGGTGAGGATGACGGAGCGGTACTGGGTGCCGGCATCGGCGCCCTGGCGGTTGAGCGTGGTCGGATCGTGGATTGCGAAGAAGACGCGCAGCAGGTCGCCGTACGAGAGCTGCGACGAATCGAACTCGACCTGTACCACCTCGGCGTGACCGGTGTCGCCGTCACACACCTCGTGGTAGGTCGGGTTCGGCGTGGAGCCGCCCGCGTACCCCGAGGTCACGCTCAAGACCCCCTGGAGGTCGAGGAACACCGCCTCGAGGCACCAGAAGCATCCTCCGCCGAGCGTCGCCTTATCGGTTGCCATGACAACCTCCTGTCCGGGAAAGGTCGGTGATTCTGCCACAGCGGGCCGGCGTCTTCGAATGTCGCCGGCGGCCCGCTTCCGCTTTGCCGTACGGGGCGCTGCCGCGCGCCGTGACCGTGCGGGTCTGGTCTTGACCCTCCCTGCGTGGTCGCCCACTATGGCCGCGCATCGCCTCATTGCATGACGCTGTTCACGTCGAGGTCCCCCATGCCGACCCAGCCGAGCCGCGAGCTCGTCTCGTTCCCCAATCCGAGCCCGGCCCGCGACTACGTCATCCGACACGTGTGCCCGGAATACACGGCACTGTGCCCGGCCACCGGCCAGCCGGACTTCGGCGAGATCGTGGTCTCCTACGTGCCGGACCGGCTGTGCGTCGAGCTCAAGTCGCTCAAGCTCTACCTCTGGTCGTTCCGCAACGAAGGTCATTACTTCGAGCAGGTGACGAACCAGATCCTCGACGACCTCGTGAAGCAGCTCGAGCCGCGGCGCATGACGGTGGTGGGACGATTCAACGTTCGCGGGGGCATCACCACCACCGTGGTGGCACGACATCCTCGGCCCGAATACGGCCCGCAGCCGGGGTTGGTTTCGGGGCGGTCGTCGGAACTCTGAAAAGGCTGGCAACGAAGACCGCCGGAACCCGTAAGGAGAGCTGGAAGGAGATTCCGAGCGGCGGGCGCGGACCGGGAGGCCCCAGGCTCAGGTGATGGATCCCAACCTGATTCTCACGACGACGAATCTCGGGCTGGGCGGGCTGGTCTGCCTGCTCGGCCTCGTGATTCTGCGCGAGAACCCGGGCCAGCGCCTCAACCTGCTGGTCGCGACCATGCTGTTCCTGGGCGGGTTCGGCGCCGTGCTCGCCGGCCTCACCTTTGCGAGCCGCCCGACCGCCAGCACGACGTCCACTCCCGACCTGCTCCAGAGCATGTCCTACGTCTGGGAGTTCTACTTCCCGACGATGTTCCTGTTCGCGAGCACGTTCCCCGAGGAGCGCGCCTTCACGCGCATCCCGAAGCTGCTCGGGGGCCGGATCTGGACCCCGGGCTTCGCCATGCTCGTCTACGCGCCCCACGCCTTCCACTTCCTGCTCATGCTCGTGATCACGGCGTGGCGGCCGAGCATCTCGATCCCCGACTCCGGTGTGCTCCAGTACCTGGCGCCGGTGGTGCAGTTCGTCAGCGTGGTGGCCGGGCTCTTCCTGCTCGTGCACCAGGCGCTGTTCTCGCTCGTGAACCTCGGCTTCGGGCTCGGCAGCATGACGCTGCTCTTCGACAGCTACCGGCGCACCCCGGTGCTGCGGCTCCGCCAGCAGCTCGGCGTGATCACCGCCGGCCTGAGCGCGAGCCTCGTCTGCTACAGCTTCGCCACGCTGGTCCCGCGGCTCTTCAATCTCACCGTGCCGCCCGGGCTCCAGGCCGGCCTCACGATTGCGGCACTCACGCTCGGCCCGGGGTCGATCGCCTACGCGGTCGTGCGCTACAAGTTCCTCGACGCCAAGCTGCTCGCGCGCCGCGGCATCCTCTACGCGCTCGCCTCCGGGCTGCTGGTCGCCGTGTACCTGCTCATCGTGGGGCGGATCAACCGCTTCCTCGGCACCATGCCGGGCCTCGACCAGCGCGTCTTCGAGCCGGTCTTCCTGATCGTGGCCCTGGCGCTCTTCCAGCCCGCGATCGCCCAGCTCGAGGTGCTGCTCGACAAGATGTTCCTGCGCGACCCGTCGGACTACCGGAACGTCGTGCGCCAGCTCGGCCGCGAGCTGCAGACGACGATCGAGCTCGAGACCCTGCTGTCGCGCACCATCAGCACGGTGTCGGACGCCCTGCTGCTCCGGCGCGCGCACGTCGTCGCCATGACCCCCCACGGCCCGCTCGTCCGCTGCGGCGCGGGCGAGCCGCCCACGCTGCCCCAGGCGGAGGCGCTCGGGCGCATGCTGCCCCGGGTGTCGTCGTCCCAGACCAGCTACCGGCTGGCCGATCGCGTGGAGGGTCTGACATTCGAAGAGCAACAGCTCCTCGTCGAGGACATGAAGCTCACGCTGCTCGTGCCGCTCCGCTGGCGCGGCGACCTGGTCGGAGCGCTGCTGCTGGGATCCAAGGTGATCGGCAGCTACACGCCGGAGGACGTCCAGCTCATGACGGCACTGGCGGAGCAGGTGTCGGTCTCGCTCCAGAACGCGCTCCTCCTCCAGGATCGCGTCGCCGTGGCGCGCTTCGAGGAGGAGCTGAACCTCGCGCGGCAGATCCAGCGCTCGCTGCTGCTCTCCGAGTTCCCGGCGATTCCGAACGCGGACGTGCACGCCGTCTACATCCGTGCCCGATCGCCACACGAGGCGCTTGCGGGCGTACAGTCCCGCAAGGTCCATAAGCTGATCGAGTACCTTCCCCGAGGTGCCGCAGAAGGGCTCGCCGAGGCGGTTCTCTGCCGCCCCCGGGGCTTCGCCGACCACGAGGGCT
>DAIUEO010000042.1:0-19565 GCA_036845125.1 Candidatus Eiseniibacteriota bacterium | reverse complement strand
TGCTCTCCGAGTTCCCGGCGATTCCGAACGCGGACGTGCACGCCGTCTACATCCCTTCGAAGCACGTGGGCGGTGACTTCTACGACGTGGTGCCGGCCGGGGACGGCAGCTACTTCTTCGCGATCGCCGACGTGTCGGGCAAGGGCGTGCCGGCCGCGCTGCTGTCCTCCATGCTCCAGGCGTCGCTCCGCACCCAGGCGCCGGCCGCCGACTCGCTGCCGGCGATGCTGCGCGCGATCAACCGGCTGCTCTATCGCAGCTCGGTGATGAAGCAGTTCGCGACCTTCTTCCTCGCCCGCCTGGACGCCAGAACCCTCGAGCTCCGGTTCTCGAACGCCGGGCACAACTGGCCGGTCGTGGTGCGGCCAGGCGGCCATCAGGTCACCCTGGAGAAGGGGGGCACGGTGCTCGGCATCCTCGAAGACATCGATTTCGAGGAGTCCCAGGTCCAGCTCGCTGCGGGGGACGTCGTGGTGCTCTACACCGACGGGGTGAGCGAGGCGGTGAACGACGCGGGCGAGATGTTCACCGACGCCCGGCTCCGCGATTTCGTGTCTTCGCTGCCGCGGAGCCTGACCGCGCGCGAGGTGGCGACGCGCATTCTCGGCGCTCTCGAGTCGTTCCTCGGCGACGCCGAGCCGCAGGACGACGTCACGCTGCTCGTGCTGCGGGTGCTGCAGCCGGCCCCGAGCCCGGCGGAGGAGGACACGCCGGTCGAGGCGGTGACGGCGGTCTGAGGCCCTGAGGGGTGGCTACCGCGCCGCGGCGGCGGCCGGTCCGTCGTAGGCCAGCCGGTACATCTCGCCGTCCAGCGACAGCAGGTACATCTCGCCGTGGCCGTCCGTTCCGAAGGACGTGCTCGCGCGGTGGCCGGCGAGCTTCCACTGCCGGTGCTGGGTCACCCGGCCGTTCGCGAACTTGAAACTGCGGATCCAGCCGTGGCAGTGGTCGGAATAGAAGTAGTGACCGTCGAGCTCACGCATGGCCTTCCCGTGGTACACCATGCCGCCGATGATCGTGCAGCCTTCCTTGTGGGTGTATTCGACGACCGGCATCGTGATGCCCCACGGATTGCACCAACGGCCGCGGAAGCAGTCGTGCGCTTCGAAGATGCTCCATCCGAAGTTGAGGCCCCGGGTGCCCGCCGGGATCACGTTGACCTCCTCGAACGACCACTCGCCGTCGTCGGCGAGGAACAGCTTCCCGGAGGGCTCGTCGAACGCGAAGCGCCAGGGATTGCGGAGACCGTAGGCCCAGATCTCTCCGCGCTTACCGACCTTGCCCGCGAACGGATTGTCGGGAGGGATCGCGTAAGGGTGCTTCGAGTCCACGTCGAGGCGCAGGATCTTCCCGAGCAGCACGTTCAGGTTCTGCCCGTTGCGGTGGGGATCGCCGCCCAGCCCGCCGTCGCCGAGCCCGAGGTAGAGCATGCCGTCGGGGCCGAACACGATGAGTCCGCCGTTGTGGTTGGGATACGGCTGTTTGGCGGTGATCACCAGCTCGCCGGAGGTCGAATCGGCGAGGTCGGGGTCGCGGCTCACGCGGTAGCGCTCGATGCGGCTGTCGCCGGCGGTGTCGGTGAACGAGACGAAGAACTCGCCGTTCTGCGCGTAGCGCGGGTGGAAGGCGATGCTCAGCAGCCCCCGCTCGTAGCCGTGGCTGACGTGGCGCGAGAGGTCGAGGAACGGACGATCGAGCACCTTGCCGTCGCGCAGGATGCGCACGCGACCGAGCTGTTCGACGATGAACAGCCGGTCGTCTCCGGGCGGCGCCGTGCAGTGGACCGGGTTGCGGAGGCCGGAGGCGACCAGCTCGAGCCGGAGGCCGCTTTCGAGGGGAACCGAGAGCGCGAACGCCGGGCCGACTGAAAGGAGAACCGCGGAGACGGCGAGCAGCGCTCGAATCGCGCGGCGGGCGCCCGGCTTGAGAGCACGCATTCGTCGATCCCTCGAAGGGTTCAGGGTTCCGTCCCGGCCTTAGGCGGCTGGGAGCGCATCATCGAGTCGAGCTGTGCGGTGGTCGCGACGCCGAGCCGGCCGTCGGGAAGGTAGACAGCATACAGGATGGCATCGTCCAGTCGCCGGAACTCCCGCACGAAAATCGCTTCGCGCACGCGCGGCACCAGCACGCGCACCCCGAGCCCGTCGAGCACCGATTGCCGCACGTTCTGCTCCCAGTAGGTCTCGCGCGCGGGATCGGCATCGGGCCGCCGCTCGCGCTCGAGCGCTTGGGATGCCGGCGACCAGAAGCGCAGCCGCGCACCCTCGGGCAGCCGGGCCGCCTCGAGGTCGCGGAACACCCGCTCGGCGATCAGCGCGCGATCCACGAGGGCGTCGGCCCGCAGCCCTTCGATGAACGGATAGGTCTCGATCTTCCGCACCACCAGCGCCCCGTTGACGACCAGCAGCGCAGCGACCACGCCGGCCCACGTCCAGGCCCGAACCGATGAGGATTCCGCTGCGGGGGCCGCGGCCTTCACCTGCCGGGTGCTGATGAGGTGGCCTGCGTTGTCCCACAGGGCGGCCGCGGCGAGCGCGATCCCGGCGAGCGGGGCGTAGAGGTAATAGTGGTAGGTGTGGTTCGCGAGCGGCAGCACGGGGAGGAGGAACGCCGCGGCGCCGAGCAGGGCGATCGCGTAGCCGCGGTCACGCAGCGGTTTCAGGAACGCGAGCGCGATCAGGACCACGAGCACCGCGCCGCCCGCGAGAAAGTGCGCCGGGTCCACGCGGTCCGAGAAGCTCGTCATGGTCAGGATGCAGGCGTCGACCAGCCAGTTCGCGTAGGTGAGGAGATTAGGGATCAGCGCGCCGGCGCTGGCCGCATACGCGAGATTGTCCCCGCGCCGGACCCCGAACACATCCTGCGCCGCGAGCGCGGCGAAGTGGGCGATCGAGATCGCGAGGAGTGCCACGGGCAGCGCCCCGATCAGGCGCTTCGTGCGCTGGCGGTGCTCGGCGAAGGCGACGAGCGGCAGCAGGATCGTGGTCTCCTTGGAGACCAGCGACAGCGCGAAGCAGGGCAGCGCGAGCCACCGCACCGGGCCCGGAGCCGCGGCCAGGACGAGAGTGGCCACGGCGAACAACGCCATCAGGATCTCGCCGATCGAGCTGATGGAGTAGAGGTCCCCGTAGCTCGCCGGGTGGACCGCGAAAGCCATCGCACCCAGGAACGCCGCGGCCGGAGCGACGTAGCCGCGCGCCCAGCGATAAACCAGCCACGAGGTCAGCGCGTGCGCCACCAGCCCGGCGATCCGGTACGGCACCGGGTTCAGTCCGGCGACGAGGGCCATGAGGTCGAAGTAGGCCTGGCCCGAGAGCCAGCGCCACACGCCGTCGAGGCGCGGCATGAGCCCGCGCGCGCGCGCGAGCCCGGCGAAATCGTCCTGCGCGAAGAAGTAGGTGAGCGCGCCGTGATAGACGATCGCGACCGCGGCTGCCAGCAGCAGCGCGGTGATCCACGAGGCGCGGAGCCGCTCGAGCCGGGTCAGAACTGCTGCTGCTCCGTCGAATCCTTGAGCGCGGCGGTCGAGGTCTCGCCGCCGCTCACCACCTTGGCGATCTCGTCGAAGTAACCGGTGCCGACGAAGCTCTGGTGCTTGATCGCGGCGTAGGCGTTCGACTTCTGGAGCGCGAACTCGTGATCCTGGAGCTTCGCGTAGGCCGCCATGCCCTCGTCGCGGTAGCCGAGCGCCAGCTCGAACATGCTGGTGTTGAGCGCATGGAAGCCGGCGAGCGTCACGAACTGGAAGGCGTAGCCGAGTGCCCCCAGCTCCTTCTGGAACGTCTGCAGCGCCTCGCGATCGAGGTGCTTGGACCAGTTGAAGGACGGCGAGCAGTTGTAGGCGAGCAGCTTGCCCGGGAACTCCGCGCGGATTGCCTGCGCGAACTTGCGCGCTTCCGCCAGGTCGGGGGTCGATGTCTCGCACCAGATCACATCCGCGTGCGGAGCGAAGGCGAGACCGCGGGCGACCGCGGCATCGATCCCGCCGCGCAGCACGAAAAAGCCTTCGCCCGTGCGCTGCCCGGCGAGGAAGGGACGGTCGCGCGGATCGATGTCGCTCGTGATCAGCGTCGCGCTGTGGGCGTCGGTGCGCGCCACCAGCACGGTCGGCACGTCGAGCAGGTCGGCGGCGAGCCGCGCGGCCTGGAGCTTCTGCGTGAACTCGCGCGTCGGTACCAGCACCTTGCCGCCCATGTGGCCGCACTTCTTGGCGGAGGCGAGCTGGTCCTCGAAGTGAACGCCGGCGGCGCCGGCGTCGATCATGGCCTTCATCAGCTCGAAGGCGTTGAGGTCGCCGCCGAATCCGGCTTCGGCGTCCGCGACGATCGGCATCATCCAGTCGCGGGTGGCGCCGTTGCCCGGTCCTTCGAGATGCGCGATCTGGTCCGCGCGCATGAGCGCGTTGTTGATCCGCCGCACCAGCCCCGGGACGCTGTCCGACGGGTAGAGGCTCTGATCGGGATACATCTGGCCCGCGTGGTTGGCGTCCGCCGCGACCTGCCAGCCACTGCAGTAGATGCCGGTGAGACCCGCCGCCACCTGCTGCACCGCCTGGTTGCCGGTGAGCGCCCCCAGCGCACGGACCGGCGGGTTCTGGGTCATCGATCGCCACAGCTTCTCGGCGCCCTGCCGCGCGAGTGAGTGCTCGACCTGGACCGTCCCTCTCAGCCGGGCGACATCCTCCGGGGTGTGGTGGCGCAGGACTCCCTTCCACCGCGCGTCGGTGGACCAGGAGCGCCGGAGGTCATCGACCGGTCGCAGAGGCGACATGGACAGCCTTCCTTTCTCGTGCGTCCTCAGGCACCCGCCCAAGGACGTATGAACGTCAGACCGGGTCGAACCGGCCCTGGGTGATCATATCCTCGCTCGCGCGCCTCGCGGCACGCAGCGTCTCCTCTTTGCCGACGTCCTTGCCGCGCGGCAGCTCGCTGACGAGCCGAGTGAGCTCCTCGTCGTAGAGTCGCGTGATCAGCTCGGGCGTGTGGGGGATCGGGGCGCCGCTCGCATCGGCGATGGTGACCCGGTCCCGGTGTTTCACGCGCTGGGCGACCATGAGCCGGTAGATGCGGTCGGTGGCGAGGTCCTCCATGTAGCCGTCGAGCAGGCTCGCGCCCCGTCCGTTGAGCACGCCGTTCCGGTAGCGGATCGTGGTGCGCACCGCGGCCCGGGTGCCGTCCACGCTGCGCTTCCCGACGCCGCTCGGCAGCGGGCGCAGATCCGGATAACGGGCCACGTCGGGCGGCCGGCGGTCGATCTGATTCGGCACCGGGAACTGGGCGACCGCGATCGCGTTCTGGTCGGGATGCCCGGTCCACGCACCGTCCATGAAGCAGCGGGCCTCGTTCTTCTTGTCCTGCTCGAGCACCGCGAGCGCCCGTGCGTTGAGCTCGGCGTCCTCGCGGCTCGGATAGAGCGCCGTCATGCCGCCGATCGCGAGCGCCCCGCGCCGGTGGCAGATGTCGGCCATCAGGAAGCGCAGGTTCTGGAAGAACGGGACGTCGTGGGGAATCGTGTTGCGGTCGGGCAGCACCCACTCGGGATGGGCGAGCGTGAAGTGGATCAGGCTCGCCATGTAGTCCCAGCGTCCGAGATTGAGCCCCAGGATGTGGTCGCGCAGCGGGTGGAGGAACTCCTCCATCTGGTAGGCGAGCGGGTGCGACTCGACGAGCGCCATGCAGCGGATCCACTTCGCCGGCCAGCCGAGCGAGCGCTCCACGGCCTCGAATGCGGCGGCCCACCAGCGGGCCTCCTCGGCCGACTCCGACTTGGGAATGTAGATGCAGAGCGGGTGCCTGAGCCGGGAGGGGTCCACCGCATGGGCGATCGACGCGAGGTCGAAGAGCGAAGCCGGGGTCACCGCGCCGTTCATCACGCCGGCCTGGCCGAGATGGAGCCCGCGCACGCGATTCCAGATCACGGTCGCCGAGGGCTCGATCCCCACGGTGCGGCCGCGCTTCTTGTCCTCGTAGGTTAGCTCGCCGTGGAGCGCCGCGCGGATGTTGGCGATCCCGCGCTCGAGGTTGGGCCAGGTGTTCGCCATCGAGTCCTCGAGGTCGAGCATGACCCCGGGGGCTCCCGAGTTGAGCATCTTGACCACCAGGTCGCCGTCATCCGCCGGGCCGGTCATCTGGTTGCGCTGGTCGGCCGCCCACGACGGGACCTGGATCCTCCACTCGGACTGGGTGGCCTCGGAGGGGGGCAGGTGATCCGGCAGCCGGCCGGCATGGGCCGCCTCGAGCGCGGTACGGCGCGCCGACACCAGGCGCTCGCGCCAGGGCGCCAGCTCGCGGTGCAGGGGCTCGTAGAACGCCAGGAAGCCCGATGAAAGGTCGCGGGCGGGGTTGAAACCCTGGGGCGGGGCATTGATCCGGCTGTCGATCACCGTCATCGGGCGTCCTCGGGGGACCGGGAGGGAGCGGAGTGTCCGCACGATCGATTATCGGCGAAGGATAGGCGCGGGCTTAGGCCGCGGGCAAAAGGGCACGAAAAACGGCGCCCGATCCATGGGCGCCGTTCGTCGCACACGCAAGACGGGCTAGATCGGCTCTCCCACGATGATCAGGTGCCGGCGCGGGCTCGCTGCCGGGACCGCCTTCGCCCGAGCCGCCTTCGGGCAGCGCGCGAGCTCGCACTGGGATTCCGGAGCCGTCGTCCCGATCAGGGAATACATGTCGGACAGACGTGTGACCCCGCTCACGATGAGCGAGGTCGCAGCGAGCTCGATCTCGGAGCGAAGGGCCGAGGGAACTGTCTGTCCGAGAACACGGGTCATGGTCTGGAACGCGGGATTCTTTCCGGCGAGCCGGCGGGCCTGCGGCGCGGCGGCCACCAGCGTCCCGGCCTCGAGGGCGAGGAGGGTGATGGCGGCAACGGCCAGCGCGATGGATCTGCTGCGATTCATGATGCCTCCCTCGTATGCGGTCCCGGTTCCGTTTCACGGGTTTTCGGGGATGGTCTCTTCGCTGGATCCGACATGACGATCCCGCCGGAGGTTGGAAGCCGCAAGGCAAACCTGTTCGAGATGCACACAATTGGCAGGGGTTGAACATCGCCCTGGGCGTCGCTCGCGCTGGTGCCACGAATGCCCCCGCTCGTTCCCGTGGTGCGATGCGCTCATTCCGGCCTGGCCGCGGGCACGGACCATGCGGTAGGTTCCCCGCCATGCCCGTGACCGCCGTACACATCCCGCGCCCCGGCGCCGACGAACACTTGGCGTACTTCTCCAAGTACATCGTCCTCGTTCCCGGCGACGACGCGTTCGCGGTGCTCCAGTCGGAGATCGCGCGCACGACGGGCATGCTCGAGGGCTTGAGCGAGGCGCAGGCCTCGTTCCGCTATGAGCCCGGCAAGTGGAGCGTGAAGCAGGTGGTCGGTCACCTGTCGGATGGCGAGCGCGTGTTCGCGTATCGCGCGCTGTCGGTGGCCCGCGGGGACCAGACGTCGCTGCCGAGCTTCGACGAGAACGAATACGTCGCTGGCGGCGGGTTCGATCAGCGCTCGATTCAGGACGTGGTGGCCGAGTGGCGCGCGGTTCGCGCCGCCTCGATCGCGCTCTTCGGATCGCTGACGCCCGAGACCCTCGCCCGGCGCGGCACCGCGAACAACGCGCCGATCACCCCGCGCGCACTCGCCTGGATCGCGGCCGGACACGAGCTGCACCACGCGTCTCTTCTGCGCGAGCGCTATCGCCTCGGTGGTTGATCGCCCGCGTTCCCGGCGGGCCGCACTTCTCATCCTGTCGCTCGCGCTCCTGCCCGGCGTGCTCTTCGGCGCCGATCCCCCGCCGATGCCCGAGCTGCCGCCGATGAGCACGTACCAGTTCGGTCTGCTCCGCAAGGGTGCGAAGTGGACCCCGGGACGCAACCCCGCCACCGACAGCCTGCAGGGCGGGCACATGAAGAACATCCAGCGCATGTACGAAATGGGACTGCTGGTCGCGGCCGGGCCGTTCCTCGACGGCGGCGACCTGCGTGGCATCTACGTGTTCCGCGCCGATTCGGTGGAGAGGATCCGGGCCGCGAGCCGGATGGATCCCGCCATTCAGGCCGGCCGCCTGGCCATCGACCTCACCGCGTGGCTCGCGCCCTCCGGCATCGGCCGGCTGTACCGGGAGCGCTCGGCCGGGCCCGGCTTTCGCGACAGCATGATCACCTACCGGCTCGGTCTCCTGAAGAAGGGCCCGAAATGGACGGACGAGATGAGCGAGGGCACACAAGCGCTCCAGATCGAGCACGTGAACAGCATCCTCGACCGCATCCGGAGCGGCGACTATGCGACGGCCGGGCCGTTGCTCGAGGACGGGCCGTACCTCGGCGTGGTCGTCATCCGCGGCGACTCCGCGCACGCCGCATCACTCGCGGGCACCGATCCCGCGGTCCGGGCCGGCCGCCTGGTCGCCGAGCTGCATCCCTGGATGACCGCCTGGGGCACGTTCCCGGGGGACACGCTTTAAGGCATTCGCGATCGTGCGGGCGTTCATCTGATAAACTGACGCCCGCATGTTCCCTCGCGCGGGCTTCGCCCTCCTTCTGCTGCTGGCCGCCGCTCCCGTCTCCGCGCAGGACCCGCCACGGCCCGCGATCGAGCCGGCTCTGGCGCGACTCGCCGATCGCGCCCCCGGACAACCGGTCGTGGCCTGGATCTATTTCACCGACCGCGCGGGAGCCGAGCGGGAACTCTCCTCGTTCAAGGCGCGCGCCGCCCTGAGCCTGCGGGCGCTCGAACGCCGCGCCCGCCGCGGCGAGCTTCGGGAGCCGACCGCCTCTGACCTGCCCGTTCATGCGCCCTACGTGCGCGCTCTCACCGCGCGCGGCGCGCGGATCCGCGGGGTCAGCCGCTGGCTCAACGCTGCGAGCATCGAGGCTCCGGCCGGGCTCGTCGCCGAGCTCGCCCGTTTGCCGTTCGTCGCCCATGCCGAACGGCTGGCGCGGGCGCGCCGGATCGAAGGGCCGGAGCCGGTGGGGGATGCGGGGCCTAAGCCGGAATGGGCGCCGCCGGCGGAGCAGAAGCTCTCCTCGTCTTCGCTGAACGCGGTGCCGGGCGACCTCGCCTACTACGGCAATTCGTTCCGCCAGCTCTCGATGATGCAGGTCCCGCAGCTCCACGCGCTGGGGCTGAGCGGCGCCGGCGTCCTCGTGTGCATGATCGACGCCGGATTCCGGACCACGCACCAAGCCTTCCAGAGCCTCGACATCGTCGCGACCCGCGACTTCCAGCACAACGATTCCAACGTGGGCGAGCAGGCGGGCCAGGACTCGATCGGCCAGGCCAATCACGGCACGTGGACGCTCGGGTGCGTCGCGGGGTCGCTGCCCGGCACCTACACCGGTGCCGCGTTCGGAGCGAGCGTCGCCCTGGCCAAGACCGAGTGGGTCCCGACCGAGCATCCGATCGAGATGGACTGGTGGCAGTTCGCCGCCGAATGGGCCGACAGCCTCGGGGCCGACGTCATCTCGTCCAGCCTCGGCTACTTCGGCTTCGATCCGCCCGACACCGACCTCTACGTGCCGGCCGACCTGGACGGCCGCACCACCGTCGTGGCGCGCGCGGCCCTCGAGGCGGCGCGGCGCGGCATCGTCGTGGTGTCGTCGGCCGGGAACGGCGGACTGACGGGTCTCGGCTCGCCGGCGGATGCCGATTCGATCATCAGCGTGGGCGCCGTGGACTCGGTCAATGCGCTCGCCTCGTTCTCCTCGCGCGGTCCGACCGCCGACGGCCGCATCAAGCCCGACGTCGTCGCCATGGGGCGTTCGGTGTACCTCGTGCACGAAACCAACAGCACGGCCTACCGGCGCGCGAGCGGCACCTCGTTCTCGTGTCCCCTCACCGCTGGCGTGGTGGCGCTGCTGCTCGAGGCGCATCCCTGGTGGCGGCCCTACGAGATGATCGAGGCGTTGCACGGGACGTCGCTCAACGCGGCGACGCCCAACAACGACATCGGCTGGGGACTCGTGCAGGGGCTCGCGGCGCGGGACTGGATTCCGAGCACGCTCGACGTTCCGGCAGCCACCTCGCGGATCGAGATGGTGGCCGGGCCCAACCCGCTCCGGTCCGGCTCCGATCTCGTGGTCCGCTTCGCGGGCGGTCCCGCCACGAGCGGGGCGCTCGATCTCTTCGATCTCGGCGGGCGGCGCGTGGCGCGTCTCTTCGAAGGTGCCGCGGCCGGTCCACAGATCGTGCGCTGGAGCAGCGAACGCCCGTTGCCCTCGGGCGTCTACTGGCTGAGGCTCGCGCTGCGCGAGGGCGGGCGCGAGGCGTCGCGTTCGATCAAGGTCGTGGTGGCGAGGTAACCCGCCCGCGCGATGCCGTCTCATCGCGACAACGCCCGACCCAACGCGCGCCGCGGCGCGGCCGCGCGATCGTTCGCACCCGCACCGCTGCCAATTTCCGCGCCGCGCGGTCTCCGCATCCCGTTGCTCGCCGTGGTGCTCGCATGGGGGATCGTGTTCTTCCCCCAGCTCCTCCTCGGGCAGCGCTTCGTTCTGGGTGACGCCTCCGCGTTCCTGCCGTTCGCGGACTACTCGCGTGCCCGCTGGGCCGAGACGCACGAGCGCACCTACTGGAACCCTTACGTCCTGATGGGGGTCGAGTCGGTCGCGAGCCTCGCCGATTCGCGGCCGCAGTACCTGCCGGACCTCTTGCTCGACGTCGCCGACCGCGCCGCGCGGCCCGCGTTCTCGCCGCAGCTCTGGCTGCTGCTCGCGCACCTCGGCGGCGCGCTGTCGCTCCTGCTGCTCGCCACCCGGATGATGGGGGCTTCCGCCTGGAGTGCCGCGGCAGTGGCGATCGGATGGCTGCTTGCGGTGCCGAGCCTGCTGCCCTTCGTCTACGGCCACGACGCCCAGTTCGTCTCGGACGCGCTGCTCCCGATCACGATCCTCGGGACCCACGTGGTGATGACGTCGGCTTCGCGTGGCGGGCTGCTCGCGGGCGTGGTGGCCCTGGCACTCCCGCTGGGAGTGCAGGCGATCCACGGGCACCCGCAGATCGTCGTCTATTCCGGTGTGCTGGCACTCACGTTCGCGGTCTATCTCGCGTGGAGGCGTTCCGCGTGGAGCCGGCTCGGAGTCTGGGTCGCCGCGGCCGGACTGGGTGCGGCGATCGGCGCCGCCGGATGGTGGCCGGCACTGCTCTACAGCTCCGATTCGTTCCGCGGCATGGGGGAGCGCGGGCTGTCGCTCGCCGAGGTCGACAAGTTCAGCTTCGCGGCCCGGGATCTCGTCTCGCTGGTCTGGCCGCGCGCCGTGGGCTATGGCGGTCCCACGTACTGGGGCGGAATGGACGGCACCGATTACTCGCCCTATCTCGGCGTGGTCCTCGTCGCCTTTGCCCTGCGGGGCGCGATGACGCGCGTGCCGGGAGCCCGCATGCTCGCGGTGGTCTCCGTGCTCGCGGTCCTGCATGCGCTGGGCTCAACCCTCGGTCCGCTGTACGGCGCCATCCACCAGATCCCGCTGTGGAACAAGTTCCGTGTTCCCTTCTACACGCTGATCGTGGCATCGCTCGCCTTGTCGCTGCTGGCGGCACGCGGATGGGACGCCTTCGCTGCGGAAACCCCGAAGCCGACCGCCCGTCGCGCGTGGATCTTCGTGCTTGCCGCGATCGCAGTGCTCGGCGCGGCGCTCGCATGGAGCCCGCTCCGGGAGGTGTACGCGGGAATCGCCCGGGCCGCGCGCGCCGGCCTGGACGTGCCGCATGCGGGTGAAGCCGCGGCCGCGGCCGGTCGTGACCTGATCCTGCGTGCCGCGCTCCTCGGCGCCGCGTTCCTCGTGATCCGCACGCCGCGCTTCGCGGCGTTCCGCGGACCTGCATTCGCCGTGCTGCTCGCGATCGATCTCGGCACCGTCACGGTGCCGGCGCTCGTGCACTCGAGCGGCCCCGTCGCCGAGGTCGCCCCGCCCGCGCCGACCGCCCTCGCGCGCACGGTGCGGGAGCACCCGCGCTTTCGCGCCTACGTCGGCAACCCGGCTCCGATCCGGGAGCCATCACTCGGGATCGGGCAGTTCCTGGAGGCCTACAGCAACTTCTGGATCACCTGGCGCGCGCGCTGTCTCACCGGCAATCACGGCGCCGCACCGGGCGCCTGGCGGCCGGCGGTGCGCTACGAGATGACCCGCCAGGCCTCGGTGCTGAGAGCATGGGGGGTGGGCTTCTTCGATCTGCCGCGTGAAACGCCCGGGGGCGCGGCGCTCACGCCGGTGGCGGAGGACGATCATTCGCGCGTGTACGCGCTGGCCGCCGCCCCCGGCCGTGCGTACACCGCGGCCCACGTGGTGCGCCTCGACGATCTCGACCAGGTCGGCCGCGCGATGATGACCGACGAGTTCCAGCCGGCGGTGGTCGCGGTCACCACCGAACCTGGCCTCGAGGGCGACTATCCCGGGTCGCCGGGCTGCACGATCGAGTGGAAGCGCGACGAGCCCGAGCACCTCGTGCTCGAGACCGCGGGCACCGAGCGCGCGTTCCTGGTGGTGGCCGACGCGCACGGGGCCGGCTGGACGGCGACCGTGGACGGGACCTCGGCCGCCATCGCGCGCGTGAACCTGCTCGCCCGCGGCGTCGCTCTGCCCGCGGGGAGGCACGTGGTCGAGATGCGCTACCGGACTCCGGGGATGGGAACCGGGGTGACCTCAACGCGAATCGCGCTGGCGATCGCGGTGCTGCTTGCGATCACCAGCGCGATCTTCGCGGTCCGGGAGCGTTCCTACCAGATCTGACCCTGCTGGCTGCCCTCGCGCACCAGAGTGTCGCCCGACTTGCAGCCAAACGCCTGGCGGAACTCCACCATGTTCGACACCGGCCCGTTGACGCGCCACACCGCAGGCGAGTGCGGATCGGTGAGAATCATCTGGCGGAGCGACTCGGGGCGCACCTTGCGACGCCACGCCTGGGCGTAGCCCATGAAGAAGCGCTGCTCGCCGGTCCAGCCGTCGATCACCGGAGCGGGCTTGCCGCCCAGCGACCGCCGGTAGGCGTGGTAGGCCATGGTGAGGCCGCCGATGTCGGCGATGTTCTCGCCGAGCGTGAGCTTGCCGTTCACGTGCAGGGTGTCGACTCCGAGGTAGGAGTTGTACTGCTCGACCACGCGCTGCGCCATTTCGTCGAAGTTCTTGCCGTCGTCCTTCGTCCACCAGTCCTCGAGGTTGCCCACGGCGTCGTACTTCCGGCCCTCGTCGTCGAAGCCGTGCGTGATCTCGTGGCCGATCACCATGCCGATCGCGCCGTAGTTCACGGCGTCATCGACGCGCGGGTCGAACTGCGGCGGCTGGAGGATGCCGGCCGGAAACACGATCTCGTTGAACTGCGGGTTGTAGTAGGCGTTCACCGTCGGCGGGCTCATGCCCCACTCCGTGCGGTCCGGCGCCTTGCCGATCATCGACATCTGGCGCTTGGCTTCGAACTGCTGGGCGGCCAGCAGGTTCATCATGGCCGGCTGCTTGGCATCGATCGCGAGCGGGGCGTAATCGCGCCAGGTATCCGGGTAGCCGATCTTCTCCATGATCGCGTCGAGCTTCTTCTTCGCCTGGGCCTTGGTGGTCGCGGTCATCCACGTCCGGCTCTCGATCCGCTCGGCGAAGGAGGCCCGCAGGTTGGCCACCAGCTCGAGCATCCGCTTCTTGGAGGACGGCGGGAACTCGGTGGCGACGTAGGCCTTGCCGAGCGCCTCGCCCATGGCGTTGTCCACCGCCTGGGTCGCGCGCTTCCAGCGCGGCAACGGCTCCTTCTGGCCGGTGAACTTCGACTGCAGGGCGAATGCGATGTCGAAGGCATCCTTGCCGATCCAGCCGGCGTTCCGGCGGAGCAGATTCCAGCGGAAGTACTGCCGCCAGGTCTCGATCGGCGTTGCCTTCATCTGCGTGCTGAACTGGCGCATGAAGGACGGCATCGAGACGTCGACCTCGGCCTCCGGCTTCGCCACCGCCGGCAGGCCGATGTTGGCGAAGAACGCCGTCCAGTCGATCTCCGGGGCGATCAGGCCGAGCTGTTTCACGGTGATCTTGTTGTAGAGGAGGTGCGGGTCGCGCATCGCGACGCGGGTCATCGAGGATTCGGCGAGCGCGGTCTCGAGCTTCATCACCGCCGCGGCGTCGATCTTGGCCTGGGCCGCCGGAGTTCCCGCGAGCACCAGCATCTTCTCGATGCCCTCCAGGTAGGCCGTGCGCTGCTCGACCGACTTGGGATCGTCGCGGAAGTAGTAATCGCGATCCGGGAGACCGAGCCCGCTCTGCCAGAGCTGGGCGATCGTCATCTTGCTGTTCTTGGGATCGGGCTCCGGCATGAGGCGGAACGGCGCGGTCGCTCCGGTGAACCATCCGCCGCCGTGGAGCGTGTAGCGCTCACAGGTGCGCTGGAGATCGCGCGGCGTCTTGATGCCGTCGATGTACGTGAGCTCGGACTGGACGGCCTTCAGGCCCTCGCGATCGGCGCGCACCGAATCCATCAGCACGGAGTAGAGGACGCCGAGCTTGCGCAGCGTCGGATCCTTCTCGACCTCGGCGCCGGTCGCCGAGCGTTCGAGCACCTGGTAGAGCACCGCCTGGTTGCGGTCCGCCATCTCGCGTCCCGCCCCGATCGTGTTGTAGGAAGGCGGCAGCTCGGCGGCGTCGAACCACGTGCCGTTCGCGTAGCGGAAGAAGTCCTTGCACGGCGCGCAGGTGGTGTCCATGTAGGCGCGGTTGATCCCACTTTGCGACTGGGCCGATGCGAGCACCGGCAGGAGGAGAGTCGACGCGAGCGCGCCGAGGATGATGGCGTTACGAGGAAGCATGAGCGCCTCATGGGAAGGGGGACGGGGGTCAGGAGACAGGGGCACACTAGTGCCAGCTCCGCTCGAAGGACGAGATCGGGGCGACGAAAGCGGCACGCTGGGCGACGAGCGCCCGTGTGCTAGTGAATAACGGCCACGCGCCGGGAGGCCAGCTCCCCGCCGGATTCGACCCAGACGAAGTAGAGGCCGGGGGAGCGCGTCGTCGCCGATGCCCAGAGGGCGTGGTGACGTCCCGGCTCCGCGACCCCGTCGAAGAGCACGGCCACGCGCCGGCCCTGGACGTCCATCACCCAGACCCGGGCCCGTCCTCCGTGCGGGATCGAATAGTCGACGACCAGGTCTCCCGCCACCGGGTTGGGAGCCGCGGACGCGATCGCGAGGCGGTCCACGTCGCCTGCCGGATCGACCGCGGTGACGTCACCCAGGATGGTGAAGTCCGAGTTCGAGACGTCGTAGAAGATGTTGCCGACCGCGGAGACTCGGATGCGGCACGCGGTCCGGGTGGTCCCGGTGGAGAAGAGCACGTTCTGGGCGCCGTCGTTCGGCGTGTTCATCGCGAGCGGGATCCAGCTCGCGCCACCGTCGGTCGACAGCATCACGTGGGCGCTGGCCGCGACGCTCCCGCCGCCGACGGCCCACGTCACGCCGAAGCTGGCGCCCGACGGCAGCGATTCGCCGCCGTTCGGGAATGTGACGGCGAACGGGGCTCCGACGATGGCGATGTGTGTCGAGTCCCACGCCACGCCCCCGCCGCCCGCGTGGTTGTCGCGCGCCACCAGGCGGAAGCCCAGGGTCCGGTCAACGTTCGGGAGCTTCTCCAGCGGATCGGGCACGCCCGAAAGCACGGTCGAAAGCGCCGGGAAAAAGCGCGTCGGTGACGCGGTCGGCGGCCGCCACCGGAAGAGTGGCCCGTTCACCGGGTCGTTGGCGAGGGTGGCGTGATCCATCTCGTCCCAGGTGTAGGTGAGCGGGTCGCCGGCGTCGGGATCGCTGCCGCTCCCGGTGAGTACGAACGGCGTGCTGCGCGGGATCGTGAAGTCGGGCCCGGCCTCGACCGAAGGCGGTGTGTTCCCGGTCGGCGTCAGGTGTTCGCAGACCCCGCCCTCGGGTGCCGACGAGAGCGTGGTCGCCATCTGTTCGATGTTCCCGACGTGGAAGAACGCGTCGCCGAAGGAAGCCGGATCGCCGGGGCTCGTCATGATGGTCCAGCCGACGGTGGGCTCGTACGCGGTCGCCGGCACGCGATTGCCGGTGTCCTGCGTGTGCGTGCAGCCGAGCGTGTGACCGATCTCGTGCGCCATCACCTTGATGTCGAACAGGTTCGCGAACGGGTCCTGGCCGGTGATTGCCGACTGGCCGGTCCAGCCTTCGTAGCAGAAGAGCGGCCGGAACGAGCGCCCGGCATATCCGGGGCGGATCGAGATGCCCTGGGTCATGTCGTAGGTGCCGGCGCCGAAGATGGAGTCGGTCACGACCGGGATCCGGTTGAGGATATCGCCGGCATCGTTGGTCGCGAACGGATCGGTGGCCGGGTCGGGGAACGCCAGGAGCTGCACCACCTCGAGGTGCGTGGTCGCCTCGCGCTCGAGCACGGCGTCGATCCGGTTCATGGAGGTGGTCATCTGGGCGAGCGCCGCCGGCACGCTGCCCACGGCCTGGGTGTATTCGCCGGCGGCGACGAGGATGAACGTGAAGGTCTTGAGCTGGTCGCCGAGCGCTGCGATCTCGGGATGGCCGGGATTGGAGAACGTCGTGATCGTGTTCTCGAAATTGCAGTCGAACGGCGCGGATGGCGCGTCTCTCAGCCACGACGCGCGCACGCGGTCCGGCCGGCCCGGGATCACCGGATCGATCAACGCGGTGCCTTCGGGTGTGAAGATCATCGCCCGTATCCCGAGGACCGTGACGTCGAGTCGTGCTTCGATTCCGGGGTGATCGATCGCGGTGGCGCGATAGGTGCGGAGCTCGGGGTGCCGGCGGGCGAACTCAGCGGCGAACAACTCGCACGGGGAGGCCCGGAACGAGATCCCGCGCCCGTCGGGCAGCGGGAGATCGATGACGGCAGGGGCGGACGCCCGGTCCACGGAAGCCAGCCGCGCACCGAGCGCTGTGGCGTCGAGCCCGTAGAGACGTGAGCGCGAAGCCGCCGGGTCGGCGCCGAGATCCTTCCAGAACCCTCGAGCACCGGCAGCAGACGGGGCGAGCAGCAGGAGCGCCGCGGTAATGACGGCGAACAGGATGGGTCGACCGGGATACATGGGGGGCTCCGATCGGGGGCGTGTCTCGGCGGCGGAAAGCATAGCCCCGGGGCGCTGGCCGTCCCAACAGAATCCTGCGCCGGGCACTCCGCGCCGGGTGGAGACCAGGGATTGCACCTACAGACGGCACCGGAAGCGTCAAAACCTGGGCACCACTTCATTAAGTTCTTGAGTGGCGGCGTGGAAACGTCTGATACTTAAGCCCTTCCAACCTCGTGAATCGAGCCCGCGGCGGGGATCCGCCGGAGTATCCCGACTGATCGGGAGGTTTGTCGTGGCCCCGGATCTGCTCCTCATCCTCAGCTTCCTTGCAACCATTCCGGGGGTCGGCAATGCGCCCGGCGCCCCCACCCTTCCTCCGGTCGCCGGCGTCGTCCGGGTGCTCGCTCCCGACGGCAATGGCGGCTGGTACGTCGGCGGCGACTTCACGACGATCGGCGGCGTGCAGCGGTCGCACCTCGCCCATGTGATGAGCGATCAGTCGGTGGCGCCGTGGCACCCCGAGGTCGACGGTCCGGTCCTGTCGATTGCGATCTCCGGGAAGCGCGTGCTGATCGGCGGGGAGTTCTCCCACGTCGGAGCCCAGGAGCGCCGGCATCTCGCCGCGGTCGATACCCGCACCGGACTTGCCACCCGCTGGGATCCGGGGGTCGACGGTCCGGTCCAGGCGCTGGCGCCCGGCAAGCATCTCGTCTACATCGGTGGCGCGTTCGCGAAGGTGGCGGGGGTCGAGCGCGGCAACCTGGCCGCCGTCGACCTCGAGTCCGGCTTCGCGACCCCGTGGGATCCGAAGGCCGACGCCCCGGTGTTTGCGCTGGCCGCGGACAGCGCCACGGTGTACGCGGGCGGAAGCTTCACGCGGATCGGCGACGTGGCGCGCGGCCGCATCGCGGCGCTCGACCCGGAAACCGGGGTCGCGACCCCGTGGGACCCGGAAGCCGACGGCGCGGTGACGGCGATCGCGACCGCCACCGCCGCGATCTACGTCGGAGGCGGCTTCTCGCGGATCTCGGGGCTGCTGCGTCGCTACCTCGCCGCGCTCGACCCGGTGACCGGCGAGGCGAGGAGCTGGGACCCGGCGCCGAACGCCCCCGTGCACGCGCTGGCGCTGGCGCGGGACCGCGTCTATGCGGGCGGCACGTTCACATCGATCGGGGCCGTGGAACGGAGCGGCATCGCGGCGCTCGACCGCACGAGCGGCCTGGCCGAGGACTGGGACCCCGACCTGGACAACGCGGTGCTCGCGATTGCGGTCGACCGGCACCAGGTTTTCGCGGGCGGAGCTTTCCGCCAGGCAGGGCATCTCGGGCGGAGCCGCATGGCGGCGCTCGACGCCCGGACGGCCCTTTCCACGTCCTGGGACCCCGATATCAGCGGAAAGGCGGCACTTGCTCCGCTGCCGGCGCCGCGGAAAGTGCTCGCCCGGATCGACCGGCGCTGACGGTCTGGGCCCCCCGGAAAAGGCCTTGCGCTCCGGGGGCCGGACGTCGATACTGCCGGGGTCTCGGGTCGATTGTGGATGTGGATCAGCGTTCAAATCCGCCAGGGCAACCTGGCGGTTTTTCGTTGGTCACTCTCGACGGACCGGACCCGGTCAACATGGCCGAGCGCCGCCGCCGCGCGTCTAGGCGGCAATAGACACAGGGATCGATGATCCCGGTATTCAAGGAGCTTCAAGTGGCTCGTGGCACAGTGAAGTGGTTCAACGAGGCGAAGGGTTTCGGATTCATCTCCCAGGAAGGTGGCGAGGACGTTTTCGTTCACTTTTCTGCGATCCAGGGCGAGGGTTTCAAGACGCTCGCCGAAGGAGAAACCTTGGAGTTCGACGTGACCCGCGGTCCGAAGGGACTGCAGGCGGCGAACGTCCGTAAGGTCTAGCCCGCCCGAGGTACCACCTCACGCGAAAAAGCGGCGGCGTCCGAAAAGGGGCGCCGCCTTCGCGTTTCCGGCCCATGACCGCTGCCGCGCCGACGCTCGACGACATCCGCACCGCCCGCGACCGCATCGCGGGTGACGTCGTCCGCACTCCGCTGCTCCGCCTCCACGGGGAGGGCGGCGCCGAGATCCACCTCAAACTCGAGAATCTCCAGCCGATCGGCTCGTTCAAGCTGCGCGGTGCGAGCAACGCGATGCGCGCCGCGTCGCCCGCCGATCTCGAAGAGGGCGTCTGGACCGCGAGCGCCGGCAACATGGCGCAGGGCGTGGCGTGGCAGGCCCGACGCCTCGGCGTGCCGTGCACAGTGGTGGCGCCGGATCATGCGCCCGAAGCCAAGCGGCGCGCGGTCGAACGACTGGGGGCCCGGGTCGTGCTCACGCCGTTCGCCAAGTGGTTCGAGGTGCTCACTACCCGCACGTTCGCCGGCGCCTCGGGATTGTTCGTCCACCCGGTGAGCGACACCGCGGTCATGGCCGGCAACGGGACCATCGGGCTCGAGATCCTGGAGGACCTGCCCGAGGTGGATGCGATCGTCGTGCCCTACGGAGGCGGCGGGCTCATCACCGGCATCGCCTCCGCGGTGCGCGCGCTGCGGCCGGCGACG
>DAIUEO010000041.1:6362-25493 GCA_036845125.1 Candidatus Eiseniibacteriota bacterium | reverse complement strand
GCTACTACCAGAGGAAGGTGCCGACCGCGCGCATCGCCCGGCCGCGCCTTCACCAACTCAGGCTCGCTTTCTGATCCGCGGTCGCACAGGCTCAGCGAGCGGCTCCGGTGATGCTCGCCAACATTCTCCGCTCCACAATCATACCCTTGTGGCGAGGACCGCCTGGCGTTTTCCCCAGCGCCTTCCCAGTCGAATCAAGCCCTGCAGGGGTTCGACCAGAGTCTTGAACAGGGGATCCGGCAGGCTGCCCTGCCCGCCGTGGAACAGCTCGTGGCGCACGACGCGGAGCCCGTGGCTGGTCAGCAGATCCCGCATCTCTTCGGGTGTGAACGGGCGCTCCACCGCGTACGCGTGTGCCTCGCCGTCCGGGGCCACGTAGGTTTCGTGAATGTTCGATCGCACGGCGTCGAGCTTCCGCACGCGCCCGGGATTGGCTCCGTTGAGATCACCGATGACCAGGACGCCGCCGGGACGCAGATGCTGGCGCACTTTCTCGAGGAAGACTTCCGGCGGGTCGATGTGCGAGAGAGCGTTGTAGACCCAGACCAGATCGAATTCGCCTTTGAGCTGCGAGGTGACGTCGATGCGCGCGAAGTCCGCCGAACATTGATTCTGAGTGAGCCAGCGCAGGTTGGCGTTGCGCCAGCGCGCGACCTCCAGCCGATCCGGCCTGAGGTCGGCCGCGGTCACCGTGGCCCCGAGCCTCGCGAACAGGAGCGCGTACGTGCCAAATCCACAGCCCGCGTCGAGGACGCGGACCGGTCTCGTCGTGCCGTTCTGATCGAGACTCCGCGCAATCCAGCGGGCTGCCCAGCCCGCCTCGCCCCGCCACATGCCACGGACGTAGCGGCGGATCTCGGCCTCATCGCCTTCCGCGGGAAGTGACGCGTAGTAGTTGAGAAAGCTCTCGCGCCCGGCGTCGGCCGGAAGCATGCGCAGCAACGCGGGCTCCTGGACAATCGTCCATCGGATGAATTCGGCGAACACCTCGGACGCACTACGCCGACCGACGTGGGCCGGCAGATCCTCGCTGCACGTGGAGTGCGGAGGGGGAACGCCGGTCGGATCGACATGGGCAGAGGTGCTCACGGATACCCTTCCTCGAGGCCCTGAACTCTCGTAGTCGGGGCCCGAGAGTTCTTGCGATGAGAGAGCGTGGCGAGCCGGGCTGGATCGCCACACCATGGGTGGTCGCAAGTAACGTGCCGCGCGGGTATCAGGGCAAAATCCAAGCCTTCGCGAAGCCGGGCAGGCCCGCTGAGCCATTCGAGAGGGGTGAGGTGTGGCGGCGCGCCCCAGGGCGGGGCGGTTTGGGTCAGGGTTCCCAGACTCAGCGGACGCGAACGATCCGCTGCGAGCGCGTCCCGTAGTCGGTGATCACCTGCAGGAAGTAGAGGCCCGGAGGCATCGGGATGCCGTTGTCGTCATGGCCATCCCAGCGCACGGTGTAGCTGCCGCCCGACGGCGCCACGATCGATCGCCGCCACACGCGGCGTCCGTCCACGCTCACGATCACCGCGCTCACGTGGCTCGCTCCCGGCAGCGTGTAGGCGACGTCCACCGGACCGTTCGCGGGATTGGGCACCGCGAACCCGAGGGCGAACGCCGGTCCGCCGGAGGAGGGCGAGCCGATGCGGAAGCGTCCGCTGTAGAACGTCGCCGGGGTGCCGTTCGACTGGAGGCGCACGATCACGCTGTCGCTCGGCGATGCCGGCACCGACCAGCTGGTGCTGCCGGTCGGCGTCGCGCCATGCTGGATCGGCACCCACGGACCGGCGCGGTCGTCGAGCGAGTAGTCGAGGTCCACGGTCGTCACCGCGCCGTAGGCGGACCAGGAAACGGTCTGGGTCGATGAGGGCGGCCACGATTCACCGCCGCTCGGGCTGGCCACCGCCACCACCGGCGCGGTGTGGCTGAGCGCGGCGTACACGTCGAGCTTCCCGTAGCCCCAGTCGGGATTCGGGACCACGCCGGTGAGCGCGTCGGTCCGCGCGGCGCCGGTCAGCATCAGCCGCGCGCGCGACGGCGAGGCGCCGGGGGAGGACTGGAGCAGGAGCGCCACGGCGGCCGCGGCGTGCGGCGACGAGAAGCTGGTGCCGAGCGTGATCTCATGCACACCGTCGTCGGCGTCGTAGCAATCGGGGATGCCGGGTGCGGTGGCGGCATGGATCGACGCCACGCCGAGTCCGGGAGCCGAGATCTCGGGCTTGAGCACGCCGTCCCGCCGCGGGCCCGGGCTCGAGAAGTGCGCGATGTCGTTCAGCACCTGGTTGAAATAAAGGCACGTGGAGCCCTGCGCGCAGGAGATCCACGACGTGCGCGTGCAGTGCGCCGCGACCGCGAGCACGCTGTCGCCGCACGCCGGCTCGGACACCACGGTCGTCGGGTCGTATCCGTTCGTCACCCGTGCGCTCCCGAAGCCGCCGAAGCGCGAGCCGAAGATCCAGGCGTCGACGCGCGCTCCGAGGTTCGCGGGACCGTCGGCGACGACGTCGATCTCCCAGTCGCCGGCCGCGGGCGGGCTGCCGGAGAGCGAGTCGTACACCTGGAGCTCGAACTGCCGCGCGCGCGGCGTGCCGCCGAACCCGAGTGCCGTGGCCTGGTTCACGAGCACGATCTTCCCGCGCGGGGTGGCGAGCGCGCGCGCGCCGCCGCGCGGGACGCTCATCGTATCGGCCGGGTGGGGACCGCGGACCCGCACCGACACGCTGACCGACGGGTCGTACCAGCCGCCGACGAACAGGTAGTCGTTGAACCGGCCGCCGTTGGGCGTGTAGGAGGGGACGTGGATCGTGAAGTGGTCCGTGCCCGGCGTGGTCGAGGTCGTGGTGAGCCGCCCGTGCATGTGGTTCTCGCGATCGTTCCCGGCCGCCGCGACCACGAGGCGGCCGGGCCCGGTCAGCGCGCTGATCGCCGCCGACATCGGGTCCGATCCGTCGTGCGGGCCGAAGTGACTCCCGAGCGAGATGTTCACGACGCAGTCCTTGCCGAGCGCCGCCGCGCGCTCGAACGCGTAGCGCACGCCGTCGACGATGCCGGTCTCCGAGTAGTCGGTCTTGATCGCGATGATCTCGGCGAGCGGTGCGATGCCGACGTACCGATAGTCCGGCTGGTTGCATCCGGTGGCCACTCCGCTGCCGGCCAGGATGCCGGCCACCAGCGTGCCGTGACCGTCGACATCCGCCTGGCGGATGGAACCGGGATCGCCGTCGATCTGCGAGCGCGAGATCTCGGTGCCGTAGCCGAAGGTCGAAGGATGGGGACCGAACGGATCGGTCTGGTCCCAGATCGCGAGTATGCGCGTGCGGCCGGCGCCGTCCTTGAAGTCGGGACGACCGAAATCGATCCCGCTGTCGATCAGGGCGACCAGCACCCCCTGTCCCGCGCGTCCCTGGTAGACCGGCGGGATGCCCACGGCGGTGTGCTCGACGTCGGCGCGGATGTCGAACGCGCTCACGTTGAGGAGCGGCTCGACGTAGCGGGCGAGCCGGGCGCTCTTTAGGCCCTGGATCGTCCACAGGCGCGGAATGTCCTCGCGGCTCAGGCGGGCGGTGAAGGTCCGGCCCACATGCGTTCCAACCCGCAGTCCCGCTGCCTCGAGCGCCGCGCGCGGTCCGTCGAACTCGAGAAACACCCCGTACTCCTCGGGCTCGCGACCCAGCGCCGCGAGTGGAGCCAAGCGGCCCTTGGCCGGGCTCTCGAGGACCCGCGCCGCCATGCGCGGGAGGTAGCGGATCGGCAGCGGCTGGCCGGCTTCGAGCGCGCGCAGCCCGGGGTCCATCGCCGGGGGGTCGTTCGGAGCGCCGGCCGCGGCGGAGCCGATCACCAACGAAACGAGGAGAAACAGCATCCAAGGGGGCGCGAGGCGGAACACAGGCCGCCGAGCGTACCAGAGTCGGGCCGTGGTAATCCTCCCGAGGATGAGACCTGAAGATTCGATGACGTCCCGAGTGCACGCAGCGCACGACACGCCGCATCCCGCGGGCGATGCCCCGCCCGAGAAGGATCCGGTGTGCGGGATGACGGTGCGGCCCGACTCGCCCCATCGTTACACCTACGGCGGGCGCGAGTTCCTTTTCTGCGGCGCCGGCTGCCGCGCGAAGTTCGAGGCCGATCCCGCGCGCTACCTGTCGCCGCGCCCGGCTCCCGCCGCTCCGGCGGGCGTGTCGGAGTGGACCTGCCCGATGCACCCCGAGGTGGTGCGGTCGGCGCCCGGCGCCTGCCCGATCTGCGGGATGGCGCTCGAGCCGAAGACGGTCTCGCTCGAGGAGCCGGCCAACCCGGAGCTCAAGGACATGCGCCGGCGGCTGATCGTCTCGGCCATCCTGATCGAGCCGTTGTTCCTCATGATGCTGGGCAGCGCTTTCCCGGGCCGTTTCCACCCGATCGCGTCGCACGCCGTCATGGGATGGATCGAGCTCCTGCTCGCGGCCCCCGTGGTGCTGTGGGGGGGATGGCCGTTCTTCGTGCGCGGCTGGCAGTCGGTGGTGAGCCGGAGCCCCAACATGTTCACGCTGATCGCGCTCGGCGTCGGCGTCGCCTTCCTTTATAGCACCGTGGTGGTGGTCGCCCCCGGGATCTTCCCGATGTCGTTCCGCGACGCTGCGGACCGCGTTCCCACCTACTTCGAATCCGCCGCCGTGATCGTCACCCTCGTGCTGCTCGGCCAGGTGCTCGAGCTCCGCGCACGCGGGAACGTCGCTTCGGCGCTCCGCTCGCTGCTCCGGCTCGCGCCGGCCACCGCGCGCCGCTTGTCGTCCGATGGAAGCGAGTCGGACGTGGCGCTCGACCAGGTTCACGTCGGCGACCGCCTCCGCGTGCGGCCGGGGGGGAAGGTCCCGGTGGACGGCCGCGTGCTCGAGGGCCGGAGCGCGGTCGACGAGTCGCTCGTCACCGGCGAATCGATGCCCGTCGAGAAGGAGCGGGGGAGCCGCGTGGTCGCCGGAACCGTGAACGGCACCGGCAGCTTCGTGATGGTGGCCGAAAAGGTGGGGAGCGAGACGCTGCTCGCGCGCATCGTCCAGCTTGTCGCCGAGGCCCAGCGGAGCCGCGCGCCGATCCAGCGGCTGGCCGACCAGGTGTCGGCGTGGTTCGTTCCCGCGGTGGTCGCGGTGGCGGTGATCGCGTTCGCGGTCTGGGGGCTGGTGGGGCCGGAGCCGCGCATGGCCTACGCGATCCTGATCGCCGTGGCCGTGCTGATCATCGCCTGTCCGTGCGCGCTCGGGCTCGCGACCCCGATGTCCATCATGGTGGCGGCGGGACGTGGCGCCTCGATGGGCATCCTGTTCCGGAACGCCGAGGCGATCGAGACGCTGCGCGCAGTGGACACGCTGGTGGTGGACAAGACCGGTACGCTCACCGAAGGCAAGCCGCGGCTCACGCGCGTGCTCACGCTGGCGGGCTTCGACGAGGCGAAAGTCCTCGCGCTGGCTGCGGGACTCGAGCGCGGAAGCGAGCATCCGCTCGCCGCCGCCATTCTCGCCGCCGCCGCCGATCGGAACGTGGCGCCCGCCGAGGTGCAGGACTTCACCGCGGTGACGGGCAAAGGAGTTCGCGGCCGCGCGGATGGAAGGAACGTCGCGCTCGGAAACGCGGCGATGCTGGCCGACCTCGGCGTCGCGCCCGGCGCGTTCGCGAGCGAAGCCGAGACTTATGGTCGCGAGGGAAGCACGGTCGTCTTCCTGGTGGTGGACGGCGTCGGGGCGGGACTGCTCGCGATCGAGGACCCGATCAAGCCGACGACTCCCGAGGCGCTCGCGGGGCTCGCGGCCGCCGGGCTGCGCGTGGTCATGGTGACCGGCGACGGGCTTGCCGTCGCCGAAGCCGTGGCGCGTCGGCTCGGGATCGCCGAGTGGCACGCCGAGGTGCTGCCCGCGCACAAGGTGGATCACGTGCGACGGCTCCAGGCCGAAGGGCGGAGCGTGGCGATGGCCGGGGACGGCGTGAACGACGCGCCGGCGCTCGCGGCCGCCAACGTCGGAATCGCGATGGGGCACGGGACGGACGTGGCGATCCAGAGCGCCGGCGTCACGCTCGTGCGCGGCGATCTGCGCGGCATCGTCCGCGCGCGGCGGCTCAGCGAGGCCACGGTCCGCAACATCCGGCAGAACCTGTTCCTCGCCTTCGTCTACAACGCGATCGGAGTTCCGGTGGCGGCCGGCGTGCTCTACCCGTCCATCGGACTGCTGCTCAATCCGATGATCGCGGCCGCGGCCATGAGCTTCAGCTCGGTCTCGGTGATCGGCAACGCGCTGCGCCTGAGGCGGGCGCGGATCGATCCCGCATGAAGCTCCACCTGCTCGACGCCACCTACGAGCTCTTTCGCGCCTACCACGCGGTCGAGCCCTCGCGGGCGCCCGACGGCCGCGAAGTCGGCGCGGTCGGCGGGCTGATCGGCACCACGCTGGCGCTGCTGCGCGAGGCGGACGTCACCCACCTCGCGGCCGCGACCGACCACGTGATCAAGAGCTTCCGGAACGACCTGTGGCCGGACTACAAGACCGAAGAGGGCGTCCCGGAGGATCTGCTCGCGCAGTTTCCGCTCGCCGAGCGCGCGCTCGAGACGATCGGCGTCGTGGTTTGGCCGATGGTCGAGTTCGAGGCGGACGATGCGCTGGCCGCCGGTGCTTGGCGCTTCGCCGATCAGGTCGAGCAGGTGGTGATCTGCACCCCCGACAAGGATCTCGCGCAGTGCGTCACGGGAACCCACATCGTCCAGCGCGACCGGCGCCGCCAGATCACGTACGACGCGGAGGGCGTGCGCGCCAAGTTCGGAGTCGCGCCAGCATCGATTCCCGACTGGCTCGCACTGGTGGGGGATTCGGCCGACGGATTTCCCGGGCTGCCCGGCTGGGGCGAGAAGTCGGCGTCCACGGTGCTCGCCGAGTGGGGACACCTCGAGAACATTCCGCCCGAGGCCGCGCGCTGGAAGGTGATCGTGCGCGGCGCCGAGAAGCTGGCCGCCACCCTGCGGGAGCGCATGGACGACGCGCTGCTCTTCCGCCGGCTGGCGACGCTTAGGCCGGACGTCCCGTTCGCTGAGTCGCTCGAGGACCTGCGCTGGCGCGGCGTGCCCCGCGAGCGCTGGTTTGCGTTCTGCGACGAGCTGGGCTTCGAGCGGACGCGCGACCGCCCGCACCGCTGGGCCTGAGTGCCGGCTCACGCGTGATAGGGTCCGCGGCGAGGCTGTCTCGTGAACATCAACTCCGGAGAGCACCCACATGAAACCCGGCATCCACCGGCTCGTGATCGCGCCGCTCGTCGCGCTGACACTGGTGCTCCCGGGTTGCGGCACGATTCCCGGCGAGGACGCCCAGCAGCAGGCGATTACGATCGACGACCTGGTAGAGAAGACGCTCATCGATCTCGAGCGCGATCATCCGGAGTCGAAGGACGAGGTCGCGAAGTCCGCAGGCTACGTGATCATGAGCAACAAGCTCACGAAGATCCCGCTGGTCGGGGCGGGCGCCGGCTACGGCGTCGGCATCGAGACCGCGACCGGCGAGAAGACCTACCTGCGCATGCGACGCGTCGACTTCGGACTGGGCGTCGGGGCGCGCGCCGTGCGGCCGGTCCTGATCTTCCAGGACGCGAAGAAGTTCCACGAGTACATCGACGGCAAGTTCGGCGCCTCGATCGGCGCCGAGGCATCCGCCAAGGCAGGGGAGAGCGGCAGCGCCGGCGGTGGCGAAGCGTCCCGCGGCGAGGGCTACACCTCCTACCTGATCACCGACAGCGGCGTGTCGGCGACCGCGTCGCTCGCGGTCGTCCGGGTCAAGCGGGTAAAGCTGAAGAGCTGACCCGGTTATCCTCCCGACATGACTGCCACCGTGGTTCCCGCGAAGCCGCGCGGCCTGGCGCTGGCATTGAGCTGGGGCCGCATCCGCTTCACGCTGCTCTTCTCGCTCGCGCTCGGCGTTCTGATCGGTTTCAACTGGACCTCCGGGCTGCCGTCGCTGCTGTTCCGCACCGCGCTGCTGGGCCTGACCGGCATGCTGGTGTTCGGTCTGTTCGAGCAGTGGCCCGCGAGAATGCCCGCGTGGCTGCCGCGCTGGGTCGTTCAGGTCGTGGGCGTGGGAGTGGCCATGCCGATCGCCACGGCGGTGATCTACCAGCTCTCGACCCCGGCCGGGGAACCGCACTTCTACCAGGTGAAGGACCGCATGGACGGGTTCTCGCTGCTCGCCGGTGTCGGCGTCTTCGTCGGCCCGTGGGTGGCGCTGGCCGCTGTCGTGCGCCAGAAGGAGGCGCTCGCCCGTCACCTGACCATGGCCTTCGACCTCGAGCGCAGCGAGCTCGAGCGCCGCGCCCTGGACGCGCGCATGCGTCTGCTGCAGGCGCAGGTGGCGCCCCACTTCCTGTTCAACACTCTCGCCAACGTGCAGGCCCTGGTGGACTCCGGTTCTCCCGAGGCCTCGACGGTGCTGCGGAGCCTCGTCGCCTACCTGCGCGCCGCGGTACCGCGCCTCGACGAGCTGGCCACCACGTTTGCCCGCGAGGTCGAGCTGGTGCGCGCCTACCTCGAGCTGATGCACATGCGCATGCCCGACCGGCTGCAGTTCGCGCTGCAGGTCGACGAGGCGGCGGCCGCGCTCGTGTGTCCGCCGATGACGCTCCTGACGCTGGTCGAGAACGCCGTCCGCCATGGAATCGATCCCAGCGAGGAAGGCGGCCGGATCGACATCACGGTCGAGCGGCGGGGCGATCGCTGCGTGGTCCTGGTCTCGGATACCGGCGTGGGCCTTAGACATTCGGAACACGGACTCGGCACCGGGCTCACGACGCTGCGCGAGCGGCTGCAGCTCATTTTTGGCGGCGACGCCCGTGTCCGGGTGCGCGCCAACCCGCCGCGGGGCGTCGTGGCCGAGCTCGAGTTCCCGGCGCGCGAGGCCGCGCGGTGACGCGCCGGCCCACCGCGTTGATCGCGGACGACGAGCCGCTCCTGCGGGAATCCTTGGCGCGCCAGCTCGCCGAGGCATGGCCCGAGCTCGAGGTGGTCGCGCAGGCCCGCAACGGGCGCGACGCTCTGAGGGAATTCGAGGCGCACCGGCCGAACGTGTGCTTCCTCGACGTGCACATGCCGGGCGTCACGGGCGTCGAGGCCGCGCAGCGCATCGGGCGGCGCGCGCATCTCGTGTTCGTCACCGCGTACGACGACTACGCGGTCGAAGCGTTCGCCCGGGGCGCGCTCGACTACCTGGTGAAACCGGTCGAGCTCGAACGCCTCGCGGAAACCGTGTCCCGTCTCAAGGAGCGCCTGCGGGAGTCCGAGCCTGCACCGAACATGGAGCTTCTGCTCGAACAGCTCGCGGCGCAGCTCGAGCGGCTCCAGGCGAGCGGCCCGGCGAGGCTGCGCTGGATCCAGGCGCAGAGCGGATCAACGCTGCGCCTGATCGCGGTCGACGACGTGGACTTCCTGCGCTCCGACTCCAAGTACACGCTGGTGGCATGGCGCGACGACGGCAAGCCCGAAGAGTCGCTGGTGCGGACCGCACTCAAGGAACTCATCGCGCAGCTCGATCCCGCGCAGTTCGCACAGGTGCACCGTTCCTGCGTGGTGCGGCTCGGCGCCATCAGCCACGTCGTGCGCGGTGACACCGAGACCGCGGACATCCATCTCAAGGGACGCCCGGAGGTGCTGCCGGTCAGCCGCAGCTACCTCCACCTCTTCCGCCAGATGTGACGGTCGGTCGGCCCGGACTCTCCGCGGCTCGTCCGGCCCGGGCGTAATGTGGTAGTCCTGCACAGCGCGCAGGGCGAGCCTCTCTCCACATGAGGTGCCTCCATGGATTCCACGAGGAGCCAGGCCCGATGGGCCGGGTTGCTGTATGTGCTGGCAAGTTCCCTGGCGCCCTTTGCCTACCTCTACGTTCCCGGCGTCCTCATCGTCGAGGGTGGCGCTCTCGCGACCGCCGATCGGGTGCGCGCCTCGGAGAACCTGCTTCGCGCCGCCATCTTCGCCGAGCTCTACGGCGTGACCCTCCTCGTCTTCGCGGCCCTGGCGCTGTACCAGCTCTTCAAGAGTGTCGATCAGAGGACCTCGATCCTCATGGCCGTGTTGATGCTGGTGTCGGTGCCGATCTCGTACGTCAATACGTTGAGCAACATCGCACCGCTCATTCTGCTCAAGAGCCCGGCGATCGCGGCCGTCCTCGATCCGGGCCAGGTGGCGGCCCAGGTGACGTTCTTCCTGCGGCTCCACAACTACGGCCTCGTCGTCAATCAGATCTTCTGGGGGCTGTGGCTGTTTCCGATTGGCGCCCTCGTCATGCGGTCGGGCTTCATCCCAGGCTGGCTGGGGATCCCGCTCTTCTTCGCCGGCGCCGGTTACGTAATCAATTCGCTCGGCATGCTCGTCCTGCCACCCTCGCTGCGATCGATCACGCAGTACGGACAGATCCTGGGGGTGGGTGAAATGCCGTTCACATTCTTTCTGCTGATCTGGGGCGCCCGAGGATACGTCGTGGACCGTCTCGCCGCGTTCCTCGTCGTGCTGTCCTCCGCGATCGGAATAGCGGCGTTCGTGCTGCTGAATCTCAAGCGCATCGATGCAACCCAGTACGCCGCCCTGGCGCTGGCGTCTCTGGTCGCAATCATCGGAACCGTGATGCGGTGGCGCTGGTCGGAATCTTCAATGCCGGCCCGCGCCCCGGAATCCACCTGACGTTCCCGCGGCTTTATCGCAGCAGCACGAATCTCCGCATCTGCATCTGGCCCGCGGCCGTGAGCCGGAAGAAATAGACACCCTGCTGCATGTTCTCCGCCCGCCATTCGACCTGGTGCTCGCCGCTCTGCTGACGGGTCTGCACCAGCGACTCGAGATGTCGGCCGGTCACGTCGTAGACATCCAGATCCACGTCGGCGTCGGCCGCCAGCGTGTATTCGATCTGCGCCGCACCCCGCGACGCGCCGCGACGCACGAACATCCTGGCGACGACCGAGTCGGGCGGAATCGAGTCGCGCGGCGGGGGACCCACGATGTGGAGGCAGTCGCTGGCCTCGAAGGGAGCCCCGTTGGTGAGGAGCCCGGTGACCGTGAGGGTCGTGACGCTGCCCGGCGCCGTCGGCCCGATCGCCGCCGCCACATCCTCGCTCGCGAACCGGAGCGACAGATCCTCGACGCCGTCGACCCCATCGGCACATTCACAGGGGATCGTCGAGAAAGCGCGCGCCACGTCCAGGAATGCGGTCCGCAACGGCATGAACCCGTTCAGGCGCACGCTGGCGAGCTCGATGTCGCGCACATTGAGCGTCGGGGAACCCACCAGCGCCATCGCCACTCGTCCCTGCGACTTGGGGTTGAACACGTTCGGGCACTCGCCCGGCCTGATGTCGAGCTGGGCCGTGATCGGGGGAGGTGGCCCCGGCACGCTGTGCACTCGCGCCCCGTGCAGGAGCGCGATGTCATGCGGCCCAAGGTGCACCATGGCGTCGATCTGGAAGGTCGCACGGTAGCCGGCCATGTCCATCGTGACGTAGAAGGTGACCGGACCCTCGAAGGTGCCCGTGCCGAGCCGCGAGATGTTGAACGAAAGGAACTGATAGCCCTGTGTGTTCTCGAACACTTCCCCGGGCAGGAGGAAGGTCTGGAGAAACGCATTGCTCTCGCAGACGCCGCCACGGGCGTGCCCCGGATCGAGATCAGGGAGCACAGAGGTGTACTGGTTGAGGAACGGATACAGGGCAATCGTGGTCTCGGATGAGACCGCCGTGAAGCGGGCCGCGCGCATCTCGTTTGCTGTGATGGGCGCCGCCCCGACGTTGACGAGCACCGCGAAATCGCAGCCCGAGAGTGTGATCCCGCAGCCGTTCTCGCAAAGCGTCACGTCGACCTGGTCGGTGTGAATGAGGTCGAAAGGGCCAGCGAGCGCTGGAGTGCCGAGGACGAGCGTGGCGACCAGAAGCCCTGGCAGCCGGACGAGGGAACTCATGACGCCTCCTCAAGCGCTCCCCATACGGCATCACACCGGGGGCGCTTGGCGACTTGGGGGTTCGCCCGGTCTCGCAGCCCCGAAAGGCTACTCCCGCGTCCGCGCGGCGTTCAACTGGTATGGTGGTTGCCGAGGAAGAATTGTCGTCTCGGGGGGACCGTGATCAAAGTTGCCGCGCTCGCCGCTCTGGTTCTGGTCATGGCAACGGTGCGGGCCGAATCTTCGGAAAGCTTCGCAACCCCTTCCCCCAGCGTCATCGAGCAGTTTCGTGGCCAGTATGAATCCCACGAATGGTTGCGTGTCAGCCTGGGCACCACCCAACTGAAGTTGCAGGCACGTCACGTCGATGAAGCCGGCCTGAGCGGTCTCAAAGCCCAAAGTATTGACCAGCGCAGGCTCGAGGCCTACATCTCGGATCCCGCGTCGAAGGGCCACCTGACCTGGTCCTCGATCTCGCAGATCGACCAACTGCATAGCCGACGACGCGCCGGCCAGATCACCGGCTTCATCACGGCGGGAATCTTCGGGGCGGCCAACACCGGCCGGCCATTGATCGGTGCGGTCGCGTTCGGCTTGGCGGGAGCCTGGCTATTCGGCGGGATCGGAGACAAGTTCGTGAGCACGCGCACGCTTTATGTCGCAGAGCCTGTGACCGCGCCTTCGAGCATCGCATCCGCGACACCGCAGGCAGCCGCGTCACCAGAGCCCGACAGCCTGGACGCGGCACCCCGTGACACTTCATTGGCCTCACCGAATCCCTCCGCGAATCCCGCCACGCCACCTCCAACGCGTGAAGCGGTGCGAGCATCCCAGGCCATCACGCCCGAGACCTTGCTGCGCATCGAGGCCGACTTCGGGTACTTCGAGGGCTATGCCCTGCGAATCGGACCCGAGGGTCTGGACGGGCTGCGAGCAGACCGCAATTCGGAGCCGCTCCAAGTTCCGCCTCCCGGTCTGGTGGGATGGGATGAAATCTATCGGCTGGAAAAGCGAGGCGGCAGCTCCGGTCGCGGCGCCATCTCGGGTGCCCTGGCGGTCGGCCTCCTGGGCGGCATGGTGTCTGCCGCGGCTGTTTCAGTGGCCCAATCAGACGTGGGAGCGGGCTCGGCGTTCGTAGCGGGCGCCGCGTTCGGCGGAGCGATCGGCGCCGCGCTGGGCGGAATCGTCGGTGCTGCCATCCCGGGCTGGCACGTCGTGTACCAGCGGCCGGCTCATCCATAGAGCTCGCGTCCGTGAGTCTTCAAGAGCTCGCGTCCGTGAGCCTTCACTGCTTTTCTCATTCCTCTGATTGACCCGGCCGCATGACATCTCGGAGAGCCGAGCAGCCGAAATCCCGAAGATCCCGGTCTGGAGCCAGCGCGCCTCGGCAACTGCTGCTCTCCGCCGACCGAAGCACGCTGCTCTTCGGCCTGTTGCTGCTGGGGTTTGTGGCCGTCGCCTACGGGCCGTCGCTCGGGATGACGTTCATCGGCGACGACTACGTCTTCCTCGACAAGACTCGAACGCTGCGTTTCCTCGACGTTTGGTCGTTCCAGAACACGAACTTCGGCTGGTACAGGCCGTGGTCGCGAGAACTTCATTTCTGGACGCTCCAGCACCTTGTCGGAGCCCAACCGTTCGCGTTTCGGATCGCGAGTCTGATCCTGTGGCTCGGGACGCTTCTGACCTATGCACTCCTCGTCTCGTCGCTGGCCTCCCGTCGCACCGCGCTCATCGCCACCGCGGGCGTGGCCAGCCTGGCGCTGTGGGGCGCCCCGCTGCTGTGGATCTCCGGGTGCCAGGACCTCTGGATGCTCGCGTTCGGCACGCTCGCGCTCCTGCTGATTGTGCGCGGGAAGCCGGGGCTCGCGTTGCTCCCGTTCGCGGGTGCTCTCCTGAGCAAGGAAACGGCCGTTGTTCTGCCGCTGATCGCCGGCGGGTACTGGCTCATCGTGGCCCGAGAGCCCTGGGGGAGGGTTGCTCGGCGACTGGCGCCGTTCGCGGTTCTCGCGCTGGCGTGGCTCGTCGTCCATCCTGTCCTGCTCCGCCGGCTGGCTTCGGGGTCTTCACCTGGATTCTCCGGAGAACCTTCCCTGCCGGTGCTGGAGGTCCTGCTCCGGAGCGGACTCTCGCTCGTGAACGCGGATCGTGCGCTGCACCCGGTGGCCGCCGACGCGTTCAGCTGGACTCGGACACTGCTCTCGAGTGTCCTGCTCGTGCTCGCGGTCGTCGTCGCTCTGCTCGTTCCGAACGACGCAGGCCCTTCTGAACCCGCCGGCCACGCTGGCCGCGTTCGCCGAGCGGTCTTCGCATTCGGACTGTTCTGGTGTGCGGCGGCATGGATCCCTCTGTTCATGCGCTCGATCGGGTGGCATGCCTACTACGGTTCCCTCGGGACGTTCGGCGCGTGGCTGGCGCTCGCCACCCTCCTCACGGAGCGTCGAACGCTGACGATCGCGCTCTTCATCGGCCTCGCACTGCTCAGGGGAAAGAGCTCCGCGACGCGCTCGTGGGACTGGGGAAGCGAGTGGTACCAGCGTCGCGCAGGCAACCTGCTGGCGGTGATCCGGACGCAACTCTCGAGCATGCACCCTCGGTTGCCGCACCATGCCCGCGTGTACTTCGAGGGCATTCCGAACAACATCGGGCTCGTGGCGGGCGAGAGCCCCGCGATCCGCGTGTGGTATCGGGACAACACGCTGCAGGCCGGCTTCTATTCCTATTACAGACCACGCTCCATCGGCGAGCCGGATGGACCCGATCTTTTCTTCGGCTTCGACTCGACGCGAGGTCTCGTGCCGGTCCTCCTCGGTCCGGAGAACATCGCCAGTGCGATTCGGTTCGACCCGAATTGGGAGCGCAGACATCGATCGGTCGCGGTCCTCCTGCTCAAGAAAGGAAACCCCGGTCAGGCGGCTCTCGAGTTCGAGAAGATCTCCATGCTGGAGCGCCGCCACGATGCCTCGATGTTCGCGGCCGTGTGCTGGGAGCAGCTCGGCAATGGACCCCGGGCCGAGTCACTCTATGCGGCCGTCCGAGTCCGGAGCGGCCTCGGCGTTCACGAAATCGAACAATGGGCGGCGATGCTGCGGGCAACTCTGCCGCGATCACCCAGTCGAGCGGGACGGCCGAGACGAGTCCGGGTACAGGGCCGGCGGCAGCGTCTCCTTCTAACTCGCAAGTTGGTGCCGGAGGTGGGGGTCGAACCCACACTTGGTTTGAGCCAAACGGGATTTTGAGTCCCGCGCGTCTGCCAGTTTCGCCACTCCGGCACATCGAGCTTCGGGCGAACGAAGGTACAGGATAGGCCGGGACCCGCGGAAACCCGGTCCAATTCCCTCGCGCAACTGGATCTGGATCCAGTTGGGTCCTCGGACTGAACTGTCTCCACCGGCGATTCCGGCGGTTGTCTCCCGGCAAGGTTCGCTTTAGGTTCCGAACCGTGCCCAGACTGTCGGCCCTCTACTTACTGTCCGCCCTCGCGTGCGGCGTGCCGGCGCTCGCCCTCGCGGAGCCGGTGCCGATCGATTCGCTTGCCGGGATATGGGCAAGCGTCGCCGACCCCCGGTGGACCATCACCATCTTCGTTTCCAAGGACGGGATCGTGGGTGTGAGGGCGATCGATCGGTTCGAGGCGACGGGCTTCTACGATGGCCGCGAGCTGGTGGCGGTGACGCGCTCCATCATGGGCGGACCTTCCTTGCCGCTTGGCGGGCTGAGAATCCGGCCGCGCTCGGCGCGCGAGCTGGAGGTCCGGATCGCGCGTGACCTCGAGGGTAATGGAGAAAAGATCGAGATCTGGAAGCTGCAGCCCATGGGGGGCATCAGAGGCGCCAGGCCCGACAGCGTTCCCGAGGTGCGGACGGATTCCCTGCCCGCCGCGGGCGACTACGTCTACGTCGACGAACTTCCGGAACCGATCTTCAAGGTGCAGCCCGCCTATCCGAAGGAGGCGGTCAAGGAGCAGACCGAAGGAACGGTGATGCTCCAGGTGCTCGTCGGCCGTGACGGCCTCGTGAAGAATGTGAAGGTGATCCGCTCGATTCCCGATCTCGACATTTACGCCATTGCGGCGGTGAAGGAGTGGAGGTTTAAGCCCGCGCGTGCCAAGGGTGAACCGGTCGCCGTCTGGGTGGTGATCCCGGTGAGCTTCAAGCTCAAGTAGCGGCGATCGAACGGATGCGCGACGACACGGAGAATCTGCCCCCCACGGAGGGACCGGGCAGTTCGCCTCCCGGCCGGCGGGGTGATGACGCGACCACCGTCGCGGGCCCCCAATCCTCGGGCGCCACCGGGCCGGGCGTGCTCGCGAGCGGGAGCGGATTCGAGAAGTACCGCATCCTGCAGCTGCTGGGCTCGGGCGGGATGGGCGAGGTGTTCGAGGCCGAGCAGATCGAGCCGATCCGGCGCCGCGTCGCGATCAAGGTCATCAAGCGCGGCATGGACACCGAGGCGGTCGTCCAGCGCTTCCAGTCCGAGCGTCAGGCTCTGGCGCTCATGGATCACGAGGCGATCGCCAAGGTCTTCGACGCGGGCGCCACCCCGGACGGGCGTCCGTACTTCGTGATGGAGAACGTCCGCGGCATCCCGATCACCGAGTACTGCGAGAAGAACCGCCTCGGCATCCGCGACCGTCTCGAGCTGTTCATGCGGGTCTGCGAGGGCGTGCAGCACGCGCACCAGAAGGGCGTGATCCATCGCGACCTCAAGCCCTCGAACGTTCTCGTCGCGATCCAGGAACAGAAGGCGGTGCCGAAGATCATCGACTTCGGCCTGGCCAAAGCCACCGGGCAATCGCTGACCGAGCGCGCCAACGTCACCGAGATCGGCCAGCTCATGGGGACTCCGGAATACATGAGCCCCGAGCAGGCCGAGATGTCCGGGCTCGACGTCGACACCCGCACCGACGTCTACGCGCTGGGCGTCATCCTCTATGAGCTGCTGGTCGGCGCTCTTCCTTTCGATTCCAAGTCGCTCCGCGAGGGCGGCTTCGACGAGATCCGCCGCCGCATCCGCGATTCCGAGCCGCCGCGCCCGAGCACCCGCGTCACCACCCTGTTCGGCACCGCGACCCCGGCCGATGCGGACCGCGCCGCACGGCCGCGGGTCGACATCGGCGCGCTCTCGAAGCAGCTCAAGGGCGACCTCGACTGGATCATCATGAGGGCGATGGAGAAGGACCGGACCCGGCGCTATGCGTCGGCGTCCGATCTTTCCGCCGAGATCCGGCGCCACCTCGACAACGAGCCGGTGCTCGCCGGTCCGCCGAGCCAGAGCTACCGGATGGGGAAGTTCATCGCCCGCCACAAGGTGGGCGTGGCTGCCGGGGTCGCCGTGGTGCTGTCGATGGTGCTCGGCATCGTCGGCACGACGGTGGGTCTCGTGAAGGCGCGAGGCTCCGAGCGCGTGGCGAGGAACGAGGCGGCAACCGCCCTTCAAGTCTCCGACTTCCTGGTCGGACTCTTCCGCGTGGCCGATCCGGAATCAACGCTGGGAAGCAGCATCACGGCGCGCGAAATCCTCGACAAGGGCGCGGTTCGCATCGAGCGCGAGCTGAGCGGGCAGCCGCTGCTCCAGGCGCGCCTGCTCGCCACGATGGGAGACGTGTACAAGAACCTGGGTCTCTACGGATCCTCCGCGCCGCTGATCGAACGCGCACTCGACCTCCATCGCCACCGCCGGGACGATGCGCGGCTCGACATTGCGCAGACCGAGTCACTGTACGGGGACCTGCAGCGCCTGTCGGGGAATCTCCCGCAGGCCGAGTCGTTGTTCGTCACGGCACTCGCGACGCAGGAAGCGGTGCGCGGCCCCGACGACCCGGCCGTGGCGGGACCGCTGTGCGACCTCGGCGCGCTGTATTCCACGCAGGGCAAGCTCGACAAGGCCGAGCCGCTGCTGGTGCGATCGCTGGCGATCCGCGAGCGCGCCCTTCCGGCGGATCACCCGGATATCGCACGCAGCGCGAACGAGCTCGGTCTGTTGCGGTGGCGTCAGGAGAAGTTCGGCCAGGCCGAGTCGCTGCTGGTCCGCGCGGTGGCGATCTGGGAGAAGACGCGCGGCGAGAACCATCCCGACGTCGCGCGCGCGCTCAACAACCTCGCGATCGTCTATCGCGCCCAGGGCCGGGGCGAGGCTGCGATCCCGCTCTATGAGCGCGTGATCCGCATTTACGAAAAGACCTACGGGCCGGATCATCCGCGCGTGGCTGCGGCGCTCAACAATCTTGGCCGCGTGCTCTCCGGTCAGGGCGATCACGCGGCGGCCGAGCCGCTGTTCCGGCGCGCGCTGGCGATCCAGACCAAAGCGCTCGGGGAATACCACCCGAACCTCGCGACCACTCTCAACAACCTCGCCAACCTGCTCACCGCGCAGAAGAAGTACGACGAAGCCATTGCCATGTTCCGGCGGGCGCTGGCCATCCGCGAGAAGGCCCTCGGCCCCGATCATCCCGACGTCGCCTGGAGCCTGGGCGACCTGGGCGTGCTGCTGCGCGATCGTGGAGACCTGGCGGCGGCGGAGCCCCAGTTCCGCCGGGCGCTGGCGATCTTCGAGCGCGCGGGAGTGGGGCAGGGGGTGGCGTGGACGCTCAACGATCTCGCGATCCTGAACCGCAAACGGGGCGACCTGACGGCGTCCGAGGATTACTTCCGTCGCGCGGTCGCGGCGTTCGAGAGCGCGATGGGACCTTCGCACCCGGATCTGGCCGAATGCCTGGACGCCTACGCCGCGCTCCTCCGGCAAATGGGAAAGAATTCCGACGCTGCGAGCCTCGAGGCCCGTGCCCGCGCGATCCGGAACGGACCGACCGCCTCGAAATAGCCGCCAACCTCCTGCGGCCGGGTGCGTAAGTCGTTGTCGAAGCGCCTGTCTGCCGTTTATAATGGACCGCCATCCCACACCATCCCCCATGCATTTCACTCGAGCCGGGAGACCCTGCCTTGTTCCGTCGAAATCACATCCTCATTCTCGCTACCGCTGCGCTCGTGCTGCTTGCCTGGGGTTGTTCGCGCCAGACGCCCATGGCGCCCAGCGAATCGGATTCCGCGCGCCGCACGCTTCTGACACCGGCCGCCGCGCCCACCTCGCAGTCGCTCGCGGGGTTCACGGTTGCCTACACCGGCCGCTCCGTAGTCGGCGGCAACACGAAGTTCTCCTACACGGTGACGGGGACGAGTTCGACCTCCATCAGCCATTTCATGGTCGGGATTCCCGGGTGCGC
>DAIUEO010000041.1:0-6352 GCA_036845125.1 Candidatus Eiseniibacteriota bacterium | reverse complement strand
GGCACCAACAACATCCAGCTCGACCCGGCGACCGGTCTCACCGGCATCAAGTGGGGAAACCTCTCGCTCGGACCCACGCAGTCGATGGCCTTCTCGCTCACCTTCGCGGGTGACGTGTCCGAGGGCCTGGTGCGGGTCGGCGTGAAGTCGAGCGGCGGCGTGGGCGTGGCCCCGCTGCCGGGTCCCTGCGGCGGCTTCACGCTCGCCGGGAACGTGTTCGTCGACGGCAACGAGAACAACAGTCAGAACGGGACCGAGGCCGGCGTGCTGTCCAACGTGACGGTGGCCGCGGTGGACGCCTGGGATGTGATTCAAACGACGCGCACCGACGCCGCCGGGCAGTACTCCTTCCGCCTGGTCGACGGCAACTACACGGTCCGCATCGATGCCTCGACCCCCGACAACGACTACAACGAGCAGCTCGCCGCGGACTTCTCGCCGGCGGGTCCGACCTCGGTGCCGGTCACGCTCGGGCCCGACGCGACGGTCGCTTTCGGATACGGTCCCAATACGACCAAGCTGCTCGGTGACTTTTCGACCGGTGCGCTGACCAGCACCGGCCAGGACGCCGGCTACTGGAGCAAGCTGCTGAGGGCGGCGGGTCGTGGTCAGAGCTATGACGGATTCTCGGCGGCCACCATCCAGGGTTTCCTGCTCCAGATCGAGAGCCTGTACGTGGCGGATCCGTACCAGTTCACGAACGGCAAGGAGATCGACGAGGCGCTCAAGATCGTCACGAGCAAGCCGCGCACGAATCTCGAGTCCCTCCGCAAGGAGCTGCTCATCGCCGAGCTGAACGACGTGAGCGGGAAGGGGATCGTGTCCGACCCCGACCTGCAGGACGCCCTGCTCGCGTGGGGCGAATCGCTGGTCGCGCAGGCGGTGACGACCGCGGCCGCCCGTGGCGGCGACTTCGTCGCCCTGGCCGCCGGTTCGTACGGCAGCGCGATCAACCTGTTCAGCTCGATCAACAACACCCGCGGCGGCGGAGACATCCCGGAGAACTGAGCAAGGCCGCACTTCTCGGAACGCCCGCGACATCCCACGTCGCGGGCGTTCTTGTCTTGGGTCGCAGCGCCCCGGCACGGTTCGCGCTTGATTGCTCCCCCGGTCCGGTCGCGGTGATCAGAACCAGCAGCGTAAGTTCAGGCCCGCCGGCCGGTTGAGCGCGTTCATGGAAGTGGCGCGTGAATCCCCTGAAGGATCACAGCGCCGCGCATTCTGCACGACCCGTGCGGAATGCATCGGCAACGACCTCTGACGACGCCGAGCCCCATGATCCTCAACGAAGCCACTCGCACGTCTACGTATCCGGCTACCGCCTCTCGCAGCGGCTCCGAGGAGCTCGGGCCCATCACGGCCTTTTGGCGCTGGGCAGTAACGACGATCCCGAAATGCCCGGTGACGTTGAGCCTGGTGCTCGTCAACATCCTGCTGTACGGGATACCTCTGCTGAACCCGTATGTCGAGCTCTGGACGCTCGAATGGATGCCCCTCTCGCCGCTCTACTTCTGGTCCGGCGAATTCTGGCGGGCGCTCACCTCGGGGTTCATCCACTTCGATTGGGATCACGTGCTCACCAACATGGCGGTCCTGCTGCTCGTGGGTCTCAAGCTCGAGCCCATGATCGGGCCGGCCAACATGATCAAGGCCTACGTGATCTGTCAGGTCGCATCGAGCATGCCGGATCTCTTCATGGGCATCGACTCGATCGGAGCTTCCGGCGCCGTCTGCGGAATGGCGGGAATCCTCCTGGTCTGCCCGCTTCACGAGGAGGGTCGGGGGCGTGTCCGGCTGAGCAAGGCGTGGGTGGTGATTGCGATCTTCTTCGGCTACCAGTTCAGCGGCGATCCCGGAGAGGGGATCAGTCTCGTGGGTCATCTGGCCGGGATCATCGCGGGACTCCTGGTTGGCGCCTCGCTGACGCATGTTCCCGGAGTCTCGCTGTGGTCGCGCTTCCACCGTGCCGCTGCAGCCCTGGCAGTCGCGTTCGCGCTCTGCGGTGCCCTGTCGACCCTCGAATACTGGGGCGGTCCCTAGTCGTCCTCTTCCAAATCCTCGGCGCCGCGCCCGGGGGTCCACGGTACGCCAGCGGCGTCGAGCTTGCGCTCGAGTGCGGGGAGTTGGGTGTGGACCAGTGCGTCCAGGTCGCGCTTGAGCGGCTCGAACTCCTCGCGCGCGATGTCGAAGCTCATCTTGTGCGTGGGGGTCGGTCCGTAGCTGGCCTCGCTCGTTCCCATCATCGCCACCTGCAGGCGACGGATGATCGGGACCTCGACGTCCTCGTTGAACTGGTCGCGGGTCTGATTGCCCGACAGCTTCAGGCGCATGTCGTTCACCCGACGCTCCATCTCCCGTACCTCGCGCTCGGTGGCGTCGTCGGCGAGCGTTGAGCGCATGAGGGCCTCGCGCATCGCCTTCAGTTGCCGCGACGCCTCGTCCATCGCGGAGCGGGCGGCGAGCGCAGCGCGGTTGAGGTCCGCGGTCTCGCGCTGGAAGACCGCCACTGCCTGGGCGTCGGCGCCTTTCAGCCCGCGCTGGCGCAGCGGCGCGACCTCGAACGATTGCGTCATGCCGAGCTCGGTGAGCACGCCGCCCTGACGGCGCGCGAGGCTCACCTGGTAGGTGCCGGGAGGGACGAGCGTGCCGCGCGGATCCTGCTGGTTCTCGTTGCGGCGCTCCGCCCATGGCTGCTCGGCGGGAAAGCGGAGATCCCAGGCCACGCGCTGGAAGCCCGCTTTGACCGGGCCGCTCAGCCGGCGTACCACCTTGCCGCCGGCGTCACGCACGGTGAGCACCATCGCCGGATCCTCCTCGAGCTCCTCTTCGCGGAGCGAGTCCCATGAGGGGAACGGCGTGCCGCCATTCTTGGCGGCGGCCTTCTCCTTCTCTTTGCGTTCCTCCTTGCGGGTGCGGATCTCCTTCTTCAGGTAGTACGTGAAGACCGCGCCGTAAGGCGGATTGGGTGCGGTGAAAAAGCCGTCGCCCTGGCTCGCCTTCTCGGAATCGTCCAGAACCGCTCTGGGCTCGTAGGACCACGCCTTGCGCACCGGGAAGAGCCGCGCATCCTCGGCCAGCATGGCGTCCGACACCTCGCGCAGCGGGCTCAGGTCGTCGAGCACGAAGAACCCGCGGCCGAACGAGGCGCACACGAGGTCGTTCTCGCGCTTGTGGATCACGACGTCGCGGATCGGGATGTTGGGCATCCCGCCCGTGAGCTTGCTCCACTGGTCGCCGCCGTTGGTGCTGAAGAAGAGGCCGAATTCCGTTCCGGCGAAGAGCAGCGACGGCTTCACGGGATCCTGCACCACGCGCCACACCAGGTGCCGCGGCGGGAGTCCGTTGGTGAGGCTCTTCCACGAGCGGCCCTTGTCGTTGCTCTTGAAGAGGTAGGGAGTGAAGTCGCCGGTCTTGTGCAGGTCCACCGCTGCGTACACCGTGTTCGCGTCGTGGAGGTCGGCCTTGATGTCGTTCACGAAGAACATCGGCGCCATACCCGGGAGCTTCTCGATCTTCCGCCAGCTCCCGCCGCCGTTCTCGGTCACCTGGATGAGCCCGTCGTCGGTGCCGGCGTAGATGAGGTTCTCGTCGAGCGGCGACTGGGAGAGCGAGGTGATGGTGCTGTACTGGGACATCGCGTTGAGGTCCCACACCGCTTCGTATCCCCACTGACGTCCCATCACCGGCTGCTGCAGGCGCTGGATGTTGCGCGTGAGGTCGCCGCTGATCGCGCGCCAGGAGTCGCCGCGGTCGTCGCTCCGCCACACGCGCTGGCTGCCGTGGTAGAGGCGCTTCGAATCGTGCGGGCTCACGAGGATCGGGGCATCCCAGTTGTAGCGCTCGGACGGCTCGCCCTTCGCCGGCTGCGGCTGGATGTAGACGTTCTCGCCGGTCACGCGGTCGTGGCGCATCAGGTTCCCGACCTGCCAGTGCGCATAGACGATGCTGGGGTCGCCGGGATCGGTCGCCGGCTGGTACCCGTCGCCGCCCAGCACGATGAACCAGTCACTGTTCCGGATGCCGTGTAAGTTGTCGGTGCGCGACGGTCCGCCCTGCGTGTTGTTGTCCTGGGTGCCGCCGTAGACGTTGTAGAAGGGCTCGGCGTTGTCGACCGCCACCTTGTAGTACTGGGTCACCGGCAGGTTGTCGATGAACTTCCAGGTCTTGCCGAGATCGCGGCTCTGGTAGAGCCCGCCGTCACAGCCGACGAGCAGAAAGTCGGGGTCCTGCGCGCTGAACGCGACGATGTGATTGTCGACGTGCTTGTAGCGCCCTTCGATGACGGTGAACGTCTTGCCGCCGTCCTCGGTCACCGAGAGCCGCACATCGGCGAAGTAGACGCGGTCGAAGCGATGCGGGCTGGGGTAGATCTCCTGGTAGTAGTGGGGGCCGGTGCCGCCCGCGACCTGGTCGCTCTTCTTCTCCCACGATCCGCCGCCGTTCGCGGAGCGATAGAAGGCGCCCTTGCGCTGGGCCAGCTCGATCGCGGCGTACACCACGTCCGGATCCTGCGGCGAGATCGCGAGCCCAATCTTCCCCATGTCCTCCTTGGGCAGTCCGTTCGTGAGCTTCTTCCACGTCGTGCCGCCATCGATGCTCTTGTGGATCGCGGACTCGGGGCCGCCGTCGATGAGCACGGCGACCGTGCGGAAGCGCTGGTGGGTCGAGGCGTAGAGGACGTCGGGGTTCCGCGGGTCCATCACCACGTCGTTGACGCCCGTGTATTCGCCCCCGCCGAGCACCTTCTCCCAGGTGGTGCCGCCGTCCTTCGTGCGATAGAGGCCGCGCTCGCCGCCCGCCGACCACAGCGGACCCTGCGCCGCCACGTAGACCACGTTCGAGTTCCGCGGATCGACGACGATCTTGCCGATGTGCTCGGACTTCGAGAGCCCCATGTTCTTCCAGGAGGCGCCGCCGTCGCCGCTGCGGTACACGCCGTCCCCGAAACCGACGTGACGCCCGCCGACGTTCTCACCGCTTCCCACCCAGACGATCTCCGGGTTCGACGGATCGGGCGTCACGCAGCCGATCGAATACGAGCCCTGGTCCTCGAAGATCGGCTTCCAGGTGGTGCCCGCATTGTCGGTGCGCCACACGCCGCCGCTTCCCACCGCGACGTACCAGGTGTTCGGGCGCTTGGGATGGATCGCGACGTCCGCGATGCGTCCCGACATGAACGCCGGTCCGAGATTGCGGAGCGCGAGCCCCTTCAGCGGATCGGGTTTCTTTTCCTCGCTTCCGGCCGCCGCGGTCTTGGGTGCCGTCTTGGCATCGGTCTTGGACTTGGCAGGCGCCTTGGCGGCGTCGGCGGGAGCGGATGACAGGACGAATGCCAGCAGCACGGCAACCAGCGGAACGCGATTCATCGCTGTGGGACCTCCGTGACGGGGTACAGCGGAAGCCGGAGTCGGAAGGTCGGGAAGAATGCCACACCCGCGTCGGGCAGGGACGAAAATCGGCGTCGAGCGCGGCGAACCGGCCCGACGAGCGCCGCGCGGAGCCCCGCTGCGGAGCGCTAACCGCCGAGGCGCTCCCGCAGTTCCCGCGCGCGGGCCCGGCTCACGGGGATCTCCGTGCGTGCGGCGTCCCTGAGCTGGAGCCGGTAGGTGCCGGCGAAGGCCGGGCGCAGCGCCGCGGCCCAGTCCAGGTTCACGATCGCGGCGCGGTGGACGCGCGCGAATCGCGCGGGATCGAGCTTCTGCTCGAGCTGATCGAGCGTGAAGTTGACGTAGTGGCGGTCCTTCTCGGTGGCGGCGAACACGAGCTTGTCCTCGGCGCCGAACCACAGCACTTCCTCGGCCTTGAGGATCAGCTGCTTCTGGCCGAGCCGCACCGTGAAGCGTTCGAGCCATGGCGTCCCGGCGCGCGTTCGATCCCAGGCGGCGAGCAGCTCGGTGAGCCGGGCTGAGACGTCGCCCGGCCGGGCCAGCTCACGGCGCGTGCGTTCGAGCGCCTGCGCCAGGCGCTCGGCGCGGTAGGGCTTGAGCACGTAATCCACCGCGTTCTCCTCGAACGCGCGCACCGCGTGATGATCGAACGCGGTCACGAACACCACGGCCGGACGCGGATCGAGCGAGGCCAGCAGCGCGAAGCCGTCCTCCTCCGGCATCTGGATGTCGAGCAGCAACGCGTCGGGCTTGGTCTCGGCGATCCGCGCGCGCGCTTCGGCGGCCGATCCCGCCTCGCCGCTCACCTCGACCCAGGGGATCTCGCCCAGGGTGCGGCGGGCGCGGGCGCGGGCGAGTGGCTCGTCGTCCACGACCAGGACGCGCAGTCGGGTTCCGGAGTCGGACGGCGAGGTCACGAAGCCCCGCCGTTTCCGGGATTCAGGACACCGGTCGCAGGAAGGTCC
>DAIUEO010000040.1:0-25514 GCA_036845125.1 Candidatus Eiseniibacteriota bacterium | reverse complement strand
CTTCGATTTTTCGTCGGCAATGACTTTCTGATACCGCCGCCCACTCGCCTTGATCGCAACGGCGCGCAGGAATTCGGCTACTGGACCACCACGAACCGCGCGCTGGCCTTGGTGCCGCCCTGGGACAGGCGGCCGAAGTACACGCCCGGACGCAGGGCGGGCGAGAACTCGAGGTGATGCTCGCCGGCCTCCAGATGATCGAGCGCCGATGAGAATGCGCGCCGTCCGCCGAGGTCGAACACCTCGAAGCGCGCACCCGCCGCGGCCGGAAGGGCCACGGTCGCGTTGAGTGAGCGTCCGCTCCAGAAGACCTGGCTCAATGCGAGCTTCGCCACGCGCGCCGGCACGGTCACCGAGGTCTCGCCAGCGAAGATCTCCTCATCGCCGATCATGATTCCGAGTCGGTATCCGTAAGTCATTCCGCCACGCACCTCGCGATCCACGTACGAGAGTCGGCGGTCGCCGTCGGGCGTGAGCCGGGTCACGCGCGTCCATTCACCTTCGCCTTCGCGGCGGTAGAGCGTGGCGCCGTCGCCGCGCGGCAGCTCCCACGCGAGACGCACTTCGCCGGCGATGGCCTCCGCAGTGACCAGCGAAACCTGGACCGGGGTTGCCACGAAGCACGAGGTCGCGCCCTGCCAGGTTGCCACGTTGTTGCCCATAGGCACGCTGATCCTGGGGTTGTTGTTGTTCCCGAGTGGCTGGAACAGCTGGATTTCGTTGAGCTGGATGCACATGGGTGTGCTGCATCCGAAGCACGAGCCCTCTCCGGTCGTTCGCGAGCGCGAGATGTTGATCTTGAATCCGTAGTACTCGGTTGCGGGGTCGAGTGGAGATTCGACGCCCAGCGGCATGGCGGCCTGAACCAGCAATCGGGCCCGGGACGGAGACGGGTAACCGACTTCGAGGAGGAATCCGCCCACCGCCCGGCCGGCAAACACGTCCTGGCAGGAGTTCGGACCGCCGGTGAAATCGAAGCTGGACGAAAGCGCCGTGCTGCTCCGGCAGTAGGTGATCCCGTGCTTCCACCATTCCGGCAGGTCCCCACCGGGATTCCCGATCGCGATCTGCGCCGACAGTCCGAGGTAGGCCCCGATTCCGGACGGAGGAACGAACGAAGCCACGAGCGTGAACGGCGCACCGGTGTTGGCGTCGCACGCGAAGGTCTTGCCGGTCACGCCGTGTTCTCCGCAGTCGTCCCACGACAGATTGATTCCCTCGGAGACGGGGACGCTGCCGACCGTGAACTCGGCCGCGCTCGTGTCAGCGCCCCCCGGATTGGTGACAATGAGCCGTTCCTGCGTGATGCCTTCCGGAACCACGGCCAGGAGCAGCGTGTCGAGGACGCTTTCGTATGTCGTCGGGACCGAGCCGAAGTGAACATCGGTGGTCGTGCCGAAGTTCTGCCCGACGACACGGACGGTGCTGCCGATCGGCGCCTGCGTCGGTGCGAACGAGATGATCCGCGGGGCGACGTGGAACACCTCGGGGCTCTGCGCCGAGCCATCGGCGGTGGCGATCGCGATGTAGCCGGTGCGTGCGCCGGGAGGCACCACCGCCGTCAGCGTCGTGTCGTCGACGACGCTGAAGGTCGCCGGCATCCCGTGGAAGAACACGGCGGATACCGCGGTCAGGCTCCTTCCACGGATCGTCACGAGCGTTCCGGGTGGACCACCCGCCGGTTCGACCGCCGTGATCCCGGGGGGCGGCCCGGGGATTCCCTGCCAGTAGGCGGTGGCGCGCGAGGCCGGCGTCACGAGGATCGGATTGAACGGAATCCCGCCGGACTGGACGAGCCGGATGCGTTCCAGTTCCAGCCTCACCCGCTGCGAACATCCGAGGCAGCTCGGGGACCCGGCTGCCATGCCGCGTCCGACCATCACCCGGAAGGCGATCTGATCCAGATCGGGATCGAGGGCGATGGCGCCGCCCGCCGGCACGGTGGCCGTGACGGAAAGCTTCGCCGTCCCCGGCCCGTCGTACCCGATGGTGTAGGTCCAGCTCGCATTCGAGCCGGTGGCCCACGGAGTGGGGCAGGAGCTGCTTCCCATCAGGCTCATCTCGAGCCCGTTCGTGCCACGACACTGACCGGGGCCGTGCTTCCACCAGTCGGGCAGTGTCGCGGCCGAAACCCGGATATCGCCGATGAGTGAGACCAGATCACGAATGCCCGGAGGAGGTCTCAGGGAAACCACGAGGGGGAACGGCGGACCGGGATCGATGGCGCACGAGAACGTCTTGAGTTCTGCGCCGTGAGTTCCGCAGTCGTCCCACGCGAGATCGAGCGTCCCCTCGGGTGTCGGCCCGACGGTGAAGACCGGTCCGACATGGGTCCCGCCCGGATTGGTGACCTGCACCGGCCCGCTCAAGGTCGCGGCGGTTATGGCGACGATGAGCAGGTCGTCGGAAACGGTCGAGTGCGAGGTCGGCAGTCCGTTGATGGTGACGGAGGTGGCGCCGGACAGACCCGTGCCCCGGACCGCGATGACGGTGCCCGCGGGCGCGATCGGCGGGCTCAGATGGGTGATCTGTGGAGAGAGGAAGAAGCTGGTAGCGCTCTTCGCCGATCGCGTGGCGGTGACCGCGAGAATCGGTCCCGAACGTGCGCCGGCGGGGACGGTGGTCTGAATCTCGGAATCGCTCACGATCGTGAACGGCGCCGCGACCGAGCCGAAACGAACCGTGATCACGTTGGAGAATCCCGAACCCGTCAGCGTGACGGGTGAACCGATCGGTCCGCCGGGCGGCGCGAAGGCGTTGATTACCGGAGGCGGCTGCGGGCTTCCCATCGCCAGCTGCCAGATCTTGTCGTTGTTGGTGATGGGTGGAAAGCCGCCGATCGCGACGAGCCGCGCCTGATCGGGATCGAACGCTCCCGCCTGATGGGAGAGTGGCGGCGGAACGCTGCCGAACGTGGTGATCTTCTGCCAGCTCTCGGGACTCTCGTTCAGGTTCAGGAGCCAGGTCTCGTTGAGCCGGTCGGGGGAGGACGGTCGCCAGCCCCCGTGAAGGACCATGGCTCCCCGGTAGGGGTCGTAGGTGCAGGTGGCGTGGGCTCGAAGGGATGGCAGAGTGCCTGTGGGCAGGAGTTGAGTCCACGAGATCGTGCCCGACAGCGACAGCGCCCAGGTGTCGCTGATGACCGCGCTGTAGGCATCGGTCCTGCCACCATGAATCACCATCCGGTCATGGACCGGATCGTAGACCGCGGCATGGGCCCACCGGTTCGCGGGCCGCGGGCCGGGCGGAGTGATCTGGGTCCAGGTGAAGCTATCGAGCGAGAGCGCCCACGTTTCATTGAGAATCGTCCCGGAACCGACATACCCGCCGTGGATGATCATCCGACGACGGACCGGATCGTAGATCGTGGCCGGCAACAGCCGACCGGATGGTTTGGGTGAGGGGGTGGCCCGGGGCACCCACGATGCGGGAGTCACCGTCAGGTCCAGGATCTGGGGATCGGTAAGCACCAGGCTGGGATCACCTCCGAACGCGACGACGCGGTTGAGCTCCGCGTCGAACACCGCGGACGGCACGGGAAAGCTCTGTGCGGCCACGAAATTCCACTGCAGGGGGCCGACGAGAGGGAGGGACCATGTCTGAACCGCTGCGATCACGATCATTCTTTTCCCAATGGGGTCGTGGACCATGGTCTCGATCATGAACGAGGGCCCGCCGGGAGGATCGAAGACCGTCCACAGCCCCTCGATGATCGGTCCCACGTTGAAGTGAACGAGGGACACACTCGTGCCGACGAGGTTCGAGATGCTGATTGGACCGCTCGAGGCCCCGACGGGAACGACAGCGTTCACCATCGAATCGCTCACCGCGTCGAAGCTCGTCGTCTGACCGTTGAAGCGGACCTCCGTCGTGCCGGTGAAGTTCAAACCGTTCAGCGTGACGATTGCCCCCTCCGGAGCCTGGCCGGGGAAGAAGCCGAGCAGCTGGGGCGCCATCTGGAAGGGCATGGAACTCGAGCCGGTGCCATCGGCGGACGAGACCCGAACCGGGCCCGCCCGCGCACCGGAAGGTACGATCGTGACGATCGCCGAATCGGAAGCCACCAGGAAGGTGGCGCTGGTGCTCTGAAACCGCACCTCGGTAGCATGGGTGAAGCTCGAGCCGCGCACAGTCACCGGCGTCCCCGGACCTCCACCCACCGGCTCGAAGGAAACGACCGCGGGGATCGGCGCCGGAACGCGCTGCCAGTAGGCGACGGTGCGATCCGCGGGCGTGATGATCACCGGGTCGAAGCCTTCGGAAGCCGGCTGAACGAGCTGGATGGAGGCCAGCTCGATCCGAAGCGGGACTCCGCAACCGGAGCAGCCTCCCGACTGCGTCATCGAGCGTTTGACGTCGAGGCGGAACGCGTAGTGCTCGATGCCTGCGTCGACCGGTCCGGCGCCGCCCGGCGGAGCCGTCGCGAGAATCCGCAATCGGGCGCTCGCGGGCCCTCCGTACCCCACCTCGAGCTGATGCGTGACGGCGGGTGATCCGCTCCAGGGCAGCTCGCAGGCCGTGGACGCGAAGGCGAACGAGGTGGTGAGGTCGCCGGTGGTGCGACAGAAGCCGGGACCGAACCGCCACCAGTCGGGGAAGGAAGCGCCGCCGGTGGTGAACCTCAGCTCGGCGGCGATGCTCTGGAGATTCTCGATACCGGCCGGGGGCTCGAACGATCCGATCAGGGTGAATGGCGCGCCGCTGTTCGAATTGCATGCGAACGTCTGGAACTCGTCACCCGCGACTCCGCAATCGTTCCAGGAGAGGTTGATGGATTCGATGACCGGTCCCACCACGAAGGGAGCATCGGAAGCATCGCTTCCGCCGGCATTCGTGATCATGACCGGACCGCTCGATGCTCCGGCCGGCACCACCGCGCGGACTCTGGTGTCGTCGACCACGACGAACGTGGCCGCGGCCCCGTTGAAGGAAACCGCGGTTGTCCCCGTGAAGTTGGTCCCCTCCAGGGTGATGGTCGTCCCAACCGGCGCCTGGCCGGGGCGCAGGTTGATGAGATGGGGGCCGATGATGAACGTGCCGCCGCTGGAGGCGGAGCCATTGCGCGTGGCGACCGTGACCGGTCCCGCGACCGCGCCCGCTGGAACCGCGGTGCCGACGCTCGTCTCGGAAGCGGCTCCGACCGAAGCGGCGGTGCCGTTGAAGGCCACCCCCACCGTCGACGCGAGGCCGCTGCCCTGGATCGTCACCGGCGCCCCGATGGCGCCGGCGGGTGGAACCACGCCAGTGATCACGGGAAGCGGCCCCGGTTGTCCCTGCCAGACCACGGAGGATCGCGTGCCCGGCGACACGATGACGGGATTGTAGGGAACATCGCTGGTCTGGGTGATTTCCACTTGCTCGAGCGTGAGGCGTACATGGTTCAGACAGCCGGCACAACTTCCGGTGCCGGTGGACATGCTTCTCCGGATCAATACCTGAGCGGCGAGATGGTCGGCTTCGGGCGAAAGATCGATGGATCCGGGCGCGACGTACGTGGAGACAGAGAGGCGGGCGGTATTCGGTCCATAGTGGTCGACCGTATGTTGAACGGTAGTCCCTGACAGATTCGGCCATGGACTCTCGCACGAGGGAGCGGACGACAGACTGGCCGCGATGCCGCCGTCGCCCCGGCACTGGAGGGTTCCGTGCTTCCACCAGTCGGGCAGCGTGGTCGCATCCAGCCGGATACGTGAGGTAACGAGGATGGCGGCGACGACTCCGGGTGGGGGGCGGAACGACACGACGAGCGGGAACGGAGCACCGCTGTTGGCGTCGCAGGCGAACGTCTTGGTCTCGATGCCGTAGGCGCCGCAGTCATCCCAGGAGAGGTCGATGGTTCCGGTTGGAGTCGGTCCCACCGTGAATTCGAGCTGGCCGGAACCGCCGGGATTCTGAACGACGATGGGTCCGCTGACGGCGCCAGCGGGCACGGTCGCCGTGAGTTGTTGCTCCGAATCGACGACAAATGTCGCCGACTGCCCCCCGAACGTGACACCGGAAACGCCACCCAGATTGATACCGCGCAGAACGACGGAGCTTCCGATGGGAGCAATCGGAGGGATGACGTCAGTGAGAACCGGGGGGAGGTGGAAAACCGCGCTGCTCAGACCGCTCCCGCTCGGTGACCGGACTTCGATCCGCGATGACTGTGCCCCTGCCGGCACCGCCGTCGAAATCTCGCCGTCATTCACGACGCTGAATGCGGCGGACACCGCCCCGAAACGAACGGCGTTCGCGGCAAGGAAGTTGCTCCCCGTCACCATGACCGGAGTTCCGACCGGCCCGCCCGGCGGGGTGAAGCCCGCGATGACGGGAAGGGGCCCGGGGACTCCCTGCCAGAGCACGCTCGCGCCATTGAGGGGCAGAGACAGCGTGGTCGAGGTCCCGAACTGGTTGAGGTTCAGGCTCTGGAGCGAGATCGATGTCGGCACGCTGCATCCGGTGCAGATACCGGTCCCGGCTGTCTTGTTCTGCGCGATGCGGATCTTGAAGGCGTAGTACTCGCGATCCGGTTGCACGGGGACGCCCGTGGAGAGCGGGTCCCCATATACTCGAAGCCTGGCCGTCTCGGGGCCATAGAACCCGAGGTTGTAGAACCACGCCATCCCGTAGGCGGCCCCCCAGGGATCGGCACAGGCGGACATTCCCGCGAAGTCGAACGAAGGGGTGAGCGGTGTGGAGAGCCGGCACTGCCCGGGCCCGAACTTCCACCAGTCGGGCAACACTGTGGACGCGATCTGCAGATCGGCGCTGACCCCGCGCAGCTCGCTGATGCCGGACGGCGGCACGAACGAGCCCACCAGCAGGAAGCCCGGTCCGACGTTGGAGTTGCAGGCGAACGTCTGCAGGCTCTGGCCGGCGATCCCGCAATCGTTCCAGGATAGGTTGAACCCGCCCACGGCGGGCCCGAGCGCGAACCCATCGCGGGAGCCCGAGCCGCCGAGGTTGATCACGGTGATGCTTCCGCTCGAAGCCCCGGCCGGGACCGTGGCCTGGATCTCGCTGTCGGAGCTCACCGAGAACGTGGCCGGCTGGGCTCCGAACAGGACCGACGTGACACCCGTGAAGTTGCGGCCGTAGATCCGCACTGAGGCGCCGACCGGAGCCTGCGCGGGGATGAACTGGAAAATCGTCGGGGCCACCACGAACGTGCCGCCGCTCGCGGCGGTGCCGAACGGCGTGTCCACTTCCAGTGCTCCGGTGCGCGCGCCCGCCGGCACCATGGCCCCAACCTCTGACTCCGATGTGGTGGTGGGGACCGACGCGACGCCACCGAAGCGGACCAGCGACGCCGACGTGAGCCCGGTCCCGGAGACGGTGACACTCGCGCCTTCAGCGGCGCCCGCGGGCGCAAACGACGCGATGACGGGAAGGGAACCGGTCGCGCCCTGCCAGTACGCGATGCGGCGGACGCCCGCCGAGGTCAGGATCGGGTTGTTGTTGGCCTGGTCGGGCTGGAATACCTGGATGCTGTTGAGGGTGAGGCGTACCGGTTCGAGGCAGCCGCCGCATGACGACGCGCCCACGGTACGCGCCGGCAGAACCACGATGTGAAAAGCCGAATACTCCAGCCCGCTCTGGAGCGGTTGCTCGTACCCTAACGGCAATGCCGACTGCACGACGATGCGCGCGGTGTTCGAGCCGTAGCCACCGACCTCGTAAAGAGCGGCGCCAACGCCGTTGCCGTTGAAGAGATCCGCGCAGGAGGGAGAGGGATCGAAGTTCGCAGCGATGGTTGCCGCGGTGCGGCACTGTCCGGCGCCGATCTTCCACCAGTCGGGAAGCGTGGTCGCCGCGACCCGCAGGTCAGCGCTGATGCCGAGGAACTCGTTGATCCCCGGTGGGGCGACGAACGATCCGACGAGGTCGAACGAGACGCCGGTGTTGACGTCGCAGGCGAAGGACTTGATCTCGGTGCCGGCCGCGCCACAGTCGTCCCACGAGAGGTTGATCGACTGCGCGTGCGTGGGCGAAGCCGTCGCGATCAGCGCGACGAACGCGGGCAGTGCCCGACGGAGCGGGCGGAGGGGACCGGGCACCATGGTTCACCTCGGAGGGTGGAACCTGGTGGACTTGCTGAACGTCGTGGGCGGCCGGACAGGGAATCCGGGCCCCAAATGCTACTCCGCGGCGACCTCCGAGGCGATCATTTTCTGGTACCAGTGGCCGCTGGCCTTGATGGTGCGGGTCTGGGTGGCAAAGTCCACGTGGACGATGCCGAAGCGCTTGGAGGTGCCGCTGCTCCATTCGAAGTTGTCGAGCAGCGACCACACGTAGTACCCGCGCACATCCACTCCGGCGCTCATGGCCGATGCCACGGCGCCCAGATGATCCTGTAAGTAGCGCACGCGCAACGGGTCCTCCACGCCCCCGGCCGGTGCGGTGGGAGGATCGGGGAAGGCCGCGCCGTTCTCGGTCACGTAGAGCGGGATCGAGCCGTAGCGCTCGCGCACCCAGACCAGCACCCGGGCCAGGCTCGTGGCGTGCACTTCCCAGTCGGTCTCCGTGTAGAGCGCCCCCGGCACCCGCACCGGCCGCACCCGCACCGGTCCGCCATCGTCGTCGTTCTCGACGATCTTCCGCGTGTAGTAGTTGATGCCGAGGAAGTCGAAAGGCTCACGGATCGCTTCCATGTCCGATGCCGAAGCCACCGGCCAGTGCCGGCCGAAAATCTCGTGCAGCTCATCGGGGTAGCGCCCGAGGAACACCGGGTCCAGGTAGTGCCGGTTCATGTAGGCGTCGGCGCGCGCCGTGGCGGCGAGGTCCGCCACGGAATCACTGGCCGGCTCCTTGGGCTCGAGGTTGACCACCAGGCCGATCCGGCCCTTGCCGACACTGCGGTGCATGCGTACCGCCGCGGCATGCGCGAGCAGCAGGTGGTGTGTCACCCGTGCCGCCTCGGCGAGATCACGGTGTCCGGGCGCGTTCACGCCGAACAGGTATCCGCCGTCCATCACCACCCACGGCTCGTTGATCGTGGCCCACATCGGCACGCGATCGCCGTAGGTCTCGAATGCGAGCCGCGCGTAATCGGCGAACCACTCGACGACGTCGCGGTTCACCCAGCCGCCGAGCTCGTCGAGTGCCGCCGGCAGGTCCCAGTGGTAGAGCGTGACCATCGGCTGAATGCCGTTCGCGAGCAGCAGGTCGATGAGACGATCGTAGAACCCGAGCCCGGCGCGGTTCACGCGGCCCTTCCCTGCGGGCAGGAGCCGGCCCCACGCGATGCTGAAGCGATAGGAACGCAGCCCCAGCTCGCGCATCAGCCCGACGTCCTCGGCGTAGCGGCGGTAGTGGTCGCACGCCACGTCGCCGGTCTCGCCGCCGAGGGTCCGGCCCGGAGCGTGGCTGAAGCGATGCCAGATGCTCTCTCCGGCGCCGTCGGCGAGGGGAGAGCCTTCGATCTGGTACGCCGACGTGGCGGCGCCCCAGACGAAATCGGGCGGGAAGCGATTCTGCGAAGGCATCGGACCGCCCCGGAGGGAAGGGAGATTTGAAGGATGGGAAAGCGGGAACCTATCACTTGTGGAATTGGCACGCGGACCGGGGGAATCACCTGACGCCGGTCTGCGCGAAACACCTGATCGTCGCGGCCGGGCCCGTCTCCCTACAGTTACCGGCGACTTGTCGAGGGGTTGCCACAACGGCCGTTCGATCCCCCGGGCATGGGCAGGCGGTTCATACGTCGCAACCCACCTCGCCGCCTGTCCCACCCGGGTTTCCGTGAGCGTATTCCGCCATGGAAGGAGGAGCGCTCGGGTCAGGCGATTTCACCTCGACAGAGCGAACCGCAGTGCTATATTGGGAGCGCCCAGAAGAGAGGTGTAAACAAGCCTCCCGGCGCGAGCCTGACGCGCCCGACGCGGACTCCACTTCGAGCCGCGCCCCTTCCAATTCCAAAGCCCAACGTTTTCCACGGAACGCCGGTGCCTTCGCGCCGCGCGTCCGCCGCTGGGGATTTCCGGACCCGACGCCGCCCGTCGAGCTCGGGAGCGCGGTGATTCCCGCCGGGCCGAAGGAGATCGACATTGCACATGACGCGGCTGCGCGGAGCACAGACCGTCATCGTGGGTATCGAGGAGAGCCGTGTCCACATCGACAGCGACGGCGCGATCGTCGAGGCGCGGCAGCGGGGACGCTCGCTCGCCCTGGGGCTGGGCTTCAGCGCGGGATCGGCAACGCTGATCGCCACGTCGATCTCGGAGCTGGCGCGCAACATCCTCCTCTATGCCGGGGAGGGCGAGATCGCGCTCCAGCCCCTCAGGACCGGTGGGCGCTACGGACTCGCGGTGTTCGCGAGCGATCACGGACCGGGCATCGCCGATCTCGAGCGGGCGCTCGAGGACGGCTACTCGACCTCCGGACGGCTCGGACTCGGCCTGCCGGGCGTGCGCCGGCTGATGGATGAGTTCGAAGTCCGAACGAATGGTGTCGGGGGAACCGTGGTGAGGGCTGCAATGTGGAATCACTCATGAAAGACAGCGAGCGCATGCTGGCCGAGCGGATGACCAGCGCGCTGAACAGCTATCTCGACGGCTCCGGTGAGACGGCGCTCCACGCCGCCTACGAGCTCGGGCGCGACGCGCTCGGCTCCGGTCTCGGGCTCCTGTCGCACGCGACGATGCTCGATCGCGCCTTGCTGATGGCGGTGCGCGACCGTCCCGAGGGCGCCGCCGACGTGATCGAACGGGCGGAGCCGTTCCTGATCGAGGCGTTCTCGCCGTTCGAGATGGCGCAGCGCGCGGTACGCGACACGAACGCGGTGCTGCGACGCCTGGATCGCGCACGCGAGGAGGAGGTCAAGCGCCTCGCACACGAGCTGCACGACGAGGCCGGCCAGATGCTCGCGGTCGTGCACCTCGACTTGGACCGCGTCGCCAACGAGCTGCCGCCCGGCTTCCGCGACCGGCTCGAGCCGGTGCGGGCCCGGTTGCGCGACGTCGAGCTCCAGCTGCGCCGGATCTCTCACGAGATGCGGCCCACCGCACTCGACGATCTCGGCCTGCTTCCTGCCCTGCGGTTTCTCGGCGAAGGCGTGGCACGCCGCGCCAGCATCACCGTGCGCGTCGAGGACGAGCTCGATCGACGGTTGTCTCCCGAGGTGGAGACCGTGCTGTACCGCGCCGTCCAGGAGGCGCTGACCAATGTGGCACGTCATGCGGAAGCCACCCGGGTCACCGTTCGACTCGAGCACGAGGACGGACTCGTGGTGCTTTCGGTGACCGATGACGGAGTCGGTTTCGACCCCGGCCGGGCGGGTGACGGCGCGGGACTCGGAATCACCGGCATGCGGGAGCGGCTGGCCTCCATCGGCGGCACGCTCGAAATTCGTTCAACGCCCGGCAAGGGCACCATGCTTCGTGCTCCCATACCACTGGTGGAACATGCTGCGCATTCTGCTGGCAGATGATCATGCGGTAGTCCGTGAAGGTCTCCAGACGCTGCTCGAAGCGGCAGGCTGGACCGTGGTGGCCAAGGCCGCCGACGGCCGAGAGGCGGTGGAGCTCGCGAACAAGGTTCCGGCCGACGTCGCGGTGCTCGACATCAGCATGCCGGGGCTCAACGGCATCGAATCCGGCCGCACCATGCTGCGCGCGCGACCGATGCTCAAGGTCGTGCTGCTCACCATGCACGCCGAGGAGCCGTACGTGATCGAGGCGCTGCGTGCGGGCATCCGCGGTTACGTTCTCAAGACCCAGGCTGGGTCGGACCTGGTCGAGGCGATCCAGACCGTCGTTGCCGGTAAGACGTATCTCAGCCCCGGCATTTCGCAGACCGTCGCCGATGCGATGGCTGCGGGCTGGGAACCAGAACCCGATCCGCTCACGGCCCGCGAGCGCGAGGTGCTGCAGCTCGTGTCCGAGGGCCGCACCACGAAGGAAGTCGCTTCGGTGCTCGGCATCAGCGTGAAGACGGCGGAAACCCATCGCACGCGGCTGATGCGCAAGCTCGACGTCCACGAGACTGCGGGACTGGTGCGCTATGCGATCCGGCGCGGGATCATCGAGGCCTGAGGGTAGGGGTCCAGCGAATCTCACGGCGAGGGTCAGGTGTTCACCTGATCGGGCGACCCCGGGTGCCTCGCCTAGTCTCCCTCTTGCGCGACCGGATCGGGTTGCGCCCCGCACGGATGGGAGGCGCCCCTATCGGGAACCAAGCTTCCCCTCGCGGTTCGAGCCAAGTTGCCGCGCGCATTCAAGTGCCGAGCGGCCGAGCTGCAGGCCGGAGCACCGTGTGTCGAGCAACAAGCCGTGGAATCCGACGGACGACATTGGATTCGTCCAAGGGTCGTCTGTCGGAGCCCCGCGGTGAAGCGGAGCGGACGAGCGCACAGGGATGTTGGGCCCAGACACCGGGCCCGGTTGTTTCAAGAGTGAGTGACCGTGGCAGTGAATCAAGTGAATCAGAGGTGGCCGGCGCCTGATCGAGTAACTCCGGCGCGGAGTAGCACTGAGGGCGCCGGACCACCTTTGATGCATGGCAGCAGATCGAGCGGTTTCACGGAGCGAACCCTCCAGCCCGGTGCGACCTGGGCACGAGCGAAAACTCTGCATCGGGGAGGGGGTTCGCGTCCGTGGGATGGCTCATCCGGAGCCGGCGAAGAGCGGCTTCGGTTCGGGGGGTAATCGCCTCAGGCGGAGGATGCGGCCTCCACGCCCAGGGAGAGATGCCCCCCACTTCTATTTGGACTGTTCGCCGCGAATGAAACGGGCCAGCTCTGGATAGACGAGGTCGACGCGCGCTCCCACCTGGAGCGGATCGATCATGTCGTGGGGCACGTGCAGGCTGTCGGCGAACCGGTATTCCCGCACCTGCGATCCGCTCCGACGCCACGCCGCTGCCAGCGACGCGGCGCAATCGTTGTCGACGGCTCCGTCGATCGCGGTGGTGACCACCGTGAGATCCCGGGCGTGCGGCGCCTTTCGGCGTGCGCTGCCGAGCACCTCCTCACCGAGCCGGTAGCTCTCGGCGAGGGCATGGGTGGGAAAGCGCGGGTAGCACTGCGTGGGGCCGTCGAGCTCCGTCTTCTTTTCCCGATCCCACCACACGAACAGGTTGGGCATCCGCTGCAGGGTCCGGGCGAGCACGAAACGCATCCACGGCGGGCCCCACGGCGGGCGGAAGGCGGGGGCGATCGCGACCACGCGATCCACGCCCTCGCATTCCTGCCCCGCCCAGGCCGCGGCCACCCCGCTGGTCGAGAGTCCGGCCACGATCACCGTGTCGCCGAGCCCGCGGGCGAGCCCCACGCATTCGGCGACCAGCGCGGTGACCTCGCCAGCCTCGAGCCGGGCGAGGTCTTCGGTCATGCGGTCGGCGAGCCCGTGATGAGGAACCCGCGGAATCAGCACGTTGTCGCCTTCGTCGTGGAGGATCCGGCCGAGTGCCACGAACTGGAGCGGGCAGTTCGTGATCCCGTGGATCAACACGACGGCGCGCGGTGTGCGTGCACCGTGGAGCAAAGCCGTGGTGCCGCACTGCTCGTGGAGGGCGAGGCTGTCGCGCGCGGTCAGTCTCGCGATCCGCTCGAGAGCCTCTTCATAATTGGAAGCGGGGACCGGATGGGCGGGAGCCGGCGCCGGCGCCGGCCACCCGAGCCAGACCACCGGGGCTGCGACCAGCGCGCCGAGCATAAGTCCGCGTCGCATCGAGGCGACGATACTACCTCACGGCGCCTCGATGCCGGCCGCGGTCAGTGGGCCAGGATGAATCTCCGCGTGGTCGAGTTGCCGTCCTGCGAGAGCTTCGCCCAGTAGACGCCGGGCTCGAGGCTCGGGGCGGCGCGGAACTCCACGCGATGCTCGCCCGCGCCGAGCGATCCCACCTGATGCTGCTCGAGACGGCGCCCGGTGATATCCAGCAGCTCGAGGGTCGCGGGCGTCGCGTAGGCCAGCGTGAACGTGGCGGTGACCTTGCCCTGCGACGGATTGGGACCGACCGCGAGCGCGAGGCTGCCGGTCGGAACGGTCAGCGTGACCTCGCCAACGAAGCGCTCGCCGGCGCCGCTGCCGGTGCCGAGCGCGTAGACGTAGCGCCCTCCGGCCCGCGCGCTCGTGTCCTCGAACTCGATCGTTCCCCTGCTCGTGGGGGTGGCGGACCCGAGACGGATCCAGTCGCCGGGAATCGCCCGGCGGTAGATGGTGACCGGCGCCGACCCGTCGAGCGTGGTATTCCACGACAGCATCACGCGTCCCGGCTGGAACTCGGCGCCGACGAAGCTCGCCGTCGGGGTTTCGACGTCCACCGCCGATCCGGGCAGGTGAAGGTGCCACATGCCGCGCCCGTGAGTCGCGATCCGCAGGAACCGCGATGGATACTGGATCGCCATGTCGAACACCGGCACCACCGGCAATCCCGTTCCATAGGGCGCCCAGGTGGCGCCGGCGTCGGTGGTCTCGTAGACGCCGATATCGGTGCCGGCGTAAACCGTGTTGGGAAACGCGCGGTCGATCACCAGCGCGTTGACCGGAACGTCGGGCAATCCATTCCCGGCCGGCACCCAGCCGGCGGCTCCGAGCGTCAGGTCGTTCGTCCGCCACACGTGCTGTCCGGCCGGCACCCCGTAACCACCGAAGGCGGCGTAGGCGCGCAGCGGATTGGTCGGGTCGATCATGAGGCGACCCACGTGGCCCGCCGGCATGCCCGGCGCGGTGATGTCGGTGAGCACGGCCGCGCCGGTCGTGGTGCCGAAGATCCGCCCGCCGGCATGGAGACCGACCAAGCGCACGTTGTCGTTGGTGGGGGCGATCGCGATCGTCGAAATCGGGACACTCGCCACGATCGGCGCCTGGCTCACCACCGTCATCACGTCGCCACGATTGGTCGAGCGGTAGAGCCGGTCGGTTCCGAAATAGACGGTGTTCGGGCTGCCCGGGCCGAGCACCAGCGGCGCGTAGAACTGGGTGACGTCGCTGACCGAGATTCCGTTGATGATGCCGAGCGGAACCCCCTCGCAGCCGAGGGTGGGATCGGCGAACGTACCCCGCACCACCCACTGGCCTTCGGTGGCGCAGGCGACGTTTGTGACCCGGCTGAATCCGATGAAGTTGTTCGTCTGGCTGAAGTACGTGTGATACATCGTGACCGAGCTGACGTCGGTGGCGTTCTGATCGATCTGAGCGTAGCCGCCGTCGCCGAAGTCGGCGCGAATCCAGGTTCCGGTCGGACGGTAGAAGTTGGTGCCGTTGTCCTGGGTGCCGCCGATCGTGAAATTGAGGTCGGTCGGATGCACGGCCAGGCTCTGGAACTGCGTGGCGTTGAACTGGATCGTGTTCATGCTGGTCCAGTTGAGGCCGGCGTCGGTGGACTTGTAGATACCGCCGTCGCTGCCGACCCAGACCACGTTCGGAGCCGACGGGGCGAACGCCAGGACGTGGGTGTCCGCGTGGAGCCCGACATCGGACGCGATGAACGTGCTGCCGCTGTTGGTCGAGCGCGCGAGCACCCGCGAGCAGGTGCCGTTCGCCGCGCCGCCCAGCAGCAGGATCGTGGGGTTGTCGGGTTTGATGGCGATCGCGATGTCATAGAAGCACTGGCCGCCGCAGAAACCGCCGCCGCCGGCGAGCTTGGCCGACCACGGGCCGCCGCTCACCGACCGCCGCAGCGCGCCGTTGCCGGTGGTGCAGCTCGTTCCGGCCGCAGTTTCCCCGGTCGCCAGCACCATCGTCGTTCCGACCGCCGCCAGCTCGCCGCGTGCGAAGTCGACGGTGGTGGGCAGCTCCTGGAGGAAGGTCGGGACCGGCGCCAGGGCGTTGAGCGAGCGGTACACGCCGCCGTCTCCGGCGGCGATCGTGCCATAGACCCAGCACACGAGCGTGGAGGGACTGGCGGGATCGAAGGCCATGTCGATGACGCTGCGGTTGCCGCTGACGTCGGGAGCGATGCTGGCGGCGGTCGTGACGGTCAGCTTCTGGAACGCCGGCGATGCGGAGGTGCCGTTGGTCGAGCGATAGAGCCCGCGCAGCGCGAGCGGCGGCACGGTGGCGGAGAAGGCATCGCATCCCAGGCCGCCGATTCCACTGTGGGTGGCGACGAAGATGGTGGCGGGATCGGTGGGGTGGACGAGGATCCGGCTGATGCTGCGGCCGGTGAAGGCCGTCGTCCCGGGCAGGCCGGTGGTCACGGCCGGATTGAAGGGACCGTTCAGAATGGGATCGGTGTCGGCATTGTCGATGCGGTAGAGACCGATGCCGAAGTAGCTGTCGCACGAGCCGCTGGGCTCGCCGGTTCCCACGTAGAGGATCGTCGGGTTGGAGGGTGCGAGCGCGAGAGCGCCGATGGCCAGCGAGGCGCCTTCGTCGAAGATCGGCGTCCAGCTCACGCCGCCGTCGAGCGTCCGGTAGATCCCGCCGTTGGCCGTCCCGGCGTACACGATGCTGGGGTTGGTCGGATGCACGGCAATCGAAATCGTGCGGCCGCTCACCGCGGTCGGAATCGTGGTGGTCTGCCCGTTCGGAATCGGCGCCGGTCCGATCGGGTTCCACATCGCGCCGGAGAGCGGTCCGAGCATCGACTGGCGCTTGCGCATCTGCTGGATGGCCTTCAGGCGGGGATTCCCCGCCGACCAGTTGTAAGGGAGCCCGCGCAGCGTCGCGAAGTGCGCGGCGCGCGCTTTCAGGTACGTCTCCTTGTCGATCAGGCCGCGCGCGAAGGGCGGGAGATCGGCGTCATCGGCGTTCGCCTCCTCCGCGGCCCGGGTCGCGGCGTCGGAGCCGGACTCCTGGGACGCCGCCGGAGCGGGAAGGGAAACGAGAAAAAGCAGGAAGGCAGTGAGCGAGAACCACCGGGGGCGTGCGGTCATGGCGGGCCTTCGAGTTGGGGGAGATTCGATTGGATGCGGTCCGGGCGTTACCACCGCGAACTCCGGAATTGTACTTCCGGGGGGGCAGCATCGCGACGAAATTGTGGGCCGCTCGACGGGCGGGCGGCCCGATCATGCCGCCGCTAGAACCGCATGCTCCACGAGATGCCGAGCGACGGGAAGATCGAGAACCAGGTCTCGTCCTCGCGCTCGAGCGTGATCTGCCCGGCGGCATCCCTCTTCCGGAAGTAGTCGTAGCCGAAAACGTTGGCGTTGTTGGTCAGGTTGATCACCTCGAGCCAGGTGCCGAACCGACCCCAGTGGGTCTGCCAGTCCCGCATCGCGCGCAGGTCGAGCCGCAGGTAGCTCGGCAGCCGCTGGCCGTAGACCTTGATCGGCCGCAGGGTCTGCTCGGGCTGGCCGTTCGAGTTGATGACGGAGACCAGGTGCTCCTCGGTCGAAGGCCATCCGCTGTGATACGCGAACGAGCCGTTCAGGGACCAGCGGTGGATCCGATAGGTGAGGTCGGCGTTCGCCGCATGACTCTGGTCCTGGGGGCCGGGATGGGAGAGGTCGTAGGGGAGTGAGTCGTTCGAGTTGACGTTCACCATCCGGATGACGTCCTCGTCGGCGATGGCGTAGGAATAACTGACGCGGGCCGTCACGTGCTCGGCGATCGGGCGGTCGAAGTAAATCTCGATTCCCCGGCTCGTGTTCGTGCCGGGAAACACCTCGATCCGATCCTCGTTCGACTCCGGGAACACGTCGATCGCCCCCTTCCAGTTGCGGAACACCGGGCGCAGGTGCGAGCCGCGCTTGTAGTAGCCCTCGAGGCGGATCAGCGAGTTCTTGGCGCCGACTCGCTCCCAGCCCGCCGTCCACTGTTCCGAAAGCTCGGAGCGGTAATACTGGTGCGTGGCGTCGAGGCTCGAGACGTCATCGATGCCCTGCATCTGACGGTAGCGGCCCCAGCCGAAACGGGCCGTCATGCCGCGGCCTAAGTCCATCGCCATGCCGACCCGCGGGCTCACGTCCTCGTCCCCGGTCCAGCTGGCGCGGTCGTAGCGCGCCCCCACCTCGACCACGAGCGGCTTCACGACCCGCCAGCGGTCCGACAGGTAGAACGCCAGGCGCGAGCCGGTGGTGTCGATGCGTGAATTGGTGACGATCGGGAATTCGCCCGGGTCCGGGGCCTCCGGGTCGTCCGGATCCTGGTAGATGATGCTCTGCGAACGGTCCTGGTTGTGCTGCGCCCGGTAGTCGACCCCGAAGCTCACGAGGTTGTCGTCGGACAGGCTCAGCGTCCAGTCCTGGGCGGCGCCCGTGGTCGTGTAGGTCCGCTCGTTCGTGATCAGGTAGTAGGGGGCGTTCAGCAGCAGGTTGCGCTCGTAGCCGTCGCGCGAGCGCTTGATCGCTCCCGTCGACACCAGCGTACGGACCGTGATCCGCGGGCTGAGCGTGGACTTGAGCGTGGCCCAGGCGTAGCTGTTCCGGTACTCGTTGTTCGCGACTTCGCGGGTGTTGATCGTGTCCTCGAAGCCGGTGGTGCCGGCGATCTCGTACTGGTAGCGATCGCCGGCATGCAGGAATTCGAGCGACAGGTGGTGCTTCGTCGACAGCTGGTAGCCGACCTTGGCGAACACATCCTCGTAGTCGGGCTGCGGCAGGTCCGCCTGGTCGATGAACGTGAACACCGGTCCCATGTAGCCGATGCGTCCGAAGGCGAGCCACGAGCTCCGGTCGTTCAGGAGCGGACCCCGCGCCATCACGCTCGTGTTCATCAGGCTCGAGTTGAGATCCACGCTCGTGCGATCCGTCTCCGGCGTCCGCGAGGTGATGTCGAACACGCCGCTGCGCTTGTTGCCGTAGCGCGCGGGGAACCCGCCGGTCATGAGCTGGACGGCGTCGATCGTCTGGGCGTCGATGATGCTGATGGCGCCCTCGTTGAAGTCCTTGAGGTGGTAGGGCTCGTAGAGCTCGAGACCGTCGAGCAGGATCAGCGTCTCGTCGTGCCGGCCCCCGCGGATGCCGAAATGCGCCGCATAGTCGTTGGAAGCGAGACCGGGAAGGCGATTGATCGCCCGGAAGATGTCGTTGCCGATCTGCGGGACCGCTTCGATGTCCTCGCGGGAGAGCGTCTGCCGGGTGCCCGTGCCCTGGCCCATGAACGAAAATGTCCCCGGGGTCACGTTGATTTCCTCGAGCTTGACCGCGCTCGGGGTGAGCGGGAGATCGAGCGTCGTGTCGGCAGCTCCGACCTCCAGGCTCCGGCGGAGCGGCGCGTACCCCATGCGCGCCACGCTCAGCGTGTAGTTGCCCGCGGCGACGTCCTTCAGCGTGAAGGTCCCATCGTCCTCCGAGAAGGCCCGGTAGGCGGTGGAAACGAGCACGACCTCCGCCTGCCCGACCGGAGCTTGCGACTGAGCGTCGGTGATCCTCCCGCGGACGTTGGCCGCGAGGGCAGGTGTCGCGACCGACAGGAGCACGATGAGATGTAGAACGCTGGACGGTTGGAACCGCATGAAGCCTCCGCGGACCGTGGCATCGGTGGCCGCTGCGGACCGGGGTGGCCCGCGGCGCGATGGAACGTCACTCGGCGATTACCACCACTTTCCGAGCCAGCGCCTGGTCTCCCGTTCGGACGCTGACGAAGTACACCCCGGCCGGCACCGCCTGGCCCTCGCGCGACCGGTCCCAGCGCACGGTCTGGATTCCGGCCGGCCGCGCTCCGTGGGCGAGTGTGATCATCCGGCGGCCGGAGGCGTCGAACACCTCCACCTGGACGTCGGCACGGCGCGCGAGCTCGAAGGAGATCTCGCGTGTGCCCGTCACTGCCGATCCGGCGATGCGCAGATCGGAGAGGGCGGGACCGGCTGGCTCCGAGGCGCCGCGCTCGGCCGCGTGCCGGAGCGACTTCGCGGGCAGGAATTCCACCAGCTCCTCGCGCTCGCCCGATTCGGGGAAGACCTCGAGGATCAGTCCGACGCCGGGCGCATAGAACTTGTGGGCGTCCATGCCGGGCTCGACCGGGGTGAAGTCGCGGGTCTTGACGCAGGTTCCCTTGCACGCGGCGGCCGGCACCTTTTCGGTCGCGTTCGTGGAGAGCACCTCGCCGAGGTCCTCGACCTCGCCGAGCAGGAACTCCTGGCGGTAGACGTCGCCCGCTTCGGGATCGGCCTTCATGATGATGCCGGCTTTGCCCCGGTCGACCCCGGCGGTCCACGAGCCGTCGAGGTTCGCGAGCACGCCGTCCTCGTAGTTCTTCACGAACTCGCCGAAGTACCAGACGTTGCCGTCGCGGTCCTGGGCATACCAGTCCTCGGTGTCCTCGATGGGCGTCCCGCCCTCGGACACGACGTCGTTCACCACGAAGCACTCCACTCCGAGGATCTCGATGGTGTGATCCGTGACCGTCACCACGGTGTTCTCGCTGCCGTCCCAGTACTTCCACACGGTTCCGGGGACGAGAGGGAAATAGGGGTTGGGGTTCCTGGCGGCCTCCTCCGGCGACAGAAAGTCGTCGGGATCGATCTCCGGATCGTAGGGTGCTTCACCCACCTGCGAGCACGCTTCGAGGCGCGCCTCGAACTGCTCTTCGCACAGCTCGAGCTTCTCGGCACGCGCGGCCTTCACCTCGGCCAGGCACTCCTCGCGCTCCTTCGCGTCCGCCAGGTTCAGGCACCGCCCGAACCCGACCCAGTAGTCGTCGTCGGCTTCGTTCCGGCAGGCGCGCAGGACGGCGCGGCTCGAGCGCGAGCAGGACTTTCGATCCTGATGCCATGCGTGCAGCTCGGCTTCGGAGCGGTCGGTTTGAAGTGACGTGTTGGGTTCGACGGGCTCGAGGGGGACGGACGAGGCTGCTCCCGCGGCGGGGGACGCGAGGAACGCCGCGAGCACGGTCAATGCGAATGAGGCCCGCATGATGAGGCTCCTCCGGGTTCTGACCCGGAGGGACCACGTGTCTCGTGAGCCCTCCGGGGCGGACAGGCAATGAACCCGCGAGGCGCGCGGTTTGTGACATGCGCTAGTTGTGGGGTCTCAGGACGTCGTCTACAGGTAGGCGCGCACCGGTCGCTCACGAGATAAACGCCAACGGGCGAAAGTGTAACTTGCCGCGCGGCAAATTCTGATTGCTCTTACGCGACGGCGTTCGGTGCGCTCAATCAGAACCTGCGCCGGGGCAGGTTGATGTGGATAACTTGAACGACATCTCACGTGTAAACAACGTCCTGAGACTCCACAGCTAGTGCCCGGAAGGTTCCCTCAGGGGAATCACGTAGCGGCCGCCGGCGTCGAATGGGGCGTCGGCGTTCGCGCGCTGGCCTTCCTTCAGGAACACGCGGCGATCGCCGATCGTGATCTCGACCCATGGCGCGTCGATTGGGACGTCGATCTCCCAGTCCGCGCTCGTTCCCCGGTTCTCGATCGTGAGCTGCTCGGCGCCGCTCGTGAGCGGCGCGAGCCCGCGCCGCGCCTGCACCTGGAGCTCGTGGCCGCCGGTGAGTCCCACCACCAGGACCCCCGAGTCCTGAGTTGCCGCGAAGCGCACCGTGAAGTGCTGGCCGGGATCGACCGCGATCCCGGTCGAGGGCACGGGTATCGTGACGGTCCGGGGCTCGCGCGGCGCACCGCCGAAGAACGACGCCACCCAGCGGGGGAGCGGTGAGCCGGGCGCGGTGTAGGCGACGCCCGCGATCACGATGCCGGCCAGGATCCCCGCCGCCCAGCGCGCGGCGCCGTGCGACCATGCTTCGGCCGGGAACGCGCGGGACCGTGTGCGCTCGATCACGTCGCCGGCGGTCACGACCGGCGCGGGCGCATCGAGGCGCTCCAGCAGGTCGTAGATCCGCGCCTCCTCGCGGCGCGCGGCTGCGAGCCGTGACCGGCACGACTCGCACGTGGCAACGTGTCGCTCGACCTCGGTGCGGGCCGGGGCATCGAGCTCGCCGTGGAGCGCGCGCTGGATCCGCTCGTCGTCAAGATGCATCGGACCTGCCTTCGTATCGCTCGAGAAACGCCTGCTTGGCACGCGCGAGCAGCGTGCCGACGCTCGCCTCGTTGAGCTCGAGGGCGGCGGCGATCTCGCGATAGCCGTACCCCTCGGCCCTCAGCAGCAGCAGGCTCCGCTCGCGCTCGGGCAGAGCCGCCAGCGCCCGTCGCACCCGCGCGGACTCTCCCGGGTCGGCCGCATCGGGAGCCGGGGGAGGATCCGCAAGAGACCGCGTCGAGCGCTCCTCGGTCAACAGCCGGCGGCGCCGCGACTCGCGGGCGCGTGCATTGCGAAGCAGGTTGGTGCTCACGGTGATGAGCCACGCTTCCGGCACGTCGGGCAGGGACGAGCGGCGGTGGAGCTTCACGAACGCCTCCTGGGCGAGATCGGCGGCGAGCTCGGGATCGCCGGACATGCGGCTCAAGTAGCGCTGGAGCTTAAGGAAGTGCTGCCGGAACAGTGCTTCGAAGGAAGCCGCTGGCTCCCGCGTCATGTCCAAGAACCCGCGAGCGGTCGGGTTTGTGACGGGAGCGCGCGCGACGAGGCCCCTAGGGATCGGCTCAAAACCGCCAGTCCAGCCCGATCACGAGCGGCGATTGCGGGCGCAGGCCCACTTCCTGCCGCTTGCCGGTCGAAGGATCCACCGTCACCGCCATCACGTTGGAGCGGCCGAGCACGTTGCTGGCCGACGCGAACAGCGCGATCTCGACGTCGCGGCCCCGCACCGGCAGGTGCCAGTGCTTGCGGAGACCGACGTCGACGCGGACATAGGAGGGCAGCGTGGTGGCGCCCAGCGCGTCGGCGCGCCGGTCCGGGCTGCCGGCGAACTCGCACCCCCAGTCGACGAGGTTGCACGACTCCCATTCCCAGGGCCCGACGAACGCCGTGCCGCGCCGCCCGAACAGGCTTAGCAGCCCGACCCGCACCGACCAGGTCGGCGTCGGGAACACCACGAGCCCGGCATCCAGGCTGTGCTGCGCACCGTGCTCGGGAGCGTAGGTGGTGTCGCCGTACTCGTAGCGGACGCGCTGGTAGCCATAGTCCGCCATGACGCCATAGCGCGCACCGTTGGCGCCCGCCTGAACGGTGAACCCGCGGGCTTCGCCCGAGCCGCGCGCGAAATCGCCGGTCGCGAAAGGGCTGACCCCGGTCGACGCCACCAGGACGAGCGACTCGAAGCGTCGCGCATAGGCCTGCGCCGCGAACCGCAATCCCGGAACGGGTCGATGCTCGATGGCCACCACGCCGAGGTCACTCTCGGCGGCCGGCACTTCGCCGCCCGCCGCCACGTAGAGATCCGCCGGGAAGATGTTCGTGCTGATCGACTCCGGGTTGCGCAGCGACTGCGCGTACTGATGGCGGCGCGAGCACTCACACGTGACGGAGGTGTTGTCCGCCGGCTGCCAGCGCGCCTGGACCGCCGGGTCGAGGTACGGTGTGCCGTTCACCGAGGTTCCGGTGAGCGACACTTCGGCTTCCACGCGTCGTCCGAGGCCCACCCGCTGCTGGACGAAGGCGGCCGCCACCGGTGCAGTCGCCTCGATCGCGTCGAGGGTGCTGTCGCCGGCCGCCACGCGGTAACGGGTCCGGTCCTGCTCGAGCCGCACGCCGATCGCGGTGCGGTTGCGTCCGCGCGCGAGGTCCACGTACCCGACGGCGCCGGCGTAGCGCTGCTCGGAATCGAGACGCTGGGGCGGCAGCGAATCACGGCTCCACCAGAGGACCTGGGCGTTGCCCGCGACACTCCACGCGCGGAGATGGAGCGCCACGTCGTCGAACGGCCGGGTCCAGGTCACTCCGTACGAACGGCTGTCCCACCCGAACTCGTTCGCCTCGACGGCCAGCGGAATCGTGTCCGCGGGCGAACGGACGCGGGTGGCCGCCTCGATCTCGGTGAGGCTCGCGTAGCCGAGCCCGCGCAGTCGTCCACCGAGCAGCGGCAGCTCGAGCTTGGCGATCCAGTCGCTGCCGTCGCCGCGCAGGTGCGAAGACTCGTGGGGGTGGTAGATGAGTCCCGGGAACGAAAGACGGGTGCTCACCAGGTAGCCGGCGTCACGGAATCCGAGCGGGCCGTCGAAGGTGAGCCGCGCCTGGGTGGTGCTCACGCTTCCCTGCGAGCAAAGCACGGTGCCCGGCGCCCGGGTCGTGCCGGCGAGCACTCCCGAGAGAGCATCCGGATAGGCCGGCGGGGGCGAGACGGTGTGGAGCTCGATCGAAGAGAGGGCGTCGGGATTCCACGCGCCGAACGTGCCCGCCGCGTGGTAGGGGCTCAGCACCGGGATGCCGTCGAGCACGTAGGCGATCTGGTCGGACGAGCCGCCGCGCACGTGAATGCCGTTTGGCGCCTCGGGATGAAGCGTCACCTCGCCACCGCGCACCGCTTCGAGCATGTCGGGCTCGGCGAGCAACGGATGATGGCGCACCGCGGCCACCGTCATGCGCCGATCGGGGAACCGCGTCACCGGCTCCTCGAGTCCCGAAATCGGCACGGCGGTGCGTACCTCGACCTCTTCGAGCGGAATCGGCGCCGGTTTCAGGCTCACGTCGATCACGAGCGGCCCCTCGCGCGGCACGAGTGCGTGGAAGGTGCGGGGCTGGTAGCCCATGCGGCGCACCGCGACGTGCTGGGGACCCGGCGGGACGTCGGGCAGCGCGTAACGGCCTTCGGTGTCCGTGACGACGCTGCGATCGAAATCGACCAGCGTCACCGTTGCGCCGTGAACGGGAGCACCGGTGTGCTCGTCGCGGACGATGCCGGTCAGGGAGGCCAGCAGCGCCTGGGCGGCGATCAGCAGGTGGATCGCGGCCGGGACCGTCATCGTGCTTCCTTTCTACCGTCCGCGCCCGGCGCGGTTCCCGGCGCCTATTCGCCCCACGGCACGCGCACGCCCGTATGCGTCTCGCGCGCGCGCTGGAGCAGGTGGTGCGCGGCCGCCAGGTCCTCGACCGCCACCCCCAGGGATTCGTAGAGCGTGATCTCTTCCGGGGATTTTCGTCCCGGGATCTTTCCGAGCAGGACCTGGCCGATCTCGCCGATCAGGTGTTCCTTGCCGATCGCGCCCTCCTCGATCGCGAGGATGAGGTCGCCGGCCTCGTTCTCGGCCGACTCGCGACAGTCGGTGAACACCCGCGCGCGTCGCACGGCGGCGCCGTCCAGCTCGCGGTGGGTGTTGAAGCAGGCCCCGACCGCGTTGATGTGCGCCCCGGGCGTGAGCCACTCGCCGAGCAGCACCGGTTCTTTGGCCGAGGTCGTCGTGCAGATCAGATCGGCGCCGCGCACCGCCGCTTCCGCGGTCGGCACGGCCTCCACGCGATGGCCGGTGCGCTTCGACTCGGCGATCGCGAACGCCATTGCTTTACCGGGCGTGCGGTTCCACACCCGCACGCGACGCAGCCGGCACACCGCCGCCATGGCGTCGAGGTGGGTGCGGGCCTGGGCGCCGGCGCCGAGGATCGCGAGATCGCCGGCGTCGGTGCGCGCCAGTGCGCGGGTCGCGGCACCGCTCGCGGCCGCGGTGCGGATCGCGGTGATGGTGTCGGCGTCGAACACACCGATGGGCGCGCCGTGCTCCACGTCGAACAGCATCACGACGCCCTGGTGCGACGGCAGCCCGTGCTCGTGGTTGTGGAAGAACACCGAGACCACCTTGAGCCCGAAGCTGCGCGGCTCGCCGAGGTATCCCGGCATGAGCCCGAGCAGACCGCGGCGGTCGGGAAGCCAGG
>DAIUEO010000039.1:19872-25655 GCA_036845125.1 Candidatus Eiseniibacteriota bacterium | reverse complement strand
GTATGGGCGGTCACCACGAAATCATCCGCAGCGGCGTTGGAGATGGTCGGAACCGCGGCCACGTACTGGGCGAGCTGGAGCGCCGGGACGGTCGCCACCAGCTCCCACGTTCCGGGTGGGAGCACGCCGAACTCTCCCGGCGCGTGCGCGGTGGAGCCGGTGGCGTAGAGGCGACCGTCGACTTCGCGCACCGCGAGTCCGGGCCGAAGCGCGGCGCGCAATTGCCCGACGCTCTGCGCACTCCGCAGAGGAACAAGGTCACCGGTGCGCGAAGGAACCGTACCCGGCACGTGCCGCCACACCGCGTAGATGTTGATCGGCGGTGAGCCGATGAGGACGTCCAGGTCGGAGCGATTGAAGGTCACCCGCACGAATCCGCCTTGGTCCGCAGGGATATCGACGATGCTCGCAATCAGGGGCCGCGCGGTCACCGGCCCAACCCGCACGCGCCCGAAGCCCTCACTGGCGAAGCGGCCGATGAACGTATCGTTGACCTCATCCTCCACGAGGGCTTGAAGGTTCGCATTGGCTGCCATGCCGACCACGCTATTCGCCTCCGAGACCACCCCGATCACCCCGGTCGTGCCACTCCCCCAGGTTGCGGCACAGGCGTTGACCAGCGCTCCGTTGTCCCAGTTCGTGGTGCGGACCACATAGTTTCCGTCGGAGAGGGCCGTCACGCCGGCAGAGCCGACGAAATCGAGGGCCGTAGAGCCGATCAGGCTATTGGCGGCGGAAATCGTCCCGCTCACCCCGCTGATGCCGCTCCCCCAGGTCACTGCGCCCACGTCCCATACCGCGCCGTTGTCCCAATTCCCGGTGGCGGCGACGTAGTTGCCGTTCGACAGCGCGACCACCCCGCCGTTGCCCACGAAATCGAGAGCCGTGGAGCCGACCAGGCTATTGGCGGCGGAGATCGTCCCGCTCACCCCGCTGGTGCCGCTCCCCCAGGTCACCGCGCCCGCGTCGACGAGCGCGCCATTGTCCCAGTTGTTGCTGGGGACCACGTAGTTGCCGTTCGACAGAACGATCACGGGAATGTTGCCGACGAAATCGCTGTCCGTTGAGCCGACCAGGCTGTTGGCGGCTGAGACCACCCCGGTCACCCCGGTCGTGCCGTTCCCCCAGGTCGCAGCACCCGCGTTGGCAACCGCGCCATTGTCCCAGATCGCGCTGCGCACCACGTAGTTTCCGTTCGAGAGTGCTGTCACACCGCTGACAGCGACCTGATCGTTCGCTGTGGAGCCAATCAGGCTGTTGGCGGCCGAGACCGCCCCGCTGAGCCCGATCGTACCGTTCGCCCACGTTGCGGCGCCCACGTTGACAACGGCACCGTTGTCCCAGCCTCCGCTCGCGACCACATAGTTGCCGTTCGTGAGTGGGGTCACGCCACTGTTGCCGACGAGATCGCTGGCCGTCAGACCCACCAGACTGTTGGCGACAGAGACCACTCCGGTCCTCCCGGTCGTGCCGCTGCACCAGGTCACCGCGCCCACGTCGACGACCGCCCCGATGTCCCAACTCGTGCTGCGGACCACGTAGTTACCATTGGTGAGCGCCGTCACGCTGGTGCCGACCTGATCGCTCGCCGTGGAGCCGACCAGGCTGTTGGCGGCGGAGACCGCACCGCTGATCCCGATCGTGCCGCTACCCCAGGTCACCGCACCCGCATTGACGACCGCGCCGTTGTCCCAGACCGGGCCGCGGACCACGTAGTGACCATTGGTGAGCGCCGTCACGCTGGTGCCGACCTGATCGCTCGCCGTGGAGCCGACCAGGCTGTTGGCGGCGGAGACGGCACCAACCACCCCGGTCGCACCGCTCCCCCAGGTCGCGGCACCCGCGTTGGCGACGGCGCCGTTGTCCCAGCTGGCGCTGGCAACGACGTAGTTGCCGTTCGAGAGTGCCGTCACACCACCGGCGCCGACATTGTCGTTGGCGGTGGTGCCCACCAGGCTGTTGGCGGCGGAGACGGCACCAACCACCCCGACCGCACCGCTCCCCCAGGTCGCGGCACCCGCGCCGGCGGTCGCGCCGTTGTCCCAGCTCGCGCTGACGACGACGTAGTTGCCGTTCGATAGGGCCGTCACACCGACGTTGCCGACATTGTCGTTGGCAGTGGTGCCCACCAGGCTGTTGGCGGCGGAGACGGCCCCATTCACTCCGGTCGTGCCACTGCCCCGGGTCACTGCACCGGCGTTCGCAACCGCGCCGTTGTCCCAGCTGGCGCTGCGGACCACGTAGTTGCCATTCGTCAGCGCCGTGACGCCGCTGCCGCCGATCTGGTCGCCGGCCGTGGAGCCCACCAGGCTGTTCGTAGAGGAGACGGCCCCATTCACTCCGGTCGTGCCGTTCCCCCAGGTCACGGCGCCCGCGTTGACAGTCGCGCCGTTGTCCCAGTTTGCGGAGATGACGACGAAGTTGCCGTTCGTGAGCGCCACCACGCCGCTGCCGCCGACTCCATCACCGGCCGTGGAGCCGCGCAGGATGCTGATCAGCGCCCCCGTGGAGCCGTTGAACAGGTACACGGCGCCGGCATCCGCGCCGCCGAAGTCGTCCGACGGCGACGTCACGACCACGTTGCCCGTGCTCAGCGGCAGGATCTGTGCCCCAAACTGATTGCCGGGAGCTGGATTGGGATCGATGAATTCCAGGAATGTCGACGCACGGGAGGTGCCGGCTGAAGACAGCAAGAGGCCGCACAGGGTCGGTGCGAGCAGTACGCGACGAGTCGGTCCTACGAAGTTCACGGGCTCCTCCTCGGTTCGACGGGCAGGAGCGCTCGTATCCCTTCGGTGCGCGGCCCGGTCAGGAATGGGGGTGTGGGCGAATGGCTACTAATGATGAGCCCCGATAGACCCGCCGGTCGAGAGAAATCCGCCTGCAAACACCGATGTGACGGCCCCGGACCGTCACATCAGGTTGGAAGTGAATATGAAGGCCGGGCTTATTCGACCACCGCCACCCGCGCCCGCTGCCGGTTCGCTCCCTGGGTCAGCCGCACCCAGTAGATCCCGGGCGCCACCCTGCGGCCCGCGGCCAGGTTCACCGTGTGGCGTCCGGAACCGAGTGCCCCCACCTCGCGCGCCAGCACCTGGCGCCCGGTCACGTCCACCAGCTCGAGCCGCGCGGCGTCGCCCGTCGGCAGCGCGAACGCGATGTTGAGGCCGTTCCCGCTCGTCGGGTTGGGGCGCGCGCCGTCGAGTGCGAATGCCACTGGAGCTCCACCCTCGACCTCCGAGGTTCCATCGGGTGTGAGCAATGCAAAGCCGCTCTCGTTGCCGTTCACGTCCACCGCGCTCACCTTGTAGAAGCGGCCCGCCGGACCGACGTCGCCATGGTTGGGTGAGGTGACGGTCGCGATCAGGTTTCCGACCCCGGGCACGAAGCCCGCCAAGGTGCCGCGATAGATGCGATAGAAGTCGAGATCGTTCTCGCTGTTCGCCGCCCATTCCAGGTTGGTCTGTCCGCTCGCGTAAGCCCCGGTGAGGAACGCCGGCGTCGCCGGCGCCAGGTTGTCGATCGACTGACCGCTGACGGCATCGCTCGGGAACCAGATTGCGGGCGTAGTGGTGTGGGCGGTCACCACGAAGTCATCCACCGCGGCGTTGGTGATGGTCGGGACCGCGGCCACGTACTGCGCGAGCTGCAGCGCGGAGACGCTCGCCACCAGCTCCCAGGTTCCGGGTGGAAGCACGCCCGTGATCCCCGGCACGCGCGAGCCGGACCCAAGGGCGTAGAACCGGCCCTCGACTTCCCGCACCTCGAGTCCCGGCGGAATCGCGGCGCGCAATTGCTCAAGGCTCTGCGCGTCCCGCCGCGAGGCAAGGTCGCCGGTGCGCGAAGGAACCGTCCCCGGGACGTGCCGCCAGATGCAATAGTTCACGATCGGCGGAGAGCCGATCGCGACGTCCAGGTTGGAGCGATTGAAGGTGACCCGCACCCATCCGCCCTGGTCCCCGGGAATATCGAGGATGCTCGCGATCAGGGGGCGCGCGGTCACCGGGCCGACCCGGACCCGACCGGCACCTTCGAGGAGGAAACGGCCGAAGAACGTGTCGTTGATGTCGTCCTCGACGACCGCCTGCAGACTCGTATTCGCTGTCGTACCGAGGAGGCTGTTGGCATCGGAAATCGTCCCGATCACTCCGGCCGTGCCGCTCCCCCAGGTGAACGCACCGGCGTTGACCAGCAGACCGTTGTCCCAGTTCGCACTGCGGACCACGTAGTTCCCGTCCGAGAGTGGTGTCACCGCTCCGACGGCATCGTCGTTCGTGGAGCCGACCAGGCTGTTGGCCACGGAGATCACTCCGGCGATGCCCGTCGTGCCGTTGCCCCAGGTGGCCGCACCGGCGTTGACGACGGCGCCATTGTCCCAACCCGGGACTGGAGCCACGTAGTTGCCGTTCGACAGTGCGACCACTCCGCCGTTGCCTACGAAATCGCTAGCCGTGGAGCCGACCAGGCTGTTGGCGGCGGAGACGGCCCCAACCACCCCGGTCGCGCCATTTCCCCAGGTCGTCGCGCCGACATTGGCGACCGCACCGTCGTCCCAGGTCGGGCTGCCAACCACGTAGTTCCCATTCGAAAGCGCCACGCAACTGATTCCGACCTGGTCGCTGGCCGTGGAACCGACCAGGCTGTTGGCGGCCGAGACCACCCCGCTCACGCCGGTCGTGCCGTTTCCCCAGGTCACGGCACCCGTGTTGATGACCGCCCCGTTGTCCCAATTCTGGCTGCGGACCACGTAGTTCCCATTCGAGAGCGCCGTCGCCGCAGGGATGCCGACCTGGTCGCTGGCCGTGGAGCCCACCAGGCTGTTGACTGCGGAAACCGCCCCGACTATGCCCGTCGTGCCGTTCGCCCAGGTCACCGCACCGGCGTTGCTCACCGCGCCGTTGTCCCAGTTCGGACCACCGACCACGTAGTTGCCGTTCGAAAGAGCCGTCACTCCGCTGCCGACCTGGTCGCTGGCCGTCAGGCCGAACAGGCTATTGGCGACGGAGACCACTCCGGTCCTCCCGGTCGTACCGCTGCACCAGGTCACCGCGCCGACATCAATCACCGCGCCAATGTCCCAGTTCGGGCTGCGGACCACGTAGTTGCCGTTCGTGAGTGCCACCGCGCCGCTGCTGCCGACGTTGTCGTTGGCTGTGGAGCCGACCAGGCTGTTGGCGGCGGAGACCGCTCCGCTCACACCGGTGGTGCCGCTCCCCCAGGTCGCGGCACCCGTGTTGGCGATCGCGCCATTGTCCCAGTTCAGACTGGAGACCACGTAGTTCCCATTCGTGAGAGCGACCACGGTGCCAACGGCATCGCCGGCCGTGGTGCCGACCAGGCTGTTGACCGCGGCGACTGCACCGGTCACCCCGGTCGTGCCACTCCCCCAGGTCGCTGCACCCGCGTTTGAGATCCCACCGTTGTCCCAGCTCGAGCTGCTGACCACATAGTTCCCATTCGAGAGCGCCGTCACGCTAGTGCCGACCTGGTCGCTGGCTGTGGAGCCGACCAGGCTGTTGGCAGCCGAGACCACCCCGCTCACGCCGGTCGTGCCATTCCCCCAGGTCACCGCTCCCGCATTGCTGACCGCGCCGTTGTCCCAGACCAGGCTTTCGACCACGTAGTTCCCATTCGAGAGCGCTGTCACGCCTCCGCTGCCGACCTGGTCGCTGGCTGTCGTACCGACCAGGCTGTTGGCGGCGGAGACGGCCCCGTTCACACCGGTGGCGCCATTCCCCCAGGTCACCGCTCCCGCATTGCTGACCGCGCCGTTGTCCCAGACC
>DAIUEO010000039.1:16076-19772 GCA_036845125.1 Candidatus Eiseniibacteriota bacterium | reverse complement strand
CCACGTAGTTCCCATTCGAGAGCGCTGTCACGCCTCCGCTGCCGACCTGGTCGCTCGAGGTGGTGCCGACGAGGCTGTTGGCGGCGGTGACCCCTCCATTCAGCCCGGTCGTACCGTTACACCAGGTCACCGCACCCGCGTTCAAAACCGCGCCGTTGTCCCAGATCGCGCTGATGACCACGAAATTGCCGTTCGTGAGCGTGACCACGCCGCTGTTGCCGATTTGATCACCGGCAGTGGAGCCCAGCAACACGCTGATCAACGCGCCCGTCGAACCGTTGAACAGGTAAACGGCGCCGGCGTCCACCCCGCCGGCATCATCGAACGGTGACGTGACGACCACGTTGCCCGTGCTCAACGGCACGACCAGTTGCCCGAACCGATTGCCCGGCGCGGGATGGGGATCGATGAATTCCAGGAACGTCAGCGCGTGGGAGGGTCCGGCTGTAGACAGCAACGAGCCGCACAGGGTTGATGCGAGCAGTACGCGACGAGCGAGACTTCCGAAGTTCACGGGCTCCTCCTCGGTTTGACGGGCAGGAGCGCTCGTATCCCTTCGGTGCGCGGCCCGGTCTTTAATGCGGGGTGGATGGTCTTACCCGATAATGATGAGCCTCGGCACACCCGCCGGTCGAGGGATTTCGCCGCTAGAACCGACCCTCCAGCGTCACCTCAGCGCGGAGGCAATAACGCCCGCGGCCACCCTTCGAGTGGCCGCAAGCGTCGAGACTGTGCGTTACCCAGGGTCGTTCGATATCAGCGCATCAGCACGATGCGGCGCATCTCGATCCAGCCGGCGCCTTCCGCGAGCACGTAATAGACACCCGCCGCCACCGAGGCGCCCCCCTCATCTCGTCCCTGCCAGCGCACGTGATGTGAGCCGGCTTCGAATGTGCGCTGTTCGAGCGTTGCGACTCGCCGGCCCTGAATGTCGGACACCGTGATCGTGGCCGCGGAACGCTCCGGCATATCCAACTGAATGTCGATGTCCCCGAGGCTCGGATTGGGACTGGGCGCATGGAGCAGAGCGCGGCGCGGAAGCGGGTTGTCGACGGATACGAGTTGCCCCCAGACGAGCCGACTTGCGCCAAGTGACGATGGCCCGGTGTTCCCGTACAGGACCATCTGGTCGCGGGACGGATCATAGACGGCCGAGTGTCTGCTGCCAGAGGGGGTCGGCCCGCCTTCGGGAACCAGCAGCTCCCAACGTCGCACTGCTGGCGCACCGTGCAGCGATAGCGCATGCACCTGGTTGGTGTAGATGCTGCCTCCGTGGACCACGAGACGATCACGGCGCGGGTCGTAAATCACCGCATAGTCGTAACTCTGGAGAGGGTGGGGGGCCGTCAGACTATTGGAGGTATTGAGCTTGGTCCACGTGGGTGACGTGCCGAGGGAAAGCTCCCACACTTCGTCGTAGGTGTCCGCCCGGGAGCCGCCCACGATCAACATCCGGTCCCTCAGCGGGTCATAGAGCCCCACGTGATCGGCTCGCCATGTCGGAGGCGCGCCACTCGTGGTGAGCTGCGTCCATGTGGGAGTGCCGGAAAGGGACAACTCCCACACACCATTGTCTGAGTAATAATTGACGCCCAGACCGGCAAAGACCAGCATTCGATCGCGCACCGGGTCGTAGATCGCCGAGTGCCCGTACCTGGCTGACGGCGCGATCCCATTCGGGGTAACGAGATTCCAGACCGTCGGGCCACTCAGATCCATCACCCACACGTCATTGAAGATCGTGCCTATGAATTGCTCGTTCGCGTACCTGTCATCCACGCCTCCGAAGAGAATTAGTCTGTCGCGCACGGGATCGTAGATCATGGTGGGACTTCTTCGCGGACTCGGTTCCGTATTGGCCAGCTCGATCCAAACCGGGTCCTCTCCCAGCGACATCGCGAACAACTCGCCGCGTCGAATGCAACAGCTCGTGGGGGTCGAATAGGAATTGCCGCCGAAAACCAGCATTCGATCGCGCACCGGGTCGTACACCGCGACGTGATCGGAACGTACGGGCGTGCCCTCGGGAAAAGGATCCGCCTCCCAGGTGCCGTTCGCGGACAAGGCCGCGGAGCCGGGAGTCTCAGCGCCGATCACGGCGGCGGGCGTGAGCGCGCAGAGGATCATGCCCAGCAGGGCGAAACGGACGGCCATGACGCACCTCCTGTTGAAGGATGGGCCACACGGGGCTTGGGACGGGGGCCGCGGACCAGGGGGTTATACGGAATTCTACTCGCAAAATCCCAAGTGCCAACAGCAAGTTCAGGCCCCCGCGTCCGCATGAGGCCGAGCCCGCAGCCCGCTCTTCGGGCTGAACCCCTCCGGCGTCACCTCAGCGCGGAGGCAATCACTCCCAGGGCGGCCACCCACATGGCGCCGCGCGCCGATCGCGGAACGATGCGCGGGGGCAGCGGGCGCTCCGAGGCCACCCCGAAGGCCTCCCGCGCCTCGCGTGCGGCGACCCCGATCGCCGCGAGCCAGCCGGCGCCGAGGGCCACGATCACGAGCACGCGTCCGCTCTGCACGGCGTGACGCGCCGCTTCGAGCCATAGCGCGGCGCCGGGGGTGCCGGGGAATCCGGCGAGCGAGAAGAATGCGTAGAGGCCCGCGAGCGCCGAGAGCGGATGGCGCCGGAACAGCACCGAGCCGCGGCCGATCGGGCCCGCGATCGGCACGAAACCGGCCATGGTCACCGCCCCCACCAGCGCCGGCAGCAGATGGCCGGCCCAATGGCGCGCGAATTCGCGCAGCGGCAGGTCGCCGGTGACGAGCGCTCCCGGCCCGGACTCCGGGTACACCGCGACCACCAGCAGCAGCGCGCCATGAAAGGTCGCCAGAGTGCCGACCCGGCGCTCCGCCCGCCGCTGCGCGAGCAGGGTCACGGCGCCGACGCCGAAGGCGATCACGATCGCGATCGCGATGAGCTGGGAGAGCAGCTCGGCGCCGGGCACGAAGGACGAGATTCCGGCGAGCCGGCGCGAGAGCCATCCGGCCCCCGCCACCTGGAGCGCCACCACCACGAACGGCGCGAGCCAGGGCCGCACGCCGTGGAGCACGTCCGACGGCCAGAAGTGGAAGGGCGCGCCGCCGAGCAGCACGAACCCGCACAGCAGGCTGAGCGGCAGGGCCGTCGCCCACACGAAGCTCGGATCGAGTCCGAGCTGGAGCACCGCCCACTGTTCGGAGATCACCGCGGTTCCGGTGGAGAGCGAGAGCAGCATCTCGCCGATCCACGAGAGCGCGAGCGCGGCGCCCAGCACCCAGAGCAGCTTGAGCGCACACTCGCTGTGGAGCGCGCTGTCATCGTGACGCGAGAGCAGCGCGATGGTGAGCCCGGTGATCAGCACTCCGGCCGCCGGGTGCGTGACGTCGGCCAGCGTGGCGATCGCGGCGAGCGGCGCCACCACGAACAGCACGAGCAGCTCGAAGACATCGCGGCGGTCACGGAACTCGCGCACCACGAGCATCCCGGCCGCCGCCATCGCGAGTGCCGGCGGCAGGAACGGGCTCTGGAGGACGGCGATCAGCGTGCTCATTGGAGGAGGGGCAGCACCAGCGAAACGATGGCGACGCCGATCAGGAACAGCAGGTACTCCTGGGCGTCACCGGTGTGGAGATCGCGGCTCGGCGCGATCACCCCGCGCAGCACGCGCGACACCAAGCGCACCGCGCGCTGCTCGATGGCCACCACCCAGC
>DAIUEO010000039.1:11088-16066 GCA_036845125.1 Candidatus Eiseniibacteriota bacterium | reverse complement strand
GCTCGAAGCGCACGAACGAGGTGAACACGATGCTCGCTCCCGCACGCAGCAGCCGGCCCGACCGTTCGAGCGCCCCGCCCGCCTTCCCGTCGTCGCGCGTCTGCACGAAGACCCCGAACCCGCCGCCGAGCCCGGAAGCCGCCAGCAGCAGCACCGAGGCCGGCCACGGTGGCTCGAAACCCGACCACCACGCCCGGACGAGCGCGACCACGCTGATCGCCGCGGCGGTCGGCGCCACCAGGTGGCTGAACGTGACCGTCGGCCGCGGACGCATGACGCGCCGCCGCTCCGGCGCGTCCTCGAGCCGGGCAATGCTGATCCAGGAGGTGAGCAGCGCCACCACCGCCCCCAGCGCCTGGAGCAGGACTCCGAGAATGCCGTGCACGTCCTCGCCGTACGCCACGAGCGCGGGCCACATCAGTGCCGTGATGGCGACCCAGCTGGTGAACCGCCAGAGCCCCGAGACAAACGCGCCGCGCCGCGGCGTGGCGCCGCGGATCTCGCCCGCGATGAGATAGGCGTGGCAACCGAATGCGGCGGCCCACAGCGCGAGCGAGATCATCGGGTCGACGAGCCTCCGCCCGACGAGCAGCGCACCCAGTGCGCAGTCGGCCACCACCATCCAGCGCAGCGACGCCGTCCAGCGCCGGCGCGTGAAGGCCCGCAGCGTCGCGAGCAGCGTGGTCAGGAGCAGCAGGCTCGCCGAGACGTTGCGCGCGACGGGCATCTCGATCCAGTGCGGGGCCTGCCGCCACAGGATCAGGAATCCGGCGCTCGGCAGCAGCACCGGGAGCCACGGACGGATCGCGAGCAGCGGCCCCGGGAGATCGGAGTACACGCGCGCGAGCGGAAGGGCCGCGAGCAGCTCGAGGCCGGCGTACACCACGGCGCCGGCTTCGATCGCGCCGAGCGCCGTCGCGATGGCGCCGGTGCGGCCGAGGTGATGGGCCCCGCCGACCGCGACGTCGATCGCGAACGCGAGCCACAGCGCCGCGGCCGGGCGCCGGACCCACGACCAGCGCGAAACCTGCTCCGCCGCGCGCGGGCCGGAGCGCGCCCACCACCAGAACGCCTTGCCGAGCAGCTCGGTGCCGAGCGCGGCGCCGAACAGATCGCCCAGCGCGAAGAGCGCAAAGGCCCCGAACACGGCGAGCCCCCCGGCATGTCGGGAATCGAAGCGCATCAATCGTGGAGGTCGTGGGCTTCCGAGACGCGTCCGCCGGCGCCGATGTGAATCCGCGTCGTCGAGATCCGCACCACCAGCGCCAGCACGATCGCGGTCGCGAGCAGCACCGAGCCGCGTGCCACCACGTGCTCCTGGAACAGGAGGCCGTCGGCCGCGCCGGAGAGCAGCTCGATGCCGAGCCCGATCGCTCCCCACGCGACGATCGAGCGGCGGATGTTGAGACGCAGTACGAGATGCAGGAGTCCGAGCCCGACCGCCGCCACGCCGAGCCCGGAGCGGCGCGCGAGATCCGCGGAGAGGTCCTGGCGGGACACCGCGCCGAGCAGGAGCGCGAGCAGCGCAATCACGAGCAGCGCGCCGACGGTGCCCCCTTCGAACCAGGTGCCCGGTCGCGCCGGGAGCGGCTCACGCGGCGGCCCGCCGCCAGCGAGGACCGCAATCAGGAGCCAGAGCACCGTCCAGCTCGGGCCGATCCAGCTTTCGGCGAAGAGGTCGGGGGTGACCGAGATCGCGAGGGCGACGCCGATCGCGCCGAGCCGTGCGGTCCGGCGTCCCGGGAGCAGGATCGTGAGGACCAGGAACCCGAGCGGGAGGAGAAGCCTGACGACCTCGAACGGAGGGAGCCCCGTCCACGACTCGATGTAGCGCATACGTCACCCCTTCGGGCTGTGCCGACCTCAGGGAATGTAGGCGCTCTCCGCGCTCTGCAGCGCGTTCAGGAAGGCATCCGGGCCCCGTGCCTCACGGAGCGCGTTGCGCACCGACTCCTCCTTGAGCAGCCGCGACAGGTTGGCGAGCGCGCGAACATGCTGGGTCGTGGCGCTCTCGGGTGAGACGAACATCACGATCAGGTAGACCGGCTGGGCATCCTCGGATTCGTATTCGAGCCCCTCGGACACCACCGCGCACGCGGCGACCATGCGATCGACCGAGCGCGCCTTCCCGTGCGGGATGGCGACTCCGTTCCCGATCCCGGTGGTCATCATCGCCTCGCGGCGAAGCACCCGGTCGAGGATTTCACCCTGGCTGTTCAGCCCGTGGGCGGATTCGAGCACGCCGACCAGCTCCGCGAGGGCTTCCCGCTTGGTGCGGGCCCGGAGATTGAAGGTCAGAGCATCAGGGGTCAGCAGCTCGCTCAGCCGCATCGGGTCGCATCCTCGATTCGGGCAACAAAAGGTCCGACAAGGTTTTCCAAACTAAGGACCGACTCGCGAACGTGTCAAGCGCCGGCACTGCTGTGCTAGAATTGCGCGGTCCCACAAGGGTTGGGATCCCGGTTCAACCTCGTCGTATTGCCTCCCCGCCCGGGCCGAAAGAGTGGGGTCCGGCCCATCGCCGAGGAACTCTCTCCCCCATTCCCCAATGAAACGGCAGCCGATCGATTTCCGTCAGCTCCTCGAGCGGGTCCTTCCCATCGAGGAACTCCCCACCACCGAGCGGCTGCGCGTCCAGCGCGCCCTGCGCACCGGCATCGCCTCCCAGCTCCAGAGCGCCGCCCTGGCGGCACTCAACCAGCTCGAGCAGATTGGTGCCCTGCGCCGCCTGCCGGCCGCGAATGGCACCCCCACGCTGCGCTACCAGGCGCGCGGGAATCTCGACCTCATCACGGTGCCGCTCGAGACCCCCGAGGGCCGCGACGGAATCTTCCTGCACTCGCGGGTCGGGCTGTCGGCGGAGGCCGGTCTCGAGGAGGTGCGGCGGCTGCTCCGGCTCGACGATCCCGCCCTGCTGACTCCTTCCACCGGGGGCGGCCGCGACCTGATCGATCGTCTCGACGAGATCGGACGCGAGCTGCTCGGAGCCACCGAGGTCCGCTTCTATCCATCGATCGAGACCGAGCCGGTGCCGGTCCGCGGTTCGCTCCCGGCCACGCGCCGTCCGTTGAACGCGGAGGTCGCGCGCGAGGCGCTCGCCGAGTCGCGGAGCGTCCTCTATTGCCCGGACGTCGAGCGTTGTGAGGCCCTGAAGGACGAAGCGGTGCGCCGCGGGGCGCGGGCGGCGGCGCTCGCGGCCGGGATCACCGAGGACCGGAGCGTGGTCGGGCACATCGAGGTGCTATGCGCCGACGCCGCGCCGTTCCGCCCCGCCGATCTCGCGATGGTGGCGCTGCTGGCCGACGCGTGCGCGCTCGCGTGGGAGCGTTCGTCACGCATCGAGCGGCTCATGTTCGTCGATCCGCTGACCTCGGCCTACAACCGCTCCTACTTCGACGTCCAGCTCCAGAACGAGATGGCGCGCGCCCGCCGCGAGAACAGCTCACTCGCGCTCTGCATCGTCGACATCGATAACTTCAAATCGTTCAACACCACCTACGGATACGAAGCGGGAAATCGCGTCCTCATCGCGGTGGCCGAGACGCTGCGGACGGCGGTCCGACCCTTCGACGCGGTGTGCCGATGGGGCGGCGAGGAGTTCGCGGTGCTGCTCACCGCTCCGGTTCACGCCGAGGACGTCGCGACCGTCACCGAGCGACTGCGCTCACTGGTCGAGCGCCAGGGTGTGCCCGTCGAATCCCTCGATCGCCGGAAGTATCGGGTCAGCGTGACGGTCAGCATCGGAGTCGCGTTGTTCCCGGACGACGAGCGCCTGGCCGACGACCTGTGGAGGGCCGCCAACCAGGCGCTGCTCGCGGCGAAACAACCGCCGAAGAACCGGGTCGTCTTCTACCGGGACCGGGACCGCGACCTCTAGGGCCGCACCTTGAGGTCGGTGACCTGCCTCGGGGGCGCCAGGTCGACGAGCGTGGTGGTCAGGCTCACGGTATTGCTGACCGGGGACCAGTTGCCCGCCTCGTCGCGCGCCTTGAGCGCGACGTACCAGGCCGTTCCCGAAGCCAGACCCGTCACCAGGTGCTCCTGGGTCGAGCCCGCGGCGAGCGGCGTCGGCAGCTCCAGAATGGGCGTGGCGGCGGCGAAGTTGGTCGCCGTGATCGGGTCCCGTGAGACCCGGATGTCGTACTGGGTGGCGATTCCCACGGAAGCATCATCCCCGGGTGCCGTCCACAGGATGAGCGCGCTCGAATCGTAGACCCGCGACAGCCCGAGATTGTTGACCGCCGTAGGCGGAGTCACGTCCGGCCCGCCCGAGCTGAACGGGATGGGCCCGGCATCCGAGCCGTTCTCGCCTCGTCCGATCGCGAGCGACCCCGGTCGCAGGGTCGCATCGAGCCCCGTGAACGAGGAGTCCGCGAGCAGCGGAGATCCGTAGCGCGAGTTCGCGTCCTGTCCGTTCATCGAGTTCCACGGCTGGCCGGCGCCGGGTCGGCTCAGGGTGACGCAGCACCAGCCGATCGAGCGGTCGCCCGGCGAGCCGGAATTCGACGGCGTGAAGAACAGGTTGTAATTGGAGCGGAAGCCGGTCTTGGCGTTGCTTTCGAAGTAGGCTTGGGCACTCTTGTCCCCGGCGGAGCTGCCCTGCGCGGAGCCCGAATAGTAGATGTTCGAGGTGAACTCGTTGGAGGTGCCGACCACCTTCGTGACACGCATCGCCTGCCCGCCGGAGTGGACGAGGTTGTGGCGGATCGTGCTGTTCTCGAAGGTGCCCTGGAACCAGAGCGCGTTCTCGGTCTTGCTCGCGAACACGGAGTTTTCGATCACGTTCCCCATGAACGCGTCCTGGTTGTAGAAGTACGAATTCGTCTTGTAGTAGCACTGCGACCAGCGGTTGAAGCCGGCGGAGTGCACGAAGCTGCCGGAGGCGGCGAACAGGCCGCGCACCGGGAAGCTGCTGTTGAGACCCAGCAGCATGGTGTCGCGCTCGAAGACGTTGTTGCGGGTCGAGTCGCGGAGCCGG
>DAIUEO010000039.1:0-11078 GCA_036845125.1 Candidatus Eiseniibacteriota bacterium | reverse complement strand
TCGGAATGTAGCCGAGTTCGGCATCGAATTTTGCCCACTGGTTGTTGGGTGGCGCGCTCGAAAGGGCTTCGAACGTCCAGCGATTGTCCCGGAAGGTGTTGTAGTACGAGTTGTACATGATGAGACCGAAGGTCTCCTCGCTCAGCGTGGAGCCGGCCTTGTCGAACACGCCGGTCACCTGGTTGCGCTCGAACAGGCAGCGCTGCGTGAACCCGCGGGTGACGAACTTCTTCTGACCGGGCTGGATGGTGCCGAGATTGATCGTGTTGTCGCGCAGCGTGTCGTACTCGCTGTTCGCCGTGCAGCCGGGATCGAAGGTCGTCCCGGTGAAGCAGGCGCGCCCGTCGTTCGCCATGATGTTGATGTTCCCGACGATCGTGTTGCGCGCGATCATGCAGTTTTTGGCCGCCCACAGCTCGAGACCCGAAAGCCGGCAGTACGCGATCGAGTCAAAGCGCGCCGGGAACTTGAGCAGCGGGTCGTTGGTGAGCGCCACGCCCTTGACCGTGACGTACGAGCGGTCGGAGGAGAACGAGGGAATCGTCACCGCACCGGGGTTGGCGAGATCGCCGACGAACGTGATGCGGGTGCCGGCGGCGCCGTTCTTCGCGGGGTTGATCGAGTTCGCGTAGCTCCCGGGCAGGATCATGCAGACATCGCCCGGCAGGAGCGCCGCGTTGGCCTTGCTGATCGTCTTCCAGGCGGTGGCCGGGCTGTCCCCGGAGCTCGCGTCGTTGCCGGAAGGGCTCACCCAGCGGACCGCGGCAAAGGCAGGTGCCGCGGCCAGCAGAAGAACGCAGAACAGGATTCCCGACCAGCGGCCCGGAAGGGATGAAAAGGATTGCCGCATGGGCAGCAGATCTCCATTGGTCGGCCGTCGGGTAAGCCGCCGAGCGAGAGCACGTTCCATGCCCTCTCGGTGACGGCGTCGTGTTTTCGAATTACCGGCCCACCATTCGAAGCGGATTTCAGCCAGCCACTCCGTGGCGTGTCGGCCCCGGCAAAATCCCCGGCAGGTCCGGGCGAAATGCACCCCGTTTCGAACGGGGCAGCGCGGCATGTTACCCCGGGGATGTACCCGATCGTCGGTCAATTGCCGGCCCTCGGGGGGATTTTTGCGAATTCCTGACCGCGCTCGCGACTTTCGTTCGAAGCAGCGAAACCCTGACCGTCCAAATGCAGGAAAATGCCAGAGGGGATCGGCCTCGCGGAGCACCACCACTCTGCCCTGACGGTCCGGCAACCCACCGCGGATCACACCGTGGTGGGAACGCGCTCCTCGGCCACGAACGTGAACTCCCCGCGTCCGTGGCCGATCCGTATCACCTGCCCAGTCTTGAACTCGCCCTGGAGCAGCTTCATCGCGAGGGGGTTCTGGAGCCGGCGCTGAATGGTGCGCTTGAGCGGCCGCGCGCCGAACTGCGGATCGAAGCCCTCGTTCGCGAGCGCCTCGCTCGCCTCGCCGGTCAGCTCGAGGCCGATCTCGCGCTCGGCGAGCATCTTCCTCAGACCCTCGACGTTGAGATCGACGATCGTGCGCAGGTCGGCCCGGGTCAGCGCGTGGAACACCACGATCTCGTCCACGCGGTTCAGGAACTCGGGCCGGAAGTGCTCGCGCAGCGCGCGCTCGACGCGGCGCTTCATCTCGTCCCGGTCGTCGGCCAGCTCGAGGATCCACTGCGAGCCGAGGTTCGAAGTCATGATGACGATCGTGTGCTTGAAATCCACGGTGCGGCCCTGGCCGTCGGTGAGCCGGCCGTCGTCGAGGAGCTGGAGCAGCACGTTCAGCACCTCGGGGTGCGCCTTCTCGATCTCGTCGAGCAGCAGCACCGCGTACGGCCGCCGCCGCACCGCCTCGGTGAGCGCGCCGCCCTCCTCGTAGCCGACGTAGCCGGGAGGCGCGCCGATCATGCGCGCCACCGTGTGTTTCTCCTGGTACTCCGACATGTCCAGCCGCACCATCGCGTGCTCGTCGTCGAACAGGAACTCGGCGAGCGCGCGGGCCAGCTCGGTCTTGCCCACGCCGGTGGGCCCGAGGAAGAGGAACGAGCCCATGGGGCGCTTCGGATCCTGGAGACCGGCGCGCGCGCGGCGCACCGCTTCGGACACCAGGCGCACCGCCTCGTCCTGCCCCACCACGCGCTGATGGAGCCGCTCCTCCATGTGGACGAGCTTCTGGACCTCGCCCTCGAGCAGCCGGGTCACCGGGATGCCGGTCCACTTCGCCACCACCTCGGCGATGTCCTCCTCGTCCACCTCCTCCTTCAGCATGCGCTGCTCGAGCTGGACCCGGGCGAGCCGGGCGTTCTCCTGCTCGATCTGCCGCTCGATCTGGAGGAGCTGCCCGTAGCGCAGCTCGGCGACCCGCGCGAGATCGCCCATCCGCTCCGCCTTCTGCTCCTCGATCTTGACGCGCTCGCGCTCGGCCTTGAGCTCGCGGATCTTGGTGACCGCCTCCTTCTCCTTCTTCCAATGCGTCTCGAGCTTGGCCGTCTCGGCGCGTCCCTTCTCGAGCTCCTCGTCGAGCCGCCGCAGGCGCTCCCGTGAGCCGGCGTCGGTCTCGCGCGACGGCGCCTGGCGCTCGATCTCGAGCTGGCGCGCGCGGCGGTGGAGCTGGTCCAGCTCGACCGGCAGCGAATCGATCTCCATGCGGAGCCGTGACGCCGCCTCGTCGATGAGATCGATCGCCTTGTCCGGCAGCTTGCGATCCGGGATGTAGCGGCTCGACAGCATCGCGGCTGCCACCAGCGCCGCATCCTTGATGCGGATGCCGTGGTGCACTTCGTAGCGCTCCTTGAGACCGCGCAGGATCGCGATGGTGTCCTCGATGCTCGGCTCGCCGACATACACCGGCTGGAAGCGCCGCTCGAGCGCCCCGTCCTTCTCGATGTGCTTGCGGTACTCGTCGAGCGTGGTGGCGCCGACGCAGTGCAGCTCGCCGCGCGCGAGCGCCGGCTTGAGCAGGTTCGAGGCGTCGACGGCGCCCTCGGCGCCGCCCGCGCCGACCAGCGTGTGCAGCTCGTCGATGAAGAGGATGATCCGCGCCTCGTCGGCGGTGACCTCCTTGAGAACCGCCTTCAGCCGGTCCTCGAACTCGCCGCGGAACTTGCTGCCGGCGAGCAGCGCGCCAAGGTCGAGTGAGACGACCCGCTTGTTCTGAAGGCTCTCGGGGACGTCGCCCGAGACGATGCGCTGGGCGAGGCCCTCCACGATGGCGGTCTTGCCCACGCCGGGGTCGCCGATCAGGACCGGGTTGTTCTTGGTGCGCCGCGACAGCACCTGGACGACGCGGCGGATCTCCTCGTCGCGGCCGATCACGGGATCGAGCTTGCCCTGGCGGGCAGCCGCGGTGAGGTCGCGCCCGTACTTCATGAGCGCCTGGTACTTGTCCTCGGGGGTCGCGTCGGTGACGCGCTGGCCGCCCCTCACCTGGGTCAGCGCCTTGAGGATGGCCTCAGGCGTGGCGCCCGCGGAATCCAAGGCGCGCTGCGCACCGCTCGTGATGGAGGCGTCGGCGATCGCGAGCATCAGGTGCTCGACGCTCACGTACTCGTCCTTGAGCCGCTCGGCCTCTTGCTCCGCGCGATCGAAGGCGGCACGCAGGGAATCGCTCGGATAGATCGAGCCGCCCTGAACGCGCGGCACCTGCTTGAGCGACTGCTGGACTTCGGCGGCGAGCCGGGCGCGTTCCACGCCGAGCTTCTGCAGGACCGCCGGGACGATGCCCTCCGGGTCCTCGAGCAACGCCGCCAGCACGTGTTCGGGCCGGAGCTCCTGATGGCCGGCCTCGCGCGCCATCCGCTGGGCGCGTTCGAGCGCTTCCTGGGACTTGACCGTGTAGCGATCGAACCTGATGTGCCTCACCTCCCGACGAAGCAGGCTAGCACACGCGGCGACGTCTGAAATCGGGCCCCGGACCCGATGCTCACGCCGCGAGGTTGAGCAGGCGCGACAGTACCGGGACCACGAGGCGCGCGATTTCCGGGTGCTTCATCACCAGGACGATGGTGTCTTCGACTTCGGCCCAGTCGAGGTCTCCCTCTTCGACCTGGCCGGCAATGGTGGCGAGGTGTTCGATCACCTGCTCGCGGCGCCGTCGCGGAAGCGTGGAGCGCTCGATCTCGGTGGCGAGCTCCATGAGGGCGGCCGCCTCGTCCGCGGGCGCCGGAGGCGCCGGGACCGGCGGCGGCTGGGGAGCGATCGCGGCTGGCGCCGGCGCGGGCTCGACCCGCCGCGGCTCGACGGCAGGCGGAAGGATGGGCATGTCGAGCGGGGTAATCGAGAACTCCGGTGCTTCGACCTCCGGCATCTCGGGTGACGCGGGCTCCTCGGTGATCGCGGGCTTCGGCGGCGCAACCACCTCGGCGACGATCGGCGGTGGCGCGACGGGCTGCAGAGGCGCAACCACCTCGGCGACGACCGGCGGCGGCGCGACGGGCTGCAGAGGCGCAACCACCTCGGCGACGATCGGCGGCGGCGCGATAGGCTCCGGCGGCGCGGTCACCTCGGCCGCCAGGCCTTCAGGCTCGGGCTCGACGATGAAATGGACGCCCGAAGGGCTCTTATGGACTCCTGAAGGGGTGTCATGGACACCCGATGGCTTCTTGTCGATTGACGGCGGCTCCGGCCGGATGAACGACGGCAGATCGGCCGCCGGACGGAACGCCTGAGCCCCCGGCTCCATGGCTTCCGCGGTGGCAGCCGCACTCTCGATCACGATCTCCGACACTTCCTCCTCACCTTCGAGCGCGGCGCCGAGATCGAGGGGGGTGGTCGACGACCACATAACGGTCGGCGACCCGGCGTCGGGAGCCTCCTCCACATGATCGATTTCGATCGCGTCGAGCGAGGAGCGTCCGGGCGGCGGCTGGAACGGGACGTCCTCCTCTTCGCTCGTTCGCGGACGCAACGGACCGGTGGTGACGATCTCGAGGCCGAGATCTTCAGCGGTGGGCGCGGGGCGCGGCGTGGCCGCGGGCTTCGGAGGTGGCGGCGGAGCGGACGCCGCGGGTGATGGTGCCTGGGGTGTCGGCATGGGAGCTTTCGAAACCGGTGGTGCGGGTGGAGGTGCGGGCTGCGGTGCAGGAGCGGCCGCGCTCGGCGGTGGCGCCGGTGCCGCGGGCGGCGGGTCGGAGTCCTCGTGCTTCCATTGCAGCCCGAGCGACGCCTCGAGCTGGTCCAATCCGAGCATGTCCTTGAGCTTCTTCTTCGGCTTCACCGGCTTCTTCGCTTCCGCGGCTGGCGGGGTCGGAGCCGCGAGCGGTGCCACGACCGGCTTCAGCGTCGGTGGACCTGCAGGCGGAGCCACGGCGGCCGGCGGAGGGGCTGGAGTCTCCTGCGGCGCTTCGTACTCGTCGACGTCGGACTCAGAGGAAACGATTCCCTTGTCCTGGATCTCCGCGATCCACTTCCGCAGCAGCACGCCAGCTTCAGCGCACCCGCGATCGAAGATCTCCTTCTTCTGCTCCTCGGTCGCGCGGGACGAGCCGGCCCGGAACGGAATGCGGGCGAGGCGCGACGAGCGGTCCTTCACCTTCGGCCAGATGCGTTGCGCGAGCTGATAGGCGCCCTCGTGCCAGTGCTTGAACTCGGCGCTTCGCGGGCTCGAGGTGCGCGCTTCGCTCAGCTCGACCAGGCACTCCTCGAGCAGGCGCAGCGCGTCCGTGCGCTTGAGGCCCTTCACTCGCACTCCGCGCAATCTTCGGACCTACCAGTCGGAGAAGCGTTCCTCGCGCCAGGGGTCGGCTTCGTTGTGGTATCCGCCACGTTCCCAGAAGCCGGGGCGATCGGAGGCAACGAGTTCGAATCCACGGATCCACTTGGCGCTCTTCCAGAAGTAGCGCCGGGGCACGACGAGCCGCAGCGGGTACCCGTGCTCGGGTGTGAGCGGCCGGCCGTCGTGCATGTCCGCGAGGAGCACATCGTCCTGGATCAGCTCCGAGAGTGGGAGGTTGGTCGTGTACCCCTGCTCCGCGTGGATCACGACGAACTGCGCACCGGCCTTCGGTACCGCGTGCCGGAACACTTCGCGCGTGCTCACGCCTTCCCAGAGGTTGTCGAAGCGGCTCCACCGCGTGACGCAGTGGATGTCGCTCTGCATCTGCACCCGTGGCAGGGCCTTGAACTCGTCCCAGGTCCATTGCACCTCGGACTCCACCAGTCCGTGGACCCGGAAATCCCAGCGGGCGAGATCCACATTCGGCACGTGGCCATGGTGCAGGACCGGCCACTTGTCGGTGAGGACCTGGCCCGGCGGAAGTCGAGGCTCCTGCCGGGGGCTCTCGGAAATATCGGCAGATGGCTTCGCAGATTTCATGCTGCTCCCGAGGGGGTGGTCAGAAAGGTGTCGGCCGGGGGGGCGGCCCCGACCCCGGGGAGCCCCGGGTCGGCCGGGACGAGGCGCTCGCCCTGGGCCTGACCGGCCTGCCAGCGGACCCGGGCCCCCGCCGGGACCACGCGGGAGTGGGAGGCGATCAGCCCCGCCGCCGCCTCCAGCGCCTCGGCCCCGGGCGCCCCGCACACCAGCGCCGTCGGGCCGCCGAACCCAATGGGCTCGACCACCCAGCGTTCCTCCGCCGCGTAGTCGTGCAGGCGCCGGTTCTCGTGCTCGTCGCGCCCGAGGATCACTTTGAGGTCGCCACGCACCCGCACGTGGCGTCCGAGCCTCAGCAGCTCGAGGTCGACGACCCGGGTTTCGCCTTCGGGCTGATGATCGAAGAGGTCCTGGAGCCGGACCGAGAAGTGGGGATCGGTGAGCAGGCATCCCCCGCCCGGTGCGGTGTGGTGCCGCAGCCCGATCTTCTGCGCGAGCGCGAGCTGGGTGTCGCGGCCGCGCCCGCTGATGTCGAGCAGCCGCGCGCGATCCACCCATCCTCTCTGCTCGGCTTCGGTCTCCGGCAGGAGCCGGGCCGAGAGCGGGCGCAGGATCCGACCCGCGAGCCCCGACTCGCGGTCGACCAGCGCGAGGCTCGCGCGGCGCTGCGACATCGGCCGCTGCCCGACCACTTCGCCCGTGAAGACGAACCGGGCGTCGAGCGGCTCCAGGTATTCCGAGGCGATCCGGAACATGAAGAGCCGGCAGTCCACGCACGGATTCATGTGCCGCCCGTAGCCCCATTTCGGATTGCGCAGCAGCTTCACGTATTCCTCGCCCTTCGGTCGCGTCACGAGCTCTATGCCGAGCTCCCCGGCCAGCTCGCGCACGTTCGAGCGGCACGCGGTCGGCGCCTCGAGGTGGAGGCCGATCACCTCGATCCCCTGGTCGATCAGGAGCCGCGCCGCGAGCGCGCTGTCGAGACCGCCCGACATGAGACCGAGCGCGCGGATGCGCGGTTCGCTCACGCGTCCGGGCCCAGCCATCGCTCGAACCATCCGAGCACCTCGCGGTACCAGAGCAGCGAGTTCCGGGGTTTCAGGATCCAGTGGTTCTCGTCCGGGAAATAGACGAGACGCGCCGGAACACCCTTCGCCTTGAGCACGCCGTAGCATTCGAGGCCCTGGGTGACCGGCACGCGGTAGTCGCGCTCGCCGTGGAGCACCAGCATCGGCGTCTCGAAACCCTTCGCGAAGCGCGCCGGGTTCCAGCGGTCGATCTGGTCGAGCCCGTCCCACGGCTCGCCGCCGAACGACTCGGCGCGGCCGAAGGTCCAGTCGCTCGCGTACTGCGAGAGCGTGTCGTACACACCGGCGTGGTTCACGATGCAGCGGAAGCGCGTCGTGTTGCCCTCGATCCACGACGCCATGTAGCCGCCGTAGCTGCCGCCCGCCGCCGCCATCCGCTTCTCGTCCACGAGCCCGCTCGCGACCAGCACGTCGGTGGCCCGCATCACGTCCTCGAACGGACGATCGCCCCAGCCGCCCTGAATGCGCTTCGCGAAGTCCTGCCCCCAGGACGTCGAGCCCTGGAAGTTCACCAGCGCGACGACGTAGCCGGGTGCCGCGAAGAGGTGCGCGTTCCACCGCGGGTGGAAGTTGTCGCCGCTGATGCCGTGCGGACCGCCGTGGACACACTGGATGAGCGGGTGCTTCACCCCCGGCTTCGCACCGGGCGGCATGAGCACGAACATCTGCACGGCCTCGCCGCGCGAACCCTCGAAGGTGATCTCGCGGACCTCGCCGAGGCCGAAGCGGGCAGAGACTTCCTTCGTGAAGCTCGTGAAGCGGCGCGGCGCGGGCTCGCCGGGCGTCCAGGCGAATGCCTCGGCGGGCTGCGACAGGTTCTGCACGGTGCCGAAGACGATGTTGCCGCGCACGCTGATGCCCTGGAGCGTCCCCCCCGGAATCGCGGGGCGCGGCTCGCCCTCCCTCGCGATCACGAACACGGAAACACGGCCACGATCCTCGGCTTCGAGGTAGAGCGTGCCGTCGGCCGCGAACTCCCAGTGGAGCGGCGAACGATCCCAGCTGCTGCCCCCGAGCAGAGCGTGGGTGCGTGCCACGCGGTCGTAACGCATGAGCTGCACGCGGTCGGCGTAGAAGAACGGATCGTTCTGCATGCCGTAGACGATCCAGCGTCCATCGGGTGAGTAGCGCGGCCGGAGATCGTTCGACGGATGGTCCGGCGTGAGGCACGTGACCGCGCCGCCCCCGACCGGCACCGTGTAGATGGCGGAGCGCGGCGTGCCGCGCTCGGCGTCGTAGGTGATGCCCGCCCAGGCGAGCTCGCTGCCGTCCGGCGAGACGTCGTACTGGCCGGTGGGCTCCATCCAGTCGAGCCAGGTCTCCGCCGCGGGCGTCAGATCGGTGATCGCGCCGCCGCCGAGGTCGCAGCGGAAGAGATGCGGCAGCTCCCCGGTCGTGAGCCAGCGGTCCCAGTGGCGGAAGAACCGCTCCTCGGTGACGTGGGCCTTGACCGGATCCTTCTCGCGGCGCTCGAGCTCGCTCTTCGTCGCGGCGGGCGTGAGGTGTCCCTTGAGCAGCTCACCGGCGACAATCACCGCGCTGCCGTCCGGCAGCCAGCGGGGATCGAAGCAGCCGAGCGGGAGGTCCGTGATCCGCCGCGGCTCGCCGCCGTCGAGCGCCATTATATGGAGCTGGTTCTTGGCCCTGGTGTCCTTCCGCAGGAACGCCACGGAGCGGCCGTCCGGCGAGACCGCGGGGCTCGTGCTCGAGTGCTCGGGCGAGGTCAGCGGCAGGGGATCGCCGCCGGCGACGGTCACCCGGAAGAGACGGGTGCGCGCTTCGTTGGTTTCGAGGTCGTACGTGGTGACGGGAACGATGCACCAGGCGCCATCGGGCGACGGGGCCGGCGCGCCGACCCGGGGAATGGCCCACAGATCCTCGGCGGTCATGGGCCGCGGGCCGGTTCGTGACGGGTGCACGGCGGCTTCGGCGCTCATCATCAGGGACATGCAACACCTCCTCGCACGCGGGAACGGGAAGCCTACTCCGCGGCGCTCCTGTGGAAAAGGTCGACGCATGCGATATGCTGCGCCGGTCCCATGAGCACCGACCTGCGACGCGAAACCGCCCCCACCGACCGGCACGAAGTCGATTATTTCCGGCCCGGCACCCTGGAAGCCTTCAAGCGCCAGCTTCCCGACGCCGACCCGGTCGAGACGCAGGAGTGGATCGACGCGCTCGACGACGTCGTCCGCACCCACGGCCCCGAGCGCGCCGACTTCCTGCTGCGCAAGGTCCTCAAACGGGCCCGTATGCTCCAGGTCGGGCTGCCCGGTCTCGTCCAGTCGCGCTACATCAATACGATCTCGCCCGAGCAGGAGGCGCCCTATCCCGGCGACGAGGCGATGGAGCTCCGGATCCGGCGCATCATCCGCTGGAACGCGGCGCTCATGGTGCTGCGCGCCAATCTCAAGTACGGCGGTATCGGCGGCCACCTGTCGACCTACGCCTCGAGCGCCACCCTCTACGAAGTGGGCTTCAATCACTTCTTCCGCGGCAAGGACGAAGGCCCCGGTGACCAGATCTTCTTCCAGGGGCACGCGGCGCCCGGCATCTACAGCCGCGCGTTCCTCGAAGGGCGCATCTCGGAGTCCCAGCTCGACCACTTCCGCCGCGAGGTGGTGCGCGGGCGGGGGCTCTCGTCCTATCCGCACCCGCGCCTCATGCCCGACTTCTGGGAATTCCCGACCGTGTCGATGGGGCTCGGCCCGATCAACGCGATCTACCAGGCGCGCTTCAACCGCTACCTGGCGGCACGCGGGCTGGCCGACACCTCGAACTGCCGGGTGTGGGCGTTCCCGGGCGACGGTGAGATGGACGAGCCCGAGGCGCTCGGCGCGCTCTCGCTCGCCTACCGCGAGAAGCTCGACAACCTGACCTTCGTCGTGAACTGCAACCTGCAGCGGCTCGATGGGCCGGTGCGCGGCAACAGCAAGGTCATCCAGGAGCTGGAGGCGATCTTCACCGGCGCCGGCTGGAACGTCATCAAGGTGATCTGGTCCCGCGACTGGGATCCGCTGCTCGCCCAGGACTATGACGGCGCGCTGGTCGATGCGATGAACGAGACGGTGGACGGCGAGTGGCAGCGTTATTCGGTCGAGAGCGGCGCCTACGTCCGCGAGCATTTCTTCGGGCGCGACCCGCGGCTGCTGGAGATGGTGAAGGACCTGAGCGACGACCAGCTGCGGGGCCTGAGGCGCGGGGGGCACGACTACGCCAAGGTGTACGCGGCCTATACGGCGGCGCTCCGCCACACCGGGCGCCCCACCGTGATCCTGGCGAAGACCGTGAAGGGCTGGACGCTCGGACCTGGCGCCGAGGCGCGCAACATGACCCATCAGCTCAAGAAGCTGAACATCGACGAGCTGAAGAAATTCCGCGACCGGCTGGAGCTCGCGATCCCGGATCGCAAGCTCGCCGACGCGCCGTACTTCCATCCCGGGGCGAACAGCATCGAGGTGCGCTACATGCTCGACCGCCGCCAGAAGCTCGGCGGCTCCGTGCCGAAGCGACTCGTGCGCTCGAAGCCGCTGCCCGCGCCGCAGGAGAAGGTGTTCGCCGAGTTCGCGCAGGGCACCGCCGAGAACCAGGCGGTCTCGACCACCATGGTGTTCGCCAAGCTGCTGCGGAACCTGCTGCGTGATCCGCAGTGGGGCAAGCGCGTGGTGCCGATCATC
>DAIUEO010000038.1:8457-25790 GCA_036845125.1 Candidatus Eiseniibacteriota bacterium | reverse complement strand
GCGACGCGCGTCGTCGCGGATCCGCCGGTAGCGCTCGGGCGGTTCGTTGCCGGGCCCTTTGACGGTGATGCGGGCGAGCCGGTCGCGGGCCGCCACGAGCCGCGCGGCCAGCTCCTTCATCCCGGGCTCGACCCGCTGGGAGATGCTTCGCCCACGGCGGATCATCTCGTCGAGCACCACCGCGCGCGAGCGCACGATGGCATCCACGAGGGCCGAATCGTTGCCGGAGGCTCCCGGAATCGAGAGCGCGAGATCGAGCCCGCGTGCCCGTTCGCGGGCCACCGTCATCGCCTGGCGCTCCGGGAGCGCGCGCAGCGTGAGACGCAGATGCTCCCGCGACACCGACTCGGCTCGCAGCGCGAGCTGGCGCGCGGAATCCCGCGCCCCCTGCGCCCACGCGACCGCGGCGAGCGCGATGAGACTCGATGCGACCTCGGGATGATCGGCGCCCAGGGCGACCTCGCGGATCGCGAGAGAGCGCTCGAGCAGCGCGCGGGCGCCACCCAGGTCCCCGTGCCTGGCGCGCAGCCGGGCGAGGCCCTCGAGATCGCGCGCCACCAGGGCGTGATTCGCCCCGAGTGCCTGCTCGTGGATCCGCAGCGCGCGGGTGAGGTGGGCCTCGGCCACCGAGTCGTGGCCCGCAGCGGTCTCGACCCGGGCGAGCAGTCCGAGATCGAGTGCGAGCTCGGGATGCGCGGCGCCGAGCGACTTCTCGTGAATCGCCGCGGCCGCCTCGAGCGCGGTGCGCGCGCGCGCCAGGTCGCCCGCGTCGGTGTAAGCCTCGCCCTCGACCCGGCGCACCCACGCGACGTCCGCGTGATCCGGACCCTCGGCCTCGACATAGATGGGGCGCGCGCGGGCGAGCAGTGCGAGCGCCTCGTCACGGTCCCCGGTCTTGAGCAGGAGGCTCGCGAGATTGACGTCGGCGGTGGCGACGTTGGGGTGCTTCGGCCCGAGCGCCTCCTCGAACAACCGTCGCGCCCGCTCGAAGGTCGGCCGTGCGCCCGCGTAATCGCCCGCGGTCTGACGCAGCACCGCCAGGTTGTTGAGGCATCTCCCGAGATTCCCCTTCTGCGCCTCGCCCAGGGCCTCGTAGACGCCGCATGATCGCAGGTAGAGCGATTCGGCCTCGGCGTAGGCACCGGCGTGGAGCAGCAGATTGCCGTAGTCGTTGAGGTTGCGCGCGACGTCCGCATGGCTCGGTCCGAGCAGCGCCAGACGGATTTCGAGCGCCCGCTCATAGAGCGGACGAACCCCATCGAAGCGGCCGGCCGCCTTGAGCAGGTTCGCGCGCTGATGCAGGGAGTTCGCGAGCGCGAGCGGCGGAACGTTGGCGGCGCGCTCGCGAAGTTGCTGCGCGCGCTCGGCAACCTCGCTGGCTCCCGGGGAGGTGGCTCTTCCCCCGCGCCACAGCGCCTGGACCAGGAGATCGCAGGCCTCGCCGAGGGCGAGGGAGTCGAGTGGGCTCCGGCCCTCGATCTCCAGGATCAGCGCGCGCGCGCTGCGCTCGGCATCGGCGAAGCGCTCGGCGGTGATCGCGGCGCGCACGGAATCGGCAGCCACGCCCGCCAACGCCGGACCGGCCCACGCTCCCAGCACGACCAGCGCGGTCAGCCACTTCACCGGCAGCCTCCGGGCGCGCCGTATCAAAGTCAGGAGTCGCCGCTGGAGGTATCCAGGTCGAGCCGGCGGCGCACCTCGCGGATGCAGTGGAACATGTGCACGCGGACGGTGGCGGTGGCGATCCCCATCTGCTCCCCGATGGCGGCGTAGGACAGGTCCTCGAGGAAGTGCATGCGGATGATGTCGCGGCAGCGCTCGCCGATCCCGCGGAGGGCCCAGCGCACCCGGGCCCAGCGATCCGAATCGAGCAGCGGCCCGTCCAGGTCCGCGGCCTCCATCTCGGGATCGAGCTCGCTGTTCGGGCGCCGCCGGCGGAGATGGTCGATACAGCGCGCGAGCACGATGCGCCGGAGCAGCGGCCGCAGCCCGATGCGCAGAGCGAAGTTGGCACGCGAGCACGCCGACCACAACTCGGCTACGGACTGCTGCACGATGTCGTCGTGCTCGGAGCGCGGCACCCCGAAGGGACGGTATCGGACCACGTCCTTGGCCCAGCCGGAGACCTCCCGGTGAGCTCCAACCTCCCCCGCCCGGAACCGGCGAAGGAGGTCCATATCTATATCCGTGGGTCCCGAACCGCGGCCGGTTTCGGTCATTCAAAACTCCGTGAGTACAGGCCTGAACGAACAATCCATGTCCGCCGGCCGGATTCCAGGGGGGAGCGGCCCGAGGCTTCCGGCGGGATAATAAACGGAACAGGCGTCTGCTGCGACTGAAACGATGCACCCGGATCCCCGGGGCTGAAAGGGTCGCTTGGATCACCAGAAAGCCATCCCTCTACTTCCGGACCTGCTGGCCGATCGGGTCGAAGAGCCCGAGGCGTCCGCGGCCTGGGCTCACGTCGCCGAGTGCGTCCTCTGCCGGTCGGTGCTCACCACGGTTCACGAGATGCGTGCGGCGATCGCTGCCGAGGGCCGGCGCCTGTTCACACGGCATCCGTCCTCCGCGGAGATCGTCCGCTTCTCGATCGGCGAACCCCGGCCGGGCGGCGAGGACGCGGCCGGCATGGAGCAGCACCTCAAGCAGTGTGAGGCCTGCCGGAACGAGGTCGACCTCGTGAAGCGCGCGGACTATGAGACCCGTCTCGATTCGCCGCGGCCGCTCCTGCTGAGCAACCTGTTTGCCGGGCTGTGGCCGCAGCTGCCGAGGCTCGCTCCGGCGCTGGCGGCGATCGCCCTGGTGCTGGCATTTCCGGCCTACCGGGGGTTCGTGGCCTACCCGTCTCTCGAAACCGCCTATCGAAATGCCGAGCGTGAGGTTTCCGGGCTGAGGTCGGAAGGCGAACAGCTCCGTCGCGAGCTCGCCGCCCGCCCGCCGGCCGCGGATCCGTGGATTGGGGTGGTCCGCCTGCTGGTACTGGGACCGACGACCCGGGCCGGGGAACCCCTGCCTATCGTCGAACTAGCGGCGGGCCAGCCCTATCAACCCATCGTGATCGAGCACCGGCCATTCGACGCCGGCGAACAGCAGGCCATGGTCGAGATCACGGTCAGCGGCGATGCCCAGGGGACCGTATGGCGGGTGGAACGCGACGCGCGCAGTCTCTGGGACCCCGCGCTCTCGGCCATGGTGCTTCTGGTTCCAAAGTCCGCGCTCGAACCGGGTATTCACAAGGTCCAGGTTCGGCGCCAGGGCCAGGTGCGCTTCGAAGCCCGGTTCGAAGTGCGCACGGGAAGCTGATTTCTTTTTCGCAGTGTTTGAAAGAAATCTAAACACAGTGCGCGGTTCGCGCGACCAGACACCGTAGAAACTCCATCGACTCGCAGCACCAGATGTACAGCACCAGATGTGCGGAGAGGGGGCCGCACACCCGCTGCCGGCGGCAAGGGCTTCGGAGCAACGAAGTCCTTCCCCGGAGTGCGGGACCTGCTCTCCGTAAGCAATATCGCGACGGCACGCGATGATGTCCGCGGCAAGGGGTGGTCCGCACCGCTCCTTGCCGTTGCCGTGTCCGGCAAGTTCCTCCTTCCGGATCCGCTGTCTCCTCCCGCTTGCACCATTCGTCACAATCCGGCGCTGTGGTAGCTTCCGTGACCGCATCCGGCTGTTGCCGGGTTGGGCCATCCCCCTGATCTCTCCACCGTTTCGGGCGCGAGGAGTCCAGTGACCGTCGACACGCGTCGCGAGCAGCTCGTCACCGATCCCGAGGGCATTCCGGAAGCGCTCCAGCAGTCGCTCCTGTTCGCGCGGATGGACGACCTCATCAACTGGGGGCGTGCGAACTCGCTCTGGCCGATGTTCTTCGGCCTCTCGTGCTGCTTCGTCGAGCTCGCCACCTCGCTGACCTCGCGCCACGACGTCTCGCGCTTCGGCGCCGAGGTGATGCGCGGCTCCCCACGCCAGGCCGACGTGATGATCGTGGCCGGCACCGTCTTCAAGAAGGTGGCGCCCGCCCTGCTCCGGCTCTACGAGCAGATGCTCGAGCCGCGCTGGGTGATCTCCATGGGCTCGTGCTCGAACTCGGGCGGGATGTACGACGTCTACTCGGTGGTGCAGGGCGTGCACACGCTGCTTCCGGTCGACGCCTACGTCCAGGGCTGTCCGCCGCGGCCCGAATCGTTCATGGAAACGCTGATGCTGCTCCAGAAGAAGATCCAGAAGACCGAGCGGCCGACGCGCGAGATGTTCCGCATGGCGGGCGGCTTCTCCGGGACGACCCGCTTCCCGCGGATCGTGGGCGAGACCACCTCTGACGATCCGCGCGGCCCCGGGCTCGAAGGCACGCGACCGCGCGGCACGAACCTGCGGCCCAACTCCGACCTGCCCGCGGTCTACACGCCGACCTGGACGCCGCCTTCACCGGTGCGGCCGGCGATCGAAGGGCTCGAGAGCGTGGAGGCCGGGCTGCGCGAGCGGATGGGCGGCCAGATCGCGCGCGATCCGGGCGAGTACGGTCCGAGCGACACCCTCACGTGGCGGGTCAAACCCGAACAGCTCGTCGATGCCATCCGCCACCTCAAGGACGAAGCGGCGCCGCGCTTCCGCCGCCTCGAGTTCGCGACCGCGCTCGACAACCGCCCGCGCGGCGCCGGCTTCCGCACGATCTACCAGCTCGCGGCGCTCGAGCCCGGCAAGCCGATGGTGCGGCTCGCCGTGGATCTCGGCGCCGACAATCCGCGCCTGCCCTCGGTCACCCCGGTGTTCCCGTCGGCCACCTGGTACGAGCGCGAGATGTGGGACATGTTCGGCGTCCGCTTCGACGGCCTCGCCGACCATCGCCGTCTCTATATGCCGTCCTGCTGGGAGGGGCACCCGCTCCGGAAGGATCATCCCTACCGGGGCAGCGAAATGCCGCCCTTCACCGCCGCCGATGCCGCGAAGTTCGAGGAAGCGCTCGAGACCTTCCCGCGGTTCAAGGAGGAGGACGGCCGCATGATCATCAGCATGGGCCCGAATCACCCGGCGACCCACGGCGTGATCCGGCTCATCCTCAAGCTCGACGGCGAGAACGTCGAGGACGTCGACATCGACTCGGGCTTCCATCATCGCGGCCCGGAGAAGATCGCCGAGCGGCAGACCTACCACCGTTTCATCCCCTACACCGACCGCATCGACTACCTGGCCGGCGTCCAGAACAACCTGCCCTACGTGATGGCGGTCGAGAAGCTGCTCGGCGTCCAGGTTCCCGAGCGCGCGGAGGTGATCCGCGTGATGATGGCGGAGCTGTTCCGCATCATCAGCCACCAGGTGTGGATCGGCACCTACGCGCAGGACGCGGGCGCCCTGACCCCGGTGTTCTTCACCTTCGAGCACCGCGAGCAGATCCTCGACTTCGTCGCCAAGGTCACCGGCGGCCGCATGCACCCGAGCTGGTTCCGGATCGGCGGCGTCGCCGCCGAGCTGCCCGAGGGCTGGCGCGAGGACATGGAAAGCTGGCTGCGGCGCTTCCCCTCGCAGATGGCCGAGATCGAGAAGCTGCTCACCGGGAACCCGATCTTCGTCGGGCGCACGCGCGGCACCGGCGCGATCTCGCTGGACGATGCGATCGATCGCGGGTTCACCGGCCCCAACCTGCGCGCGTGCGGGCTCCCGTGGGATCTCCGCAAGGTGACGCCCTACAGCGGCTACGACCGCTACGAATTCGACATCCCGACCACGTCGACCGGCGACAACTACGACCGGTACCTGGTCCACGTGGCCGAGATGTACCAGAGCTACCGGATCATCGAGCAGTGCGTGCGCAACATGCCGGACGGCGACTACGTGACGCCCGAGTACCGCTACGCGGTGCCCGAGCCCGGGCGCATGCTCCACGACATCGAGAGCCTGATCCACCACTTCGTCAACGTCACCCGCGGCTTCGTTCCGCCGCCCGGCGAGGCCTATGTCTCGACCGAGGGCCCGAAGGGCGAGTACGGCTACTACGTGGTGAGCGACGGCACCAACATGCCGTACCGCGTCTTCATCCGCACGGCTTCGGCCATGCACATCCAGGCCCTGCCGCTCCTCACCAAGGGCGAGAAGGTCTCGGACCTCGTGGTCACGCTCGGCGGCATCGACTTCGTGCTCGGGGACATCGACAAGTGAGCGATAGTCGAAACCAGGAAATTGGCGATAGTCGAAACCAGGAAATTCGCCGCCAAGGGTTCGAAAAGTCGCTGCCGGTGCTGAACGCGGACGTGCCCGCGAGCCTCGGCGCCGCCGGTGCCGCGCCGGGCGTGCGTCACGAGCTCGGGCCGGACGAGAAGGCGCTCAAGCGCGAGAAGATCGTCGAGGTGCTGTGGGGGATGCAGCAGCGCCACGGCTGGATCAGCGACGAGTCGGTGAAGATCGCGGCCGTAGAGTGCGCGCTCTCGCCCGAGGAGGTGGACGAGATCGCCACCTTCTACAACCTGCTGTTCCGCAGCCCGGCCAACAAGATCAAGCTCTTCGTGTGCGACAGCATTTCGTGCCATCTCACCGGCGCCGACGCGCTGATGGGCGAGATCTCGAAGCAGCTCGGTATTCCGCCCGGCGGCAACACACCGGACGGCGTGTTCACGCTGGTGCCAATCGTGTGCCTCGGCCATTGCGAGAAGGCGCCGTGCGTGCTGGCCGGCGAGAACGTTTACGGACCGCTCCGCCCGGACGCCGCATCCGTGCGCGAGCTCCTCCAGAGGATCAAAGATGACCGAGGTCCTGCTCAGGGCTAAGGCGAGGAACGGCGTCCCCGCATCGCTCGACGAGTACCGGGCGGTCGAGGGCTATCAGGGCGCGACGAAGGCGCTCCGCGAGATGAAGCCCTCCGACCTGGTGGGCCTCATCAAGGAGTCCGGCCTGCGCGGTCGCGGCGGCGCGGGGTTCCCGTCGGGCCTGAAGTGGTCGTTCGTGCCGACCGGCGACCGCTGGGACGGCGGCCCCAAGTACCTGCTCTGCAACTTCGACGAGATGGAGCCCGGCACCTTCAAGGACCGCGTGCTCGCGGAGAACAATCCGCACATCCTGATCGAGGGCATGATCATCGCCGGCTACGGGATGGAGATGACCGAGGGCGGGATCTTCATCCGCCGCGAGTACTTCCCCCAGGCCCGCGCGCTCGAGCATGCGATCGACGAAGCGCGGAAGGCGGGACTGCTCGGGACCAGCATCCTCGGCACCAAGTTCTCGTTCGACATCCACGTGCACCGGAGCGGCGGCCGCTACATCTGCGGCGAGGAGACCGCGCTCATCAACGCCTACGAGGGACGCCGTGCGATACCGCGCGCGAAGCCGCCGTTCCCCGCGACCAAGGGGCTCTGGGGCCGCCCCACCACCGTGCACAACGTCGAGACGCTGGCATGTGTCCCGGGCATCGTCCGCAACGGGGCCGCCTGGTTCAAGGGCCTGGCGAAGAATCCCGAAGGGGCGGGGACCAAGCTCTACGGCGGCAGCGGCAACGTGGAGCGCCCGATGTGCGTCGAGCGCCCGATCGGCACCACGCTGCGCGAGCTGCTCGACCTGATCGGCGGCGTGCGCGGCGGCCGCAAGCTGCTCGGCGTGATCCCGGGCGGCGCCTCGACCTCGTTCCTCACCGCCGACCATCTCGACGTGCCGCTCGACTTCGACCCGGTGGCCAAGGTCGGCAGCCGCCTCGGCACCGGCACCTTCATCGTGCTGAGCGAGGACGACTGCCCGGTGCGCGCCGCGCTCAACCTGCAGCGCTTCTTCGCGCGCGAGTCGTGCGGGTTCTGCACGCCCTGCCGCGACGGCCTGCCGTTCGGCGTCCACCTTCTCGAAAAGCTCGAGAGCGGCACCGCGTCGATGGGTGATCTCGACCGCATCGAAGACCTGTTCCGCTTCATCGGCCCCAACTCGTTCTGTGCGCATGCCGCCGGGGCGGCCGAGCCGATGCGCGGCCTGTTCCAGCACTACCGGCCGATCCTCGAGGAACACATCAAAACCCGCGGGTGCCCGTGGAAGGACGGCGCCGGTTCGCGGTCGCACCGCATGGAGGTGGCCCGTGCCTGAGATCCTGTTCGACGGCCGGAAGATCAGCGTCGCGCCCGGCACCAACCTGATCGAAGCCGGCAACCAGGCCGGAGTTCCGGTGCCGGTCTTCTGCTACCACAAGGACCTCGGCGCGGTCGGCTCGTGCCGCGTCTGCGCGGTGACGGTGAAGCAGGACGGCAAGTCGCGGACGGTAATGGGGTGCATGACCGCGGTCGCCGACGGCATGGAGGTCACGACCCTCGACGCCGAATCGGTGGCACTCCGCAAACACGTCGTCGAGTGGCTGATGATCAACCATCCGCACGACTGCCCGATCTGTGACGAAGGCGGCGAGTGCCAGCTTCAAGACTTGACCATCGCCACCGGGCACAGCCGTCGCGTCTACGACGGGCCCAAGCGCACGTTCCCGAACCAGTTCCTCGGCGAGTTCATCGTGCACGAGATGAACCGCTGCATCGCCTGCTACCGCTGCAGCCGCTTCTACCAGGAGTACGCCGGCGGCCGCGACTTCGGCGTGAGCGGCAGTCGCGACCGCGTGTATTTCGGGCGCCACGAGGACGGCCCGTTCGAGAGCCCGTTCTCGGGCAACCTGGTCGAGCTGTGCCCGACCGGGGTCTTCACCGACAAGCTGTTCCGCTACAAGTCGCGGGTCTGGGATCTCGAGATGTCGCCGTCGGTCTGTCCGCACTGCTCGGTCGGATGCAACCTGCTGCCGGGCGCGCGTCACCGTGCGCTCCAGCGCGTCCGCGTGCGCGAGAACCCGGCGGTGAACGGGGTGTTCCTGTGCGATCGCGGCCAGTTCGGACACGGCTACGTGATGGCGGACGACCGACCCCTGAACGTGCGGCTCAAGGGCGAGCCCTCCACCTGGGACGAAACCCTCGGCCTCGCGGGCGGCGACCTGCTGCGGATCGCGCGCACGCATGGTGCGCCGTCGATCGCGTTCGTCACGTCGCCGCGCGCGTCGGTCGAGACCCACGCGGCGCTCGACTCGCTGGCCCGCGGGCCACTCGAGGGCGCACGGGTCGCGCACTTCGACGACGAGTCCCGCGAGCTGCGGGCGCTGGCGGCCATCGAGGCGCTGCGGACCGCCGGCGGACAGCCGCTCGACCAGGCCGACCTCGGCGGCTGTGACGTGCTCGTGGTGGCCGGAACCTCGCTCGTGGACGAGGCGCCGCTCGCCGCACTCGCCGCCCGCCAGGTGGCCCGGAACGGCGGCCAGGTGTTCGTGCTGAACGCCGGCGAGCACTATCTCGATTCGGTCGCGACGTGCGTGGCGGTGCACCCGGCGAAGCTGGGCGCCACGCTGCGCGATCTCGCCGGGCGCCTCGGCGGCACCGGCGGCGACGATGCTGTTGCCCCGGTGGCGAAGGCGCTCCACGGCGCGGCGCGTCCGGGACTGCTCGTCGGCTCGGACCTCATGGACGGTCCGGCATTCGAGGCCGCCGCCGCGCTGGTCTTAGGCCTGGCGAAGCTCGGCCAGGCTCCGCGGTTCGGTTGCCTGTTCCCCGGCCCCAATGGATTCGGCGGCGCCGCGATGACGACAAAGCCCGGATTCGCGTCGTTCGCGACCGAGCTCGAGGCCGGCCGCCTGCGCGCGGCAGTGCTCGTCGAGTGCGATCCCCGCGACTGGTCGAAGGCCATGCTCACCCGCCTGCGCGCGCTCGACCTCCTGGTCGTGGCCGACCACCTGTCGGGCCCGCTGCTCGACGCGGCCGGCATCTTCCTGCCGACCACCGTGACGTACGAGTCGCACGGCACGTACGTGAATCGCGCCGGCCGGCTCCAGGCGTTCGCCCCGACGCGGGTGCCGAGCCTCTCGGTGATCTCGCTGATCGACGACCAGGCCAATTTCCCGCGCACGCCCCGCGAGGCGCCGCCCGAGAGCGAGGCGCGCATGGCGTGGCAGGTGCTCGAGGCCCTGCGCGAGCACGCGATCGGCAAGCCCGGCGCGCGGTCGCTGCGCGACCTGCGCGGTGTGATTTCACGCGGGGTCCCGCTGTGGACGCCGCTCGCAACCATCGAAGCCGGGACCGACGGGATGCCGCTGGATGTCGCGACCCACTCCTGCTCGGGCAGCTCGTTGCCGGCGTTCGCATCCGGCTCGGGGCTCGCCGTGTTCCGGATGGATCGCACGCTCGCGGGCGAGCTGCTGTCGGGCCGCTCGGAGCCGATGCGCAAGATGGCCGGACCGCCGCGCGGCGCGGTGTCGCCGGCCGAAGCGAAGAAGCTTGGCATCGAGGGCGCGGCGCGGGTCGCGTTCGAGTCCGGCGGACGGACGCTGGAGCTCGAGGTGGTCGCGCGGGCCGGAGTCGCGGACGGCGTGCTCCTCGTGCCGCGCGACGTGCCGTGGCCGGCGGGGCTCGCCTCCGGTGCGGTGGGACAGGTGTCCGTTCCCGCAGTCGTGGGCTAGCATGAGCCCGGACAGGAACGCGACGAATGGAGCGTGGCTGAAATGATCCGAGAAATGCTGGGCGGGATGGGCGTCACGCTGAAGAAGCTCTTCAGCAAGCCGGTGACGGTCCAGTATCCCGAGCAGAAGCCCGTGATCCCGGAGCGCTACCGCGGCCGCATCGTGCTGACGCGCGACCCGGATGGCGAGGAGCGCTGCGTCGCGTGCTACCTCTGCAGCTCGGTGTGCCCGGTCGACTGCATCACCATCCAGGCCGCCGAGCGGGATGACGGCCGCCGTTTCCCGGAAGCGTTCCGCATCAATTTCAACCGCTGCATCTTCTGCGGGCTCTGCGCCGAGGCGTGCCCCACGCTCGCGCTCCAGATGACGCAGGACTTCGAGATGGCCGAGACCCACCCGATGGATCTCGTCTACGAGAAGAAGGACCTGCTGATCGACGGCCCCGGCAAGTACCCGGACTACAGCTTCTGGGAGCAGGCCGGCGTGGCCGTCACCCACGCGCTCGGCAAAGGTGCCCAGGACAACGGCACCGTGGCGGACCCGAGATCGAACCTGCCGTAGGGCAGCACGGCGGCTTCACTCACTGGTGGTGCCCTACGAGGCCGGCGGATTCTGCATTCCGCTTTTCGATGCGAACGGGTCCACTCACTGGATCTTCACGACCTTGCGCGACTCGACCCGGTCCGGAGTCGCCAGTCGGACCAGGTAGACGCCCGGCTCGAGCCGGGCCCCGCCGCGATCTTCCGGCCATGGGACCTCGTGGAATCCGCCGGCGCGGTCCTCATCCACCAGGCGGCGCACCCGCCGCCCGGTGATGTCGAGTACGTCCAGCGTCACATGCCCCGGCCGCGCCGTCTCGAAACGCACGATCGCCGATGCGCCGAACGGATTGGGCCACACCGGCAGCAGTCGGGTCGAGTGTGACGTTCCGCCTGCCCGGGACCGATCGAGGAACGCTTCGGTGCCGACCTGCAGCTCGAAGCGCGCGTGGGCGGCATCTCCACCGGCGCCGGACTCGAACGCGCACGCGTAGTGCGGTTGCGCGCGCAGGTCGATCGCGCGATCGAGCCTGCGGTCGATCAACCGGATCCCGAGTTCCGAGGGCACGCGATCGAGTCCCGAGAATGCCAGGGCCAGCTCCCGCGTTGCGCCTTCGGGTGCTTCGCCAGACACATCGAACGGCCAGCGCTGTCCGCGCGCGCTGGCGTCGCCGCTCGCGGGCAGGACCGCTCGAATGTCGATCCCCCGGGCCGGCGCGCCGTCGTTCGCGAGGAAGTGCAGGGAGATGGCCGGACCGGGCGCAACCGGCGGCTCGGACCGGTCGAATCGGTCCGCGCCGTCGCTCGCTCCGGCCGCGACACCCGCGACGTTGCGACGGTCAGCAACGCCATCGACGACGGCCGCGATTCCGATCTTCCAGCCCGATGAATCGGTCGTCGCGATGGTCAGTGCCGGTGCCACCTCGATCGGATCGATGAGCACCTCGACGGGATCCGGGCTCGGATTCTTGACGAAGTACCCCTCGAACGGCATGAGCACGGCAACGTCATGAATGTACGCGGCACCGGCCTCGTCCCAGCCGACGGGCGGCTCGAGGCTGACCGTGCCGGACGGGCCCTGTGCGGACACCGGCGCGGCCACCGGGAAGTCGAACGGATCGCCGATCTGGTTCCACCCCGGTTCGAGGATGATTCGGAACGGCGCATCCGTCGGTGTCGAGCGGCCGACGATCGGGGCCGTGTCGGCCCGGTACGAATCACGCGAGATCAGCCAGAACGCGCGACCGGGAATCGGGCTGAGCTCGCTGCCCACGGGCGTCGTGGTCAGCTCGACGTTGGCACCTCCGGTGTAGCGAAACGCTCGCCAGCGAATCGGTCCCAGAGTCCCCAGCTCGTCGAACAGGACCGCCTCGAGTGACGCCGGCATCGGTGGGCCAAGCTCGATGGGGATCGACAGCATGCGGTATCGCCAGCCCGCATGGATCGCGGGCTCCGCGAGATCGCTGACGTGGGTGCGCAGGACGTGCGGATGTGCCGCGGGGTCGTCCGCCGGATCAGTGAGCACCTGCGTCTGAGTCCGCACCCGCGCCCAGTACTCGACGCCACGCGGGCCGACCATCGCCCCGGGCACGATGGCCACGTGCGCACCGGAGGCCAGTTCCATCGAATCGACGGCAACGCTATCCCGCACGGCCGCACCACCGGCGCGAAAGAACAGCGTCCCGCTCATGAACCGCGTGCCACGCGGCAACGACACGATGACCGTGGTCGGACGACCGACCGGGTATCCGCCGGCCGAGTCCGCCTGGGCCACGGCCGTGACGCCGGCCGGTGGCGCGACGTCGGCGTGGAGCAGCGCAGCGGGCGCCCCGGGCGGGTCGGTCGCCTCGACGACGCCGTTCACGACGCGAACGTAGTAGTCGAGACCCGCCTCGGTGACCCGATCACCCGGAATCAGCGCCACATAATTCGCGCCCTGGGCGATCAACGGCAGGGCCTCGAACGGTGCGTTCGGAATCCGGGGCCGGAACATCAGCTGGCCGTGGTCGAAGTGCACGTCCGGCTTCGGCGTCACGACGACGGTCGCGGCCTCGCCGAGAGGCAGCTCGGGTGCGGTCGTCAGCAATCGCGTCTCGATGGCGAGCGCCCGGATGTCGGTCACCAACGGCAGATCGACCACCGGCCGCAACGGGTCGTTGCTGTGGAGGTGAATGGGGTCGAGTGTCACGGGACCGCGCGGCGTCAGCGTGACGGTCATCGATGCCGCTTCATCCGGCGGAATGGAAGGCAGGGACGTGAACTCGAGCGACACCGCGGTGTCGGGAACATCGAGCGGCTGGATGGTGAGGGCCAGGTTGCCCCGGTTTTCGATTCGAACGTCGAGCCGGCTCGTGTCCCCCGCGGTCATGGTCGGGAACACGAGGCTCGCCGGCAGCGCGACCAGCTCCGCGCGGGCCGGAACGACTCGGCCCACGTTCACGAGGTACGACGGAATGAACTGGCTGACCCCGGTCCGCCCCGGCAGCGAGACGGAGCGCAGCCGGATCGTGACGCTGCGACGATCGAACGGGATCGCCCCGACGTTCCAGGTGGCCTGGTGAGTCACGCCGCTCGCCGACGTCGAATACGGACCGGCGCGAAGCACCGAGCCATCCAGGTCCATCGCGTGCCAGTCGGAGCCTTCGAACTGGTACTCGCCGATCAGCCAAACCGGATCGGCCTCGGCATCGAAGGACTGGAACGAGATGCGGTACTGGTTGGCCGCCACCGGGACGACGCGCACCCACCGCAACCAGGCCGGTCCATTCGTCAGCTGGCGGCGCGGCGATCCACCGGACGCGTCGACGATCCATGGACTCCGATGCCAGAACGCGCGCGTCGGCGAGCCGCCGGCTCCCGATCCGTCGTTGCCACAGACGAGATCGAGCTGGCCATCACCGTTCACATCGCCCAGTGCGACCGCGCGTGTCGAATCCGCGCTCGACGCCGTCCACGCGGGTGCGAACGCGAACAGTCCGCCATCGTTGAGGTACAGCGTCGAGGGGCGCGCGCGGTTGCCGCGGACGAGATCGAGGCGTCCGTCGCCATTCACGTCGCCGAGCACCACGCTCGTCGTCGGCTCGACGAGACCGGACCAGGCCGGCTGCGCCTGAAACGCGCCACCGGAATTGAGATACAGCGTGGTCTGGTTGGGCCCGTCGTTGCCGCGCACCAGGTCCACACGACCGTCTCCGTCGACGTCGCCGAGCGCGATTCCGTTCGTGGTCTCCGGTGGATTCGTCCAGTTGGACGCGACATCGAGCACACCGTCCACGTTTCGATGCAGCGTCGCGGACTGCTGAACGTTGCCGCGCACCAGGTCCAGGCGACCATCGTCATCGACGTCACCGAATGCCACCCCTCGCGTATCGCGCTGCGCCAGCAGCGTCACGGAATCGAATGCGCCGCCCGAATTGTGGTAGACGCTCGCCGCCTGGTCCTGATTGCCGCGCACCAGCTCGGGTGAGCCGTCACCGTCGACATCGCCAAGCGCCACGCTCCAGGTCCGCTGCGCGGTGCCGATCGGAACGGGCGCCGACAGGAACGAGGCGCCCGTGTTCTGGAACAGCGAAGCCGGGGCGTTCTGGTTGCCGCACACCAGATCGAGCCGGCCGTCACCATCGACGTCGCCGAGGACGACCCCGAACGTGTTGAGGCTGGGCGGACTCCACGGGGCCGGCTGGAAGATTCCGGCGACGTTGAGGTCGAGCGTCGGCGGCTGAGCGGCGTTGCCGCGAACCAGGTCGACGTCGCCATCGCCATCGATGTCGCCGAGCGCCACGCCGTGCGTGTGCGCGACTGCTCCCTGCCACGAAGGAGCCGCTGCGAACGCGGGAGTCCGGTTTCGGTAGAACGTCACGGCCTGGCCGTAGTTGCCGCGAATCAGGTCGAGGTCACCGTCGCCGTCGACGTCGGCAAGTGCGATGTCGCGCGTGGCCTCGTCGGGTCCAACCCACGCCGGCGACACATCGAACACGCTGCCGAGATTGAGGTACACCTCGGTGGCAACGCCGCTGCACACGAGATCGAGATCGCCGTCCCCGTCAACATCGCCGAGCACGACGCGATCCGTCGCCGGGCCCGTCCACGCCGCGGTCAGGCCGAACGTGCCACCGGTGTTGAGGTACAGGGTCGTCCCGCCGGCACTGCCGCATACCAGGTCCAGCCGCCCGTCGCCATTCACGTCGGCCAGCACCATAGCGTTCGTGTTCGGCGCGCCGGTCCACGCCGCAAGCGCATCGAAGCCGGTGCCGAGATTGAGATGCAGCGTGCTGCCGGCGAACGCATTGCCCCGTACGAGGTCGAGGCGACCGTCGCCATCGACGTCGCCCAGCGCCAGGCACTGCGTCGGCTCACCGGGTCCCGCCAGCGCCGGCGTGCGCGAGAACGTCCCGCCCGCGTTCGCATACGTCGCGACCGGCTGATAGGCGTCGGCGGCAACCAGATCCAGGTCACCGTCGCCATCGACGTCCGCGAGCGCGATGGTCTGGTGGGGCGGGCCCATCCAGGCGGTGTCCGCTCCGAACGTGCCCGCCGCGCCGAGATACAGGGTGACCCCGCGGTCGTAGTTGCACCGAACCAGGTCCAGGTCGCCATCGCCGTCGACGTCGCCGAGCGCGATCGCGGTCGTACCTTCCTCGGGCCCCGTCCAGATCGAGGACGGCGAGAACGCAATACCGGCGTTTCGGTGCACGGAACTCGGGCCGATGGAACTGCCACGCACCAGGTCGAGCCGGCCGTCGCCGTCGATGTCACCGAGCGCGATCGCCGTCGTGTTCGCGACGGGGCCGGACCATGTCGGCTCGGCAGAGAACAGCGGGTCGGCCGCGGCGCATGGGCGATACGTCGCGATCAGCAGCGCGGCCACGAGCATTCCGCTCGTCGCGTACCCCTGCAATAGCCGGGGGGCACGCGGCAAACGTCGTGCTCGGTCATCGTCCGTTGCCAGGTCGATCATTCGATCCGAACGACTCGACGCACCGCCTCGAAGCCGGGCAGGCGGGCGCGCACGAAGTAGATGCCGTTTCGCGCGCGGCCGCCCTGGGTCCGCCCATCCCAGATCAGGACGTGCTCGCCCGCGGCCCGCAGGCCTTTCGCCAGCGTTTGCACCCGTCGCCCCGCGATATCGAACACCTCGACGGAGATCGCTCCCGCCACGGGCATCCGCAGATCGAAGCGGACCGATCCGCGTGAGGGATTGGGATAGGCGGACGAGAACGACGGGCGCCTGAGGGTCCCGGGGTCGACGCCGACCAGCGGCTGCATCTGGAAGCTGCCGTTGCTGGCGTCCGCCACACCCTGCCGCTGGGCATCGACGATCCGCACGCGGCCTGCGGCACTGCCCGGCGGCGCCGCCGTCCATTGGAATTCGGTGCCCGTCAGATTCGAGGCAATGCGCTTCCACCGCGCCCCGTTGTCGCGCGAGACTTCGATGTGCACCGCGGGAATCATCTCGTTGCGCGCCCATTGGATCGGCACGTTCTCGCCGAGCTGGCACACTTCACCGCCGTTCGGGCTCGTCATCTCGAGCAGCGGCGGCGTGGGCGCGGCGCACGGGCTCGTGACGACCACGAGGTCGTTGCGGTCGAGCCTCGTCACCACCACGGACCCACCCGGCGACCCCGAATCAAACGCGCCGTATTCGAGCGATGACAGGTTGCCGCCGATCGGCAGCGACGTGCCGAGCATGAACTGCCCATTGCCGACGGTGCTGCTGCCGCTGCCGTACAGGTACTGGAACGTTCCGCCCGCACCCAGCGTGACCCCGAGATCGACGCGGCCGTTGCCGTCGAAGTCAGCGGCGAACAGGTCCCGAACCGGACCCGAGACGGGGTTGAGCACCGCCGGCGCGAACGTGCCGTTCCCCACGCTGTTGCCGAGCAGGATTGCGACGGCGCTCGAGGTGCCGACGGCGAGATCGGTGACGCCGTCCTCATTGAAGTCGCCCGTGACCATCGGCCACGGGCCGTTCGCCACCACGTAGTTCACCGCCGCGGCGAATGAGCCGTTGCCGGCGCCGGAGGTGCCCTGCCCGAGAAGGATGGAGACCGCGTTGCCGGCGGAACCGGAGGCGGCGAGATCCCAGATGCCATCCCGGTTGAAGTCGCCCACGGCGACGGCGTGCGGGCCGTTTCCCACCGCGAAGCCCGCGGGCGCGCCAAATACTCCGGATCCGATTCCGCTCGCCCCATTGCCCAGCAGAATCTGGACGCTGTTGGAGCCGGTGGCCGCGACGGCGAGATCATTGATGCCGTCCTCGTTGAAGTCGCCGACCGCGATCCCGGCGGGATCGACGCCGACCGAATACGTGGTCGGCGATCCGAACGAACCGGTCGGTACCCCGTTCGCCT
>DAIUEO010000038.1:0-8447 GCA_036845125.1 Candidatus Eiseniibacteriota bacterium | reverse complement strand
GCCTTCACGATCGAGGGGAAGACGAGGATTGCCTTCGCCTTCTGCCCCAGCATCACGGAGAGCCCACCGGAGGTCGACACGGCGAGGTCGAGCACGAAGTCGTAGTTGAAGTCGGCCGCCGCGATGCCGCGGCCGGGGCCGCCCAGGTTGACCGAGCTCAGCGACGCGAAATGCCCGCCGCCCTGATTGCGCATGACCTGGCAGCCGCCCGCGACGGCGGCGGCGAGGTCGGGAGCGCCGTCGGCGTCGAAGTCCCCGACGACTGTTGCCTCGGGGCCGGCGAGCGTGGCGGTCGAGTCCGCGATCTCGAGCGGTGGCGCACACGGCGCATCAATGGCGGCGACGCTGCCCGCCTTCGTTCCCAGCGTGGTGAACTGGCCGCCGGCGTAGATGACGTCCGCTCCGGTCGACAGCACGAGCGTCGACGAATTCGCATCGGGGTTCCACGACAGTGCCAGTCCCGTCGTCGGATCGAGCGCGGCGAGGTAGTTGCGCAGCTGGCCACCGATGCCGGTGAAGCCGCCGCCCGCGTACACCGCTGCGTCGTCCACGGTGATTGCCGAGACCGACGCGCTCGTCACGTTTGGATTCCAGACACTGTCGACGACACCGCTCACCGCATGCATCACCGCCAGACGATTGCGGGCCAGGCCGCCGATGTTGGTGAAGAAGCCCCCCGCATACAGGGTCGAGTCCCGCAGTGCCAGCGCGTTGATGCCGTTGTTCGCACTCGGGTTGAACGGGAGCGCGCTTCCGAGAGAGCTGTCGACCGCGGCGATGAAGTTGCGCGCTGCACCGCCCACGAACGTGAAGTTGCCGGCGACGTAGATGGTTGAACCGTTCGCGATCACCGCATTGACCAGCCCGCCGGTGGCAAAGGGATTCCAGGGGTTGATGGTCCCATTGGCATCGATGGAAACGAGACAGTTGCGCAACTGTGCTCCGACCTGAAGGAAGGTCCCGCCCGCATAGATGGTCGAGCCCTGGACCGACAGTGCGTAGATTCCCCCGGGCGTCACGTTGGGATTCCAGGGCAACAACGCTCCCGTCGCGAGACTGTATGCCGCCAGCCGTCCGCGCGTCTGTCCACCGGTCTGCGTGAAGTCGCCGCCCACGTACAACGTCGAAGCACTGGTGGCCAGGGCCCGCACCGCGTTGTTCGCGCCCGGGTTCCACGCGGTGGCCGTCCCCGTCACCAGGTCCAGCGCGGCAAGACGCATCCGCGGCACGCCCCCCAGGCTCGTGAACGCACCGCCCACGAAGACGCTCGAGCCCGCCGCCGCGAGAAAGTCGACCTGGCCGTTCGCGTGTCCGAGCCAGGTGATCGACGCCTGCCCGCTGGTCGCGTCGACGGCTCCCATGCGGCTCCGCGCCTGCCCGCCGATCGAGTCGAAGGTTCCGCCGGCGAACACGCTCGAGCCATTCACGGCCAGCGCGTTGATCAGCTGATTGGGACTCGGATCCCACGCGAGCAGCTGTCCGGCGGTATCCACCGCCGCTGCGTAGCGGCGCGGCGCGCTGGAGATGGTGGTGAAGCTGCCCGCGATATGGAGCGAAGCACCCCTTGCCACGAGCGCCGAGACGCCGCTGCCAACCCCGATGACCGGATTGGGGTTCCATGGCAGCGTGCTGCCATCGACACTGTCGACAGCCGCGAGCCAGTTTCTGGCCACGCCGTGGATCATCCCGAAAGCTCCGCCGACGTAGACGGTCGGACCCATCGGGACGACCGCGCGGATCGCCCCGTTCGCATTCGGATTCCATGCCTGCAGCGTTCCGCCCGGCAGATCGAAGGAGGCGATCTGGCTCCGAGGCTGCCCCGCGATGGTCGTGAACTGGCCGCCGACGTACAACCTGGGGCCATCGACCACCATCGTGTAGATCGCGTTGTTCGGAGCGGGATTCCATGGCAGCACGCTGCCATTGGTCGCGTTCAGGGCTGCGGCGCCCAAACGGGTCACGCCGCCGATCACCACGAACCCGCCCCCGACGTAGAGTGTGTTGCCATCGAGCGCGAGGGCCCTCACGAGGGCGCTGGCATTGGGGGCGAACGCCGGGTCGACCAGATTCGTGGAGGTGACATGCGCGAGGTTGGCTCGCGCCACGCCGCCGACAGAGCTGAAAACGCCGCCGATGAACCAGCCACCGGCGCCGTCCGAGATCGCCGTGCTCACGGTTCCCTCGATCTTCGGGAATCCGCTCGAGGCTCCCGTCGTCACGTCCAGAGGTAGTCCGCCGCCGGTGCGCGGACCGACGTAAGAGAAGTCACCACCGATGTACAGCGTGCTGCCGGTGAGCGCGGCGGCGCGAACGACACCCGTCGCGGTCCAGAGATCGGGGCGGATGACCTGCGCCCCGGCATCGCCGGCAAGCAACGCGGCGACGATCATCGTCGGAACGGTGGCGATGCTCCAGCGCGGATGGCGCCAGGCCCGGGCGAAACAGTCCCGTGGCCGCGAACCAGGAGCGGCGGATTCAGGCATTTCGACTCTCCCCATGAAGGGAACGGCACGAGTTCCGAGGACAGCTTCCCTGCACCCTGCTCCCGCGCGGATTCTACGCCTGTCCCGGCGCCGCGTTCGAGGTCGAAATCCTACTCACTTCGCGTCGATGGCGGGCCGGCCGTCGATGCTCTTCGCGTTCGCCTGCCGCCGATACTCCGCGAGGCTCTCCTCGCCCTTCTTCTCCGCCCACCGGATCAGAGTCGGGCGGTCCTCCTTGAACTCGTACTCGGGAACTCCGAACCCGCACGAGTCACTGATCCGCGTGATCCGTGCCCGGAGGATCGCCCGCGCTCCCGGGATCTCGGGGAACAAGGGGCGCAGCTCCTCCCATTCGGCCGAGCCGGGAAGAACCACTTCGCCGGTCCCGTGCAGCCGGAGGATCTTGGGCGGACCGGAGAACGAGCAGAACAGGAAAACCAGCCGTCCATTCTCGCGAACGTGGGCGATGGTCTCGGCGCCGCTGCCGGTGAGATCGAGATAGCCGACGCTTCGCGGCCCGAGGATGCGAAAGGCATCGAGCCCCTTGGGAGAGCAGTTGATGTGTCCGTCGCGGGCAGACGGTGCCGATGCCACGAAGAAAACGTGCTGACCGCCGATCCAGGCGCGCAGCTCGGGAGTGATTTCGTCGAACACCTTGCCCATGGGCTCTCCCAGCGGCCGTCTCAGATTCCGGCCGGACCGTCGTATGAAGCGGGGACGCTACCCGCGCCCTCCGGCTGGCTCAAGCGTCCGCAAGGAGATCGAGCCCGCAACCCCATCCGGCACAGCCACCAGCGGCGGCCCGGAAACTTGACGACACACCCGCGGCACGAGGGGTATCTTTCCAGTACATGAGCCGCTTCCTCGCGATCCTACTGCTCGTCCTCGGCCCCGGCTCGGCAGCTGCCGAGGGAATCAACCTCTCCTGGGGCGATTGCGGCACACACGGGAGCGAGATCCGCACGTTCGCCTGTGCCACGAACTCCGGCGTCGACGAAGCCTTCGCTTCGTTCGTTCCGCCCGCGGGATTCGAGCTGCTGCTGGCGATCGAGTCCGAGATCCTGATCGAGAGCGCGATGGACCTGCCGGACTGGTGGAAGCACGGAAGCCAGCTCTGCAGAGGAAGCGCCGGCCTCACTTCCAGCTTCGACTTCACCTCGGGACCCTCGAGCTGTGGGGATCCCTGGGTTGGACAGGCGGTGGGCGGCAATGGCTACGAGGTCGGATACGGCGGCCCCAACCGCGCGCGCCTGAGGACCGTGGCAGCCCTCCCGGCCGGAAACGAGCAGCCCGTGGTTCCGGGCGTCGAGTACTACGCGCTCCGCGTTCGCGTCTCCCATTCGCGCTCGACCGGATCCGGCAGCTGCGCGGGATGTAACGTGCCGGTGCGTCTCACTTTGAATTCGATCCGGCTCGACCCCCCGGGCGGTCAGGGCCCGGTGCTCACGACCCCGATCTCCGGCAACGTGATTCACTGGCAGAACACGTTCGGTCCGCTTCCTGTGCTCCATTCGGTATCGCCCGCCGCAGGTCCGGTGGGAACTCCGGTCACGATCACCGGCATCCGGCTCGGCACGGCGACCTCGGTGAAGTTCCATACGGTCGAGGCCGCGTTCACCGTCGTCTCCGACACCGAGATCAGCACCTCGGTGCCGGCCGGGGGACGCACGGGGCTGATCCACGTCCAGAGCCCGGACGGCATCGGCAGCAGCGGCGCTCCCTTCGTGGTTGCGCCCGAGATCGCCTCGTTCGCGCCGACCCGCGGTCCGGTCGGAACCACGGTGATCCTCGACGGCATCAATTTCACCGCCACCACCGCCGTCGAGTTCAACGGCGTCTCCGCCGTGTTCTCGGTGGACAGTGACACCCGGCTGCTGGCCGTCGTGCCACCGGGTTCCACCGACGGCCCGATCGCGGTCTTCAACGCCGGCGGCTCCGACGTGACCGACGACATCTTCGAGGTCGGCCCGGTGCCGATTCCCGGCGACGGCGCGATCAACCTGTCGTGGGACGACTGCGGCACCGCGGGCACCGAGTTCAAGACCTTCGCGTGCGCCACCAACTCCGGCTCCTCATTCCCGATGATCGCGTCGTTCGGGGCTCCGGAGAACATCGTCGAATTCAACGGCATGCAGGCCACGCTCGAGATCACCACCGCGGCGCCGGCGCTGCCCGACTGGTGGAAGCACGGCAGCGGACAGTGCCGGGGCGCCGGCGGGCTCGGGACGACCTTCGACTTCACCTCCGGTCCGTTCTCGTGCCTGGATCCGTGGAACGGCCAGGCCGTGGGCGGCCACGTGTACGAGGTGGGCTTCGGTGGTCCCGAGCGCGCCCGTCTTCGCATCGTGGCCGCCGTGCCGCCGGACTTCGGCGGACCGCTCACTGCGGGAAGCCAGTACTACGCGTTCCGGGTGAACCTGCTGCGCTCGAAGACGACCGGCACGGGAAGCTGCGCCGGATGCGCCGTTCCCGCGTGCATCACGCTCCAGCAGATCCAGCTCATGCAGGATGCGGGGCAGGGTTACGATCCGGTCATCACGTTCCCCGGCGATCGCAACTATGTCCGCTGGCAGTCGGATGTGGGGATCCCGGCGTGCCCGGCTTCGAATCCGCCGCCGCCCCTCGACGTCGCGCTGACCGCTGCACCACGGCTCTCGATCGATCGTGTGATCGCGGCGGGGTCCGGTCGCGAGATCTCGCTGGCGATGACGCTGCTGAGCGACGAGGAGACCCGGGTCGAGGTGTTCGACGCCCGCGGTCGTCGCCTGGCATCACAGGCCTTCGGCGGACTGAGCGCGGGCAAGCAGCAGGTGACGCTCCGTCGCTCCGCCCCGCTGGCTTCGGGGATCTACTTCGCCCGCGTGATCCAGGGCAGCCGGACCGCGGCGCGCACCTTCTCGGTCACGAACTAGCCCGCCAGCAGCGCCGCCACCGCCTCCAGCACCTCGGCGGGGCGCTCGAGGTAGGCGAAGTGCCCGCAGCCGTTCAGCACGACCAGCTTCGCCCCGGGCACCGCTTCGGCGACGTTCCTCGCGCACTCGAGTGGAATCAATTCGCTGTCGCCGTGGATCACGAGGACCGGCATCTTCAGCTCCCGGAGCCGGGGAATCAGGTCGTACTCCGGACGGCGCCAGGTCTGTTCGTGCAATCGCCCTTCGATCGCCCGCGCCTTCAGGACATCCGCTGGTGTGAAGTGGGTGCGCAGGCTGCCGACCAGAGTATCGAGGTCCCCCGGCGGGTACAGCGACTTGCCGAAGTGGACCCGGTAGTACTCGGTCTCGGCGGCAATGTCCCCCGCTTCGAACGCGGGGGTTTCGGCGATGGCCCGCAGGAGCTTCAAGTTGTCGCCCTCGCGCGTCGCGCGCCACTCACGGAAGCTGATGAGGCCACGGTGCGAGGCCGGCGCGATGTTCACGAGGATGAGATGAGAGACATGCTCCGGATGGCGGGTCGCGTACTCCATTGCCAGCACACTCCCCCACGAATGGCCGAGCAACGCGATGGTGCTGCGGCCGAGATGGCGGCGGATCTGGTCGAGGTCGTCGACCTCCGATTCGATGCCGACGTCTTCCGGCTCGACGCCGAGCGACGAGCGACCGCGGCCGCGCTGGTCGTAGTAGACGAGGTGCGACACGGCCGCGAGGCGGTCCATCGCGGGCAGCAGGTAGTGGTGGTCGAAATCCGGGCCACCGTGCAGGACGACGAGCGGGGTTCCCTCGCCGACTTCCCGGACGAAGAGCCGCGCGCCCGGAACCGGCAGGTAGTGTTCGCGCTCAGCGTGCAGGGCGGCTCCGCAGGAAGGCCAGCGTTCGATCCCAGGCTGCGGTCGCGGCCGCTGCGTTGTAGGCATCGGGACGATCCGACTCGAAGAACCAGTGCCCCGCCTGATACCGGTGGAACGTCACCGGGCGGTCGGCCTTCCGGAGCGCCGCCTCGAGCGCCTCGACGTCGGAGTCCGGCTCGTACTCGTCCTTCTCCGCGAAGTGGCCGAGATAGGCGGCCTTCGATGCGGTGAAGTCGGCGCCCGGACGGGTGCCGTAGAAGAGAACCACCGCACCGACGTGCCCGGGGTCCGTGATCGAATGCTCGAGCGCGTAGAACGCTCCGAACGAGAATCCGATCACCGCCAGATCGTCGTCCCCGGCGCGCGCGCGGAGGAACGCTGCGGCCTCGGACACCTTCGCCAGCGCCTCACGCCGTTCGATGGTGCCGACCAGCGACTCGGCTTCGGCGATCGTGCGCGCGATCCGGCCCTGGAAGAGATCGGGCGCGAAGGCGACATGGCCCTGGGCCGCGAGGCGCGTGCACACTTTCTTCATGGTCTCGTTGAGTCCCCACCAGGGATGGAGCACGAGCACCGGCCGGCCTGTGCCCGAAGGAGGAACGGCGAGGAAGCCGTCGGGTTTTGTTTGCGCCATGGAAGCCTCGTCGAGGAACCGCGTGATCAGCCACGCGGTCAGTTCGGGATAGCGCGACTCCTCCGGGGCCATCACGGCCTCCCCCAGGTAGTCGCCGTGGCCGGCGGGGAGAATCAGCAGACGCGCGTTCGGAATCAGCCGCGCCAGCTCGGCGCCGTGCTCAGGCTTTACGACGTCGCGGTCCCCGAGGACGATCAAGGTCGGCGCCCGCACCGATCGCACGCGCTCGTCGGGCACGTCCTCGAAACGCTTCATCCGCGCGGCGTCCTTGTCGTGCATGGTCCGGAGCTGCTGCGGGTCCGGATTCACGCGGAGGAACGCGTCCTTAAGCGGCTGCGGCATGTTCGAGAAGTCCGCATTCTTCATGAACTCCCAGAACTGGGGATGCGCGCCGTCCTTCCGGGTCATCGAGGAGGCGAACACCAGATGGCGCACGCGCTCCGGGTGCCGGATTGCGAACTCGAGCGCCACGCTCGCCCCGTTGCTGAACCCGAAGAAGTCTGCCTGCTCGATCTTCAGGTGCCGCAGCAGCGCCGCGACGTCCTCCCCAGAGGTGTCGAACGCAACCGGCGCGTTGCGATCGGTGGTGCGGCCGTGGCCCTGCTCTTCCACCGCGAGTACCCGGCGGCTTTCAGCGAGAAACGGAAGGAGCCGACCCCAGGTGACGTCGATGGTCGATCCCCCACCGTGGAGCAGCACGAGCGGGACGCCGTCCGGGCGCCCATGCATCTCGTAGTACATGCGGATGCCGTTGACCGGCGCGTGGCCGCTCTCGAGCGGCCTGGATTCGGTGTAGGTAGGAGCCGGCTGGGTCATGGGGTCGCGGAATACGCTACCGGCGCGGCAGGGGCGGGCTCAAGTTGTGACGCCGGCCGCGGCCGTGGTGGGATAGTGCGCATCGCCCGGGCGGCACCACGGACTCGACGGAGGAATCGGTGAGCAGACCAGCGTGGTTGGGGATCGCCGTCGGACTCGTGGTGGCGACGGTGGGCTTCGCGAGCGCCGCGACCCTTCCGGCACACGGGCCGCTCCGCATCCTCATCGTGAGCGACGAGGTGAACCCGCACGGGCTCCCCCCAATCAACTCACGCAGCCGGGCGACATCTCCGCGGCGCTCACCGCGCCGGGAACCGGCCTCATCCTCGACGCGTCGCCCGATGCGGTGCGGGAGATCGCGACCGACGACCTGCCGAACGCCACCACCGCGCTCGCAGTCCCGTTCGCCGATCCTTCCGCCTACGACGTCCTCATCTACTTCGCCCATCGCATCCCGAACGGCGCGAACGGCACCCTGCAGCAGGCCGACTTCACCTCCGCGGTGAGCGCGTTCCTGGTCGCGGGCGGCGGAGTGATCTCGTTCCATCACGGCTCCTATTCGTCGACTGGCAAGGCAGCGATCCTCGACCTGATCGGCGGCACCGCGGCGGGCGCCGTCCCGTGGAACACCGTGGACGGGCAAAACGTGATCAACGTGGCGCCGGGACACTTCATCACTGACCTTCCCCCCGGAAGCTGATGCAGCTTGAGTAGCCAGTCCTCTGCTAGC
>DAIUEO010000037.1:3309-26028 GCA_036845125.1 Candidatus Eiseniibacteriota bacterium | reverse complement strand
GCCGCAGAACATCTTGCTCCGCGTCGAGAGCTGCATGTGGCACTCGAGCCCGATTACCGCTTCGTAGGCCATGCGAACTCCGTCTCGTGACTGCGGTCCATGCGGGCCGCCACGCCGCGCGCCTCGATCGCGCGCCCCATGCGGAGCAGCACCGGCTCCGCGTCCTCCGGCCCCAGCACCTGCACGGAACGCGGGAGCCCGGTGACCGAGTGCGGCAGCGGCACGCTGAGCCCCGGGATCCCGGCGAGGTTGGCGCCGATCGTGAAGATGTCGCTCAGGTACATCGCGAGCGGGTCCTCGGTCTTCTCACCGAGCTTAAACGGCAGCGTGGGCGTCGCCGGCATCAGCATCGCGTCGCAGCGCGAAAAGGCGGCCCGGTACTCGGCGCGGATGCGCGTGCGCGCGCGCTGCGCGGTGAGGTAGTAGGCGTCGTAGTAGCCGGCCGAGAGCGCGTAGGTGCCGAGCAGGATGCGGCGCTGCACCTCGGGGCCGAAGCCCGCGCTCCGGCTCTTCACGTAGAGCGACGCCACGTCGATGCTGTCCGGGTGGCGGAACCCGTAGCGCACCCCGTCGAAGCGGGCGAGGTTCGAACTCGCCTCGGCGGTCGCGACGAGATAGTAGGTCGCGACCGAGTACTCGCCCGGCAGGAATTCGAGCGCGACGCGCGAGGCGCCCGCGCGCTCGAGCCACGCCGCCGCCTGCTCGAGTCCCGCGACGATCTCGGGATCCACGCCTTCCCGCCACAGGTTTTCCGGCCACCCGAACTTGAGGTCCTTCACGCCGCGGTCCCAGTCCGAGACCTCCGGCGGCGGCGAGGGCCGCGTGGTGGCGTCGAACGGATCCGGCCCCGCGAGGGCGGCGTAGGCAGCCGCCACGTCGCCGGCGTGACGCGCGAAGATCCCCACCTGGTCGAGCGACGACCCGAACGCGACGAGGCCGTAGCGCGAGAGCCGGCCGTACGTGGGTTTCAGCCCGTACACGCCGCAGAACGCCGCCGGCTGCCGCACCGAGCCGCCGGTGTCCGAGCCGAGCCCGACCGGGCAGAGCCCGTAGGCCACCGCCGCCGCCGGTCCCCCGCTCGATCCACCGGGCACGCGCGAGAGATCGTAGGGATTGCGCGTCGGCCCGTAGCAGCTGTACTCGGTGGAAGAGCCCATCGCGAACTCGTCCATGTTGCCCTTGCCGACGATCACCGCACCGGCCCCGCGCAGGCGCTCGATCACGGTGGCGTCGTACGGCGGGCGGTAGTCGGCCAGGATCCTGGACCCGCACGTGGTCGGGTAGTCGACGGTGCAGAGGTTGTCCTTGACGAGCACCGGGACACCGGCGAGCGGACCCTCCACCGCGCGCGCCGCCGCCGCCGCGCGCGCCGCCGGATCGGTGTGCACCACCGCGTGGACGTCGTGCTCCCACACGGTCGCGGGTCCCGCGAAGCCGGACTCGGCCGCCTCGGCCGCGGGCGTGCCGTCACGCACGGCCGCCGCCAGGGCGGTGGCGGAGAGCCGCCACAGCTCGCGGCTCATGGGTTCAGGTTCTCCACGATCGGCGGCACCAGGAAGAACGTGTCCTCGTGCTCGGGTGCTCCCGCGAGCGCCTCGGCGGGGGTGAGCCGCCGGCCGTCGGTCACGTCCTCGCGGAGCTTCCCGTCCGCCGGCGCGAACGTCGTCGGCTCACACCCTTCCAGGTCCAGGCGCTTCAGCGTCTCCACGAACTCGAGCACGGCCGACAGCTCCTTCCGCACCCGCTCGATGCCGTCGGCCGGGATCTCGAGCCGCGCGAGCTCGGCCACCCGCAGCACTTCCTCGCGGTTCATGCGCGATCGCCCTCCATCGTCAGGAAGCGGCCCAGCACCTTCTTCACCCGGGTGCCGAAGCGCACCGTGTACTTCACGTCGTCACCTTCGTCCTCGACATCGAGGATCACCCCCGATCCGAAGCGTTCGTGGGCGACGGTCTTTCCGAGCTGCCGCGCGCGCGGCGAGAGTGCCGCCGTCGTGCGGAGCGGCGCCGTGGCCTGGATCACGCGCTCGCCGCTCTCGTCATGGCCGGCGTGCCGCTCCGGGCGCGTGCGCTCGCGCGAGGCCCAGGGCCGGTTGCGCCCCGCGGCGGCGGCCGCGAACCGCCGGGTGGCGCCCGTTCCCTCCTCGACCCGCATCAGCGCCTCGGGGATCTCGGCGACGAAGCGCGATACCCCGCCCCCGCCGAAACCGTCGTAGCGGCGGCGATAGGCGGCCGCGAGCAGGCGCACCTCGTCGCGCGCACGGGTGAGCGCCGCGTAGAAGAGACGCCGCTCCTCCTCCAGCCGCTCCGGCTGGTCGAGCGAGTTGGCGTGCGGGAACAGGCCCTCCTCGAGCCTGACCACCACGATCACGGGGAACTCGAGGCCCTTGGCGTTGTGGGCGGTCATCAGCACGACGCGATCGGCCGAGTCGCTCATGCGGTCCACGTCGGTGGCGAGCGCGGTCTCGGCCAGGAAGTCCGAGACCGTGCGCTCTTCGATCGCCGCGTTCGACGCCGCCACCAGGAGCTCCTCGACGTTGGCGCGGCGCTCGGCGCCGTCCTCGTCCTCCCCCAGCCATTCGAGGTACGCGGTGCGCTCGAGCACCCGCACGAGCAGGCGGTCCACCGGCGCCTCGGTCAGCGCGCGCAGCTCGTCCGCCAGCTCGATCAGCCCGGTCGCGCCGCGCCGGGCCGCGGGTGTGAGCGCGCCGTCGCCGACGAGCGCGCGCAGCGCGTCCATCGGGGTGCCGCCGCCGGTTCGCATCCGCTCCTCGATCGCGCCGCGGACGGCCGGTCCGAGGCCGCGACGCGGCGTGTTCCACACGCGGAAGAACGCCACGGCGTCCTCGGGCACGAGGGCGAGGCGCAGGTAGGCGATGAGGTCCTTGATCTCGCGCCGCTGGTAGAAGGCGACGCCGCCCACCACCTCGTACGCCATGAGCGCGGCCCGCAGCTCGGTCTCCAGGGCCCGCGACTGTGCGTTCGTGCGGTACAGCACCGCGACGTCGCCGAGCCGGCCCCCGCGCCGCAGCCGGCCGCCGAGGATCTCCCGCACGCGTCGCGCCTCGTCCTGCTCGTCGAGCGCGAGCGCGAACTCCAGCATCGGTCCGTCCTCGCGGTCGCACCACAGCTCCTTGCCCTTGCGCGCCCGGTTGTTGGAGATCACCGCGTTCGCGGCCTTGAGGATGTTGCCGGTCGAGCGGTAGTTCTGCTCGAGGCGCAGGACCGCCGCACCCGGGAACGTCTGCTCGAACTCGAGCACGTTCGCCAGATCGGCGCCGCGCCAGCCGTAGATCGACTGGTCGTCGTCGCCCACCACGAACACGTTGCCGCTGCCGGCGAGCGCGCGGATCAGCCGGAACTGGGCGTGGTTCGTGTCCTGGTACTCGTCGACCAGCACGTGCTCGAAGCGCCGCCCCCACGCCGCACCGGCCTCGGGATCGGTGATCAGGAGCCGCGCGGTCTCGACGATCAGGTCGTCGAAGTCGAGCGAGCCGTTGCGCCGCAGCATCTCCTGGTAGAGCGCGTAGCCCTCCGCGATCCGCCGCTGATCGGGACCGTGGGCGGTGCGCAGGAACTCCTCGGGACCCACGAAGGCGTTCTTGGCGTCGGAGATCGCCCCGATCACCCGCGAGCGCTTGAGCGATTCGGGCCAGCCGAGCTGCTTCGCGAGCTCGCCGATCAGCGTCTCCTGGTCCTCGCGGTCGTAGATCACGAAATCGCGGGGCAGCCCGATGCGACGCGCCTCGCGCCGCAGGATGCGCACGCCCGTGGCGTGGAAGGTGCCCACCCACGGCCCCGCGCCCGCCGCGATCGAGGCGATGCGGCCGCGCATCTCGCGTGCGGCGCGGTTCGTGAAGGTGAAGGCGAGGATGGCGTCCGGGCGCACCCCGCGCGCGATCAGGCAGGCGACGCGCGCGGTCAGGACGCGGGTCTTGCCGGAGCCGGCGCCGGCGATCACGAGGAGCGGGCCGCCCGGGTGCTCGACCGCGGTGCGCTGAGCCGGATTCAGACTGTCGAGAAGCTCGCGCATGGACTCGGTCGGTTTCTTCGAAGGTGGGAATGGGCGTCGGAGCGACGCAATCTAACGGATGCTCCGGGCGCCTCCAAGCTCCGTCAGAACTCGGGCCCGATCGTGAAGATCCAGTGCGGTCCGCTGGTGGCCGCGAAATCGGAGGTCCACGCCGTCTCGAGCTTGAGGATCATGAACAGAACGTTGGTGCGGACGCCGCCGCCAAATCCGAACAACGGGCTCGCGAGCTTGCGGTCGCCGTTTTCGACCGTGCTGAAGCGCAGCGGGTCGCCCTCGTTCCACACCATCCCGAAATCACTGAAGGCCGCCCCCCGCAGGTTGAAGATCCCGATCGGCAGCGGCCCGACCAGGTCGAGCTGCTGGATGAAGGGGAACCGGAACTCGAGGTTGGTGATGGCGACCCGGGTGCCGACGAGGCCGAAGTCCGGGAAACCGCGCAGCGACCCGAAGCCGCCGACGCGGAAGGCCGGCGGATCGTTGCCGGCGCTGATGCCCGCGAGCCCGCGGGCCGCGAACGTGTAGCCGCGACCCAGGTCCCAGTAACGGCGGGCATCGAGGTTCGCGGTGCGGTAGGTGAGCGACTGGTCGAACCACGGCGCCGCGAGCCCGCCCTGGATGCTCCAGCGCGAACCGTTCACCGGCCCGTACAGGCCGAACAGGGTGTTGTCGCCGATCAGCGAGATCGACGGCGAGGTCACCGCGCGATAGGAGGAGCCGGTCTCGATCGTGCCGGTGAAGCCCTGGTCGTCGAAGAACCGGCGGTCGACGAACATCTGGGCGAGGTCGACCTGGACGCGCTTGAACCGGTCGAAGGGGTACGAGAGCTGGAGCTGGGCGCCGATCGTGCTCTCCGAGAAGAGCCGCGTGCGGCCCAGGACCTCGCCGAACGAAGTGACCGTCCCGGCGAAGTAGTTCTTGACCCGGTAGAGCGCAAACCCCATGTCGAGGCGGCGCGGCAGGTAGGAATAGACGAGGAACAGGCTGGTCTCGTCGATGGAGCGACTGAAGAGGTCGGTCGAGAACCACAGCATCTGATCGCCGAGGAAGTCGCTGAAGGTGAACTCGACGTTGCCCACGACGCCGAATCCGTTGGCGCCGTAGAGACCGAAGCCGGCGTGATCCATCGAGAGCCCGGGCCGGTAGCGCCGCGGCTTCTGCGCGAGCAGCGAATCGGAGAGGTCGAACGTCGGCAGCGGTCGGGCCAGGGTGTCCGGCGTCGCGGCGGCTGCCGAAGAATCTGGAGCGGGCGCCATGATCCCCGCCGGAGCGGGAAGCGAATCCGCCGCCAACGACCGGGTCGCCAGCGAGTCGGCGGCGAATGGGTCCGCGACCGGGTCCGCGGCCGGGTTTTCCGTCACGGGCGAATCGGTCGCGAGCGAGTCCGCTCCAATCGCTTCCGCAAGGAGCGGAGCGGTCGCGAGGGAATCCGACGCCGGCGTTCCGACCGCCAGCGTGTCGGTCGCCGGGGAAACGTTCCCCGCCGCCTCCGTCGCGAGCGTGTCCGCCGCCGCGGCACCGGGCGTGAGCGCCAGCGCACCGCGTGGCGGCGGCACCGCGACGGTGTCGCCCGGGGCCGGCGGGGTGCCCGGGCTCGCCAGCACGGAACCCGGCGAGTCGCGCTTGAGCCGCGTCACGACCTCGTCGACCGAGAGCGGCTCCCGCACCGAGAACACGTCGTAGCCCCCGCGGCAGAACGCCGAGAAGACGAGCCGGTCGTTCTGGCGCGACCACGACAGGCTCTGGATCCCGCCGCGCACGTCCGTGAGCTGGGTCAGCGACGAATCGGCGACGTCGAACAGGTAGAGGTTGGGGGTTCCCGAGCGGTCCGAGATGAACGCGAGCCGCCGGCCGTTCCCCGACCAGGCGGGAGCATGGTCGTCGCCGGTGGTGTCGAGCAGCTTGCGGATCTCGTGGGTCGCCACGTCGAGGGTGTAGAGCGCGTAGCCGCCGAACCCGTTCGGGTCGCGCCGCGGAAGCAGGACGACCGGCGCCAGCCGGTCCGACGCGAACGTCACGCCGCGCCCATCGGCCGTCCAGACCGCTTCCTTCTCGTCCCAGACGTCGTCGGTGAGCCGCGTCACCTTCCGGGTGCCGGTGTCCACCAGGTAGAGGTCCGAACGACCGTTGCGCACCCCCGATACCACCAGCGAATCCGAGGTCGGGGACCACGCCGGCGACGCGAGCGCGTCGCACGGCAGCTTGAGCCGGCGGATGATATGGCCGTTGGCGGCCGACACGATGTAGAGCGCGTCACGACCCCCGCTCTTCACGGTCAGCGCGAGGCGGGTGCCATCCGGGGACCACGCGATCGCGCTCCGCATGAACGGGATCGATTCGAACGCGACGTTGCGCTCGCCGCGGATCACACGACTCAGCACCTTCCCGTCCAGCGCCGACATGAGGTAGACGTCGACGTACTGCTTGCGGTCCGACAGGTACACGATGCGGTCGCCCTGCGGCGAGACCGCCGGCGAGGTGTTCGCGCGGCTCTCGTCCCGGGTGTGGTCGGTGAGCCGTCGTGCGAACTCCTCGGGATCCTCGCGCGCGGCCACCGTCGGCCAGTAGCGGCGTTTGAGCCAGGTGCGCCATTGCGCGTCGTAGGCGTCCACGGTCATGCCGACGGTGCGTTCGAAGGCGCCGTCGAAGTTGCGCATGTCGCGGCTTCGCCGCAGCAGCTCGCGCAAGCGGTCCTCGCCGAACCGCTCCACCAGGTAGCCGACCGCCGACTGTCCCTGCTTGTAGACCAGGTACCCGCCGGAATAGACCAGCGGCGGCAGGTAGCCTTCGATGGTTCCGTCGCGCAGGAACATCTCGGCGTTGGGCTCGATGCCGAGCGAGAGGTACTCCGCGAGCCCTTCCGCGAACCACAGCGGAATGGTGTAGAAGGTCTGCTTCGCGATCATCGTCGCCGCCGAGCCCTGGTAGAGCAGGTCGAACATGAACGCGTGCACCAGCTCGTGCACGACGACGTGACGCAGATCCTCGTAGGAGCCGGTGAAGGGCAGCACCACCCGGTTGCGCAGCGCCTCGGTGAAGCCGCCGGTGCCCTGGTCGATCAGCTCGGGGGTGACGTTGGTCTGGGCGAAGTCGCCGTGCGAGGCGTAGAGGATGATCGGGATGCGCCGGGTCAGCGTGTGACCCATGTGGCCCGAGAGATAGACGGCGCTCTTCTCGGCGAGATCCAGGACCCGGAACGCCAGGCTGTCGAGCCCGGCGTCGTAGAACACTTCGAAGTGCTCCGAGCGGATCGTCCGCCAGTCGTGCCGGCGGTATTGGACCTTGTTCTGCCCGTAGTACTGGGCTTCCGCCGCACCGGCGGCGAACAGCATCGCCAGGCAGCCCAGGGCCAGGAAGAGACGCGCCCCGCGGTTCATTCGTGCAGATCCCCGTTCCCCGGTGCTTCGCCCCTGTCGCCCGGGAGCATAGCGCATCGATCGGTGCAGGTCGTCAGTACTCCCAGCGCGCCTTGAGATTGAGGTTGTACTCCGGCCCGGTGGTCGAGGTGGTGCCGGTCGGGCTCAGCCGCCGCCGCTGGAGCACCTCCGAGCTGACGTAGATGAAGCGGTTGAGGCGGTATTCGGCGCCGATGTCGCGCTCGAGCGGATCCACCGACCGTTGGCTGGTCGTGTTGGTGGGGCGCTCGAAGCCCGGCACGCGCTGCCGGTATCTGACCTGCAAGTTCGACGTCACCTGCGTGCCCACGCCCATCAGCACGTCACCCTCCCCCGCGAACAATCCGCCCTTCTCGCGCTCCAGCGACCATTCGTTGACGTAGCCGCGGAAGGCGCGCGACATCTCGTCCGAAAGCGTCTTGTTGAGCGCCCGCGTGAGGTAGTTGTCGACCGGGTCGCCGAGATTGAGGCGTCCGGCGTAAAACCGTCCGACGGTGAGCTCACGGAGGATGCGATCTTCCGTCCAGTCGTCCGGGTTGCTCTGGAAGGCGATCTCCGGCTCGCGCGCGCGGCCGTGCAGCAGCACCGTGACGTCGTGCGGCTCGCTGCTCGCCGACGTGCCTCCGAGATCGGTTTCCGCGCCGCTCGACTGGATGCGGGTCACGGCCTCCGCGTCGAGCACGGGGTTCACACCGGAGACGTTGTCGAAGCTGAGGTCCGCCTTGTGCACGGTGAAGCGGTTGTCGAGGAAGTAGTAGTGCCCGCGCAGCGCCTTGACCTCACCATAGAGGATCAGCTCGTTGGCAGTCTGCTCGGCGCTCAGGTCGGCGCTGAACTCGATGTCGCCCTCGGGCGGCTGCCAGTGGATGTTGTTGGTGGCGTGGATGTCGACGCGGTAGGTCCAGTAGAGCGGCGCCGCCGCGGTCGCCACCTGCTGGGTCTCGGTCATGTTCGCGAAGTTGAGCAGCACGACCGCGCGCCGCACCTCGGCGCGTCCGGTGACGAACGGCACCCGCTGGCCGTGGACCACAGGTCCCTCGGTCACCGTGAAGCGCCCGTCGAACTCGGCCGCGTAGGCGCTGGTCTCGATCGCCTTCACGCGGTTCGCGACCACCTCGAAGTGGTACTTCTCGAGACCCGCCGGGCCGATCTGGGCGGTGCCGCCCACGGTCACCCGCCCATTCTGGCCCTGCCGCGCGGAGAGCGTGTCGAGCACGATGCGTCCCTGGTCGAGCCGCGCGGAACCCTGCACGTGGTCGAACACCTCCTCGCGTCCCGCCATGCGGAAGCGTCCGTCGCGCACGGCGAATCGTCCATCCACCTTCGGCTGCTTCATCGTGCCGCCGATCTCCGCGCTCCCCTCGAAGCGGCCGGCGGCGAACCCGATCTGCGGAAGGACGCGCGGCAGGATCCCCAGGTCCCCGTTCGGCGCATCCACCGTCCAGTGCATCGGCTGCTCCGGGATCACGGGCGTCGCCCCGAACGCGAGCGTGAGCGGCATCCGCCCGCTCGCACTCGAGGTCAGCCCCTCGCGATCGAGCTTGGCCCGCGGCACCTCGAGCCATCCGTTCCGATAGGAAGCCGTGACCTCCACACGATCGCCCGTGACCTCCTTCCAGGCGAGCATCGAGGTGCCCGCGTTCAGCTCCAGCTCGGGCCGGGAGGGCCGCCCCGCGATCGCCAGCGTTCCGTTCACCGAGCCGCGCCAGTCACGGGCCGTCGGCGCCACCGAATGGAACGACTGGATCGGGAGCTGTTCGGCGCGGATCTCGCCCGACCAGCGACGGGCATCGGTGAGCCAGGCCATGATGCCGCCGGCCACCAGCGAGTCCGGCCAGGGTTTCGCGGTGTCGTCGAAGCGCAGCACTCCGCTGAGACGCCCGCCGCCGGTTTCCAGCACCGCGCTCGCGTCGAGGTTCGAAGGCCGGCCCGCGAGCTCGAGGTTCAGCGAATCGGCGGTGAACTTCTGCATGCCCGGCCGGCCGACCGCCGCGTGCAGGTTCCAGCGCGGATCGCCGGGAACGCCGTGCACGTCGAGCACGACGTCCGCCCGGCCTCCCGTTCCCCATTCGGGCGGCAGGCCGAGGTGCTGGAGATCGAGGCGGTCCCCGCGGAGCTGCCAGTCGTAGGAGCCGGTCGGCGCAGCCCACCGGCCGCTGATGGCGAGTGACGCATCCCCATCGCGCGCGACCAGGCGTTCGAACGTCGTGCCGCTGCTGTTGCCGCTGAGCCGGATCGGCGGCTCCGCCGTCCACGTGAACTGCTTGCTGATCGCCGAGGCCTGGTCCAGGTCCAGCGACCACGAGCCCTCGGAGTAGTGCGCGAGCCCGGTCACCCGCACCAGCGTGTCGCCGGCGTGAGCCTTGATCGAGCTCAGCTCGACGCTGCCGTCGCCGAGCGCGAACAGCACCGCCGCGCTGTCGAAGTGGACCCCAAGATAGGTCGAGGTCCCGATGTGCGCGGCCGCTTCCAGGTCGGGGGTCGGGAGCAGCCGGCCGCGCACCCCTTCGAGCCGCCAGGTGTCGGCGTCGAGTCCGAGCCAGGTGGAGCGCTGGCCGTTCAGATTCCCCTCGACGTGCAGGCCGCTGGGATCGGAGACGATGGTGCCCTCGCCGCGATCGAGCATGCCGCGCATTCCACTCGCGCGCCCGTCGGGCCATTCCTCGAGTCGAAGCCGCTCGAGCCGCCACGTTCCCGACCAGCCGCCCGGAAGCAGCGTCGCATCCAGGTTCATCCGACCTTCGCCGCGGCGCGCCCGCACCGAGAAGCTGCCGACGCCGGGCGCGGTCGTGGTCACGGTCGCGAATCCCGAGTCGGCGCTGAATCCCGCGAGCATCGTGTTCTGGAGCGCGATCTCGAGACGTGAAGAGGCGGGCTTCCGCCGGGTGTCCACGACGTACTGGAACCAGCCGTCGGCGAGCCCCTCCGGCCAGCCCGGAACTCCGATCGCGGCGAGCCGGCGCGGATCCACGGCGGTGGCGTCGCCGCCGATCCGCCATCCGGCCGTCGACCATCCGAAGCGACCCGCGAGCCGGGTCTCGCCCGAGGTGGCCTTGAGGTCGTCCACCGTCACGAGGCCGTCGCGGAACCGGAAACGCCCGACGCCTTCCGTTTCGAGCCCGTTCCACGAGAGCCGCGTGCGGAGGTTCCCGCGCCACGAGGTGTCGATCACCGCCTCGACCACCGCGCTGCCTTCGCCGGGGACATCGAAGGAGCGGTTCTTCGTGGCTTCGGCGATCCATCCCCAGCGCACCCGCGCGAGGTTCGCCGACACGTGACGCACCTGGGAGCCGTTCCGCCACGCCGCCCGCGCGGACAGCGCGATGTCCTGCGTGCGCAGGCGGGCGATCCGGAAGATCACCGAGTCCGCGATCGCCACGTCGCCGGCGAGGTCGAAGTCGCGGGTCGCGAGCGGGCCCTTCTTCCACCGCAGGCGGTCGAGCACCACGCGCTTGCTCGGGCTCATGAACACCCGCGCGTCGAGGTCGAGGCCCTCGATGGGGTCGTAGCCCGCGACGTGCGCGCTGCCATTCCGGGTGACGAGATGCACCACCGAGACCGGCGTGCCGCTGCCCTTCTTCGGCGCGTGCGGGCCCGGGCGCAGCACCGGGAGCCGGAGGCTGCCGTCCGGATTGCGGCCGATCCGGAACACCGGCTGCTCGAGCTGGACCTCGATCTTCCCATCGCGGCGGATCAGCGAGAACAGCGACGCGCGGATCGCGATCGCGGGCGCCGCGAGCACTGGCGGCCCGTCGTCCCCGCGGTATCGGATGCGCGGCTCGATCACGCGCACCTCGTGGAACAGGTTGCCGCGCACGTCCGCCATCTCGAGCGTGAGGTCGGTCTCGCGCAGCAGGCTCTGGTTGATGCTCAACGTCACCCAGCGCGCCATGAGCTGGGTGTGGTTGGAAAGGTAGAGGAGCGCCGAGACCGCGAACAGGACGACCAGCGCGACGACGACGATCAGGGCCAGCCGGACGATCTTCCCCACCGTCCACCGCACGGGCTCGGGGACGCGCTCGACCGCCTCCTCGACGGCGTGCTCGATCTCGTGCGCGATCTCCTCGACGTCGTGGCGCAGTTCCTCCACGAAGCCGTGTTCCGGCTCCTCGGGCCTGGGGTCTTTGGGTTCGGGGGTTTCCTGGTCCGTCATTCGATGCCTCGGCTCCGCTCGTCCATGTCTCGACTACGCTCGCCTAGAACGCCGGCCCGATCGCGAACTGCATCTTCCCGCGGGGCTGGAATCCGGTCTGGTCCGGGCGCACACCCCACGAGAAGTCGAGGCGCAGCGCCCCGAACGGCAGCACGAGCCGCGGTCCCAGCCCGATGATGTATCGCACGTCGCCTGGGTCCATCTTGCCGCCGCCCAGGCGGGGAACGAAGTCCGAGCCTTTGAGGTACTCCGGACGCGCCCACACATTCCCGGCGTCGACATACCCCTCGATCCCGAGCGGACCGACCACGCGCGCCCGGACCTCGACGTTGGCCATGATCAGCATCAGTCCTCCCGAGGGCGGGATCTCGCTCTCCCCGTAGCCGCGGATGCTGGTGACGCCGCCGATCCGGAAGCGGTCTTCGAGCGGCACCCGCGCCACCTCGTTGTCGATCAGCGTGTCCGGCGTGAACGGCTTCGCGTTCCCGAACGGTTGGATGATGCCGGCGCTCACCCGCGTCGCGACGACCGAGGTGACCCGGACCGGGGTGTACCAGGTGGCGAAACCCTGGAGCTTGCGGAAACTGCTCGTTCCCTTGAGCGGGCCGCCCGCGACTTCCGCGGTGGCGAGCCGGTACGAGCCCCAGGTGGGCTCGATCGGCGAATCCCGCTGGTCGCGCGTGACGCCGAGCACGAGCCGGTGGGTCGAGTATTCGGACGGCACGTCCGCGGTGAGCGCCTGCTTGGTCGAGTCGCTGAGCGTGGGGTCGGTGAACTGGACGTCCTGGGTGACGAACACGTTGTCGAACGCGAGCGCCACACGGGTGAAGCGCGACACGTCGCGCCACAGCTCGAAGCTCGCACCCGGGGCCGTCTGACGCACCTCGAGCCGCGGATCGGAGCGATCCACTCGCTGCTCGTGGTAGGCGGTGAGCCGGCCGCGCGTGCGCGTGCGGAGCAGCCAGGGCTCGAGCACCGAGGCCTCGCCGCGCGCGAACGAGAAGCGCCAGTCCTTGTCGAGCGCGAGCTTGCCCAGCACCACGCCGCGCATGCCGCGGCCGAGGATGTTGCGGTGACCCCACTCGGCGGTGGTCGACAGGCGCTCCCGGGTGCCGCTGCCGACGCCGGCGTCGATCCAGCGCGGCTTGCGGGTGCGGAGCCGGAGATCGAACTCGACGGTCGTGTGGCTCGAATCCACGAGCGGCGAGAGCTGCACCTGGCTGAAGAGCCCGGTCTCGTACAGCCGCTCCACGCTGCGCGTCACGCGGCTCCACGCCATGCGGTCGCCGCTCCGGATCAGGAGCTCGCGCCGGATCATCTTCTCGTTCACGCTCACCTGCTCCGGCGAGGAGATGTAGACCTCGCCGAAGCGATAGAGCGGCCCTTCCGTGATGTCGTAACGCGTCGTGATGCTGTTGCCGGTCCGATAGGCCGCCGGGTCGACCTCGGGCAGGTAGCCGCGGTCCTTGTAGACGTCGATGATCCGCGTGGTGTCGGCGATGAGGAAGTACGGATTGAACGGCTTCCCGGGGCGCGCGTGCAGCTTTCGCCGGATGTCGCGCTCCTTCACGTTCACCACGCCCGCGAGCTGAACCTCGTCGATCGTGCTGCGCGGTCCCTCGGTGATCACGAAGACCACGTTCTTCGAATCCGCATCCCGGGCCTCGAGCAGGTAGCGGCAGCGGGCGTCCAGGAACCCGTGCTGGCGGTAGATGCTCTCGATCGTGAGGGTGTCGGCGTCGAGAAAGTCCCGGCGCAGCAGCGGACGGTCCGCCCACGGGAAGATCGAGGGTCCGTGCGTTTTCATGACCGCCTTGAGCTCGCGCTCGGAGACCTTGTGGCGGCCCTCGAAGCGGACCGATCCCACGGTCTGGAGCTCGCTCGGCCCTTCCTGGGCCCGGGATGTGTGTGCCTGGCCGGACTGCGCCAGAAGAACCACCGCGGCGATGAGACCCCGCGTCCTACGGGGAAGAAGGGGCAACCGGCTGCTCCTGGGGAGCCGATTTCGCCTGCCCGATGGCGCGATGCCGCTGCAGCATGCGCAGCGGATCGTTCGCCAGGATGAGAACCAGCAAGGTGCCCATGATCACGAGACCGACCTTCTGGAAGCGGATGTAGGCGGCCGCCGACAGCGATTGCCGCCGCACGCCTTCCAGCACCGCGAGCACCATGTGACCGCCGTCGAGCAGCGGGAGCGGCAGCAGATTGAACGCCATGATCGCGATGTTGATCATGGCCAGGAACTGGAGATACGAGTCCACCCCGCGCCGCGCCTGCTCGCTGGCCGCCTGCGCGATGAACAGCGGGCCGCCCAGGTATTCGCGGTAATAGAGCGGACGCGAAATGGTGAGCCACATCCCGCTGTAGACGCTGCCGACCAATGCCCACGTGCCGCGCGCGCCCATCTGGATCGACTCCAGGGGCCCGAACCGCTGGACGTAGACGCTGCCGCGCGGCGGCTCGATGCCGATACGCGCGTTCTCGCGGCCGCGTCCCTCCGGATCCATCGGCACGACGTCGATGTCGATCGTCCGCCCTTCGCGGGCGACGCGGATCCGGACCTTCTGATCCACCGTTCCGCGCAGCGCGAGCGGCAGCTCGTCCCAGGTGGTGATCGGCTTGCCGTTGACCGCGAGCACCCGATCACCCTCGCGGAGCCCGGCCTTGTAGGCGGGCATCCCGGTCACGACCGAGCCGACGATGGGCGGCATGAGCGGACGCCTGAGGCTCGAGAAGAAGGGCTCGCGATCCTCAGCGGGAATCGGCAGGTCGAGCCGGCGCTCCCCGCGCAGGATCTCCACCGTGACCGGCTTGCCCGCCGGAATCGCGGAATGGCTGATGAAGATCGGGACCCACGATCCCACGGGGGTGCCGTTGATCGCGACGACGCGGTCGCCTTCACGGATGCCGGCGCCGTAGGCGAAGCTGGTGTCCGGCGTCGCTCCCACCCGGTTCGGATAGTCCGGATAGCGCAGGCCCACGAGGCCCACGACGCACATCACGAAGAACGCGGTGACGAGGTTGGCCATCGGGCCGGCGAGGGCGATCGCAAAACGCCCGTACCAGGGGTGCGAGAGGAATTCGTCCTGCGCCTGCGGCAGCTCGGCGTTGGCGTCCTCGATGCTGTCCCCCGCCATCTGGACGTAGCCGCCGAGGGGGATCCAGGAGAACCGGTATTCGGTCCCGTTCCTCACCCACGAGAACAGGGCGGGGCCGAATCCGAGCGAAAACCGGAGGACCCGGACCTTCCGCCATTTGGCGGCAAGGAAATGACCCAGCTCGTGGACGAAAATCACGATCCCGAGCAACAGCACCCCGGGGACGACGGCATTCCAGATCACGTCAACTCCTTGGGTTGAAAGGTTTTCGGGAAGCTAAACCCGGCATGGAGAGGCGTCAAGCTTTCGTGCCCCGCGGGACATCCCTTTCGGTGCAAGTCGCGGGCCCGCGTTTCGAGGAGTTCACCGCTGCCGGACCCTCCCGGCCACCAGCGCCTGATATTCGGTGAGCGAGCGCTCGACCATGTGGTCCGCGCTGAACGCCCGCACGCTGGTGAGCGCGCGATGGGCCCAGCCCCGCGCCCGGTTGGGCTCGGCGAGCGCCTCGAGCAGCGCCGTCGAGAGCGCTTCGGGTTTGCGCGGTGGCACCAGCCGGCCGGTATCGCCGTCGGTCACCAGGTCCGGGATTCCGCCGGTGTTCGTGGCCACCACCGGAACGCCGAGCGACTGGGCGTCCATGATCGAGGTGCAGAGCCCCTCCAGGTAGGACGCGAGCGCGAACACGGTGAACTGCGGGATCATGGCGCGCGCGCCCTCGCGGAAGCCCGGCATCCACACGTTGCGCTCGAGCGCGAGCTTCCGCTGCTCGGATTCCAGCTCGCGGCGGCACTCCCCTTCCCCGAGCCAGACGAAGTGCACATCCGGACGCTCGGCGACGACCAGCGCCGCCGCCCGCAGCAGGTCGAGGTGGTTCTTGTGCGGCGCCAGGGCGGCGACCGTGCCGATCAGCGGGGTGCCGGGCGCGAGCCCGCGCTCGACGCGAAGATCCTTCGCGCGACTCACCTCGTCGGCGGTCACGAAGCGGATCCCGCTCGGCACGAGCGCCAGGCGGCGCTCGGGAATCCCACCGCGGCGCATGACGTCGGTGACTCCACGGCTGATGCAGAAGTAACGGTCGACCGGCAGCCGGTACTTGATCCAGCTCAGCGGGTTCATCCCCACCGAGAAGTCCACGCGCCGCGACACCACGACGCCCACGCGGCCCGCACCGCGCGCGGCGAACACGCCGAGCGTGTGTGCGTGCGCGCTGTGCAGGTGGACGATGTCGGGCGCGAACCGCTCGAGCTCGCTGCGCGCCTCGCCGATGGCGCCGAGGTCCCATTCGCCGTGCGGGCTCCAGCGCTTCACCCGGTGCCCGGCGGCCGCAGCGCGCTCGAGCAAGGGGCCTTCGGGTGCGAGCAGCAGGTTCTCGACGCCGCGCGCGCGCAGGCCCTCGAGCAGCAGCAGCACCTGCTGCTGGCCGCCGCGCCAGGTGCGCCCGGTGTCGAGGTGCGCGACTTTCATCGCGTCTCCGCGAGCGCGGCTTCGAGTGCGGCCTGAAGCCCGGCACCGATGGTTCGCGGGGTGGCGACCTCCAGGCAGCGGCGGCGGGCCTCGCGTCCGAGCGCCAGGCGCCGCGCCGGGTCGCCGATCAGGCGGGCGAGCCCCGCGGCGAGCGCCACGGCATCGCCGCGGGGCACCACGTCGAGATGGATCCCGGGCTCGAACACCTCGCGCACTCCTTCACCGTCGCCGCTCAGCACGGCGCGCCCCGCGGCCAGTCCCTGGTAGACCTTGTGGGGAATCACGCGCCCCGCCTTTTCACCCGCGCCGAAGGCGCCCAGCACCACGTCACTCGCCTCGAGCAGCGCCGGAGCGTCGGCGTAGTCGGACCGGCCCGGAAAGCGGATGCGCTCGAGTCGGAGCTCGGACGCAGCAGCCCGCGCCGCATCGTATTCGATGCCGGCTCCGGCGAGTGTCACCAGGAACGGCGGCAGCCCCTGCTGCTTCTCGAGGCAGGCCACCGCGTCGACCACGTGCATCGTGCCATGGAGCGGAAGGAAGCCGCCCAGGTAGAGCACGCGCACTGCATCACCGGGCCGCGGCTCGGCGATCTCGAAGAACCGGTCCTCCGCTCCGACCAGGGCGCGGATCAGGCGCTCGCGCGGAACGCCGAGCGACTCGAAGAGCCGGCCGTGCGCCCAGGTGTCGCATACCACGCGGTCGGGCGAACGCATCGAGACCCGGTCGATCCACGCATTCCACCGCGCTTGGAGCGAACCCCGCGCGTGGAGCCCCCAGTCCTCGACCAGGGTGTCCACCCGCGACACGAGCGGATCGAACACCAGCAGCTGGCCCCGGCTCGCGAGCCGCGCCACCACCACGTCCTTGTGCCGGAACTCGGGCACCCAGATCACGTCGGCTTCGCGTGCGTTCAGGCGCATCGCCTCGACGAGCGCCGGGTAGCGGAAGAACGCGCGCCGCTCGCGCACCCGCGCCTCGAGCACCTCCACCCCGGCCGCGGCGAGCCCGCGCCGGATGATCAGATTCCGCGGATAGGCCGGGTCGTAGGCGCCCGCGAAGCACACGCGCACCGCTCAGCGTCCTTCGGCGCGCGGAACGGCCCACAGCTCGGCCGTGCGCAGGAACACCTGGGCCGCCGCGAGCCCGCAGAGCAGGAGCCCGTGTGCGCCGTCGAGGAATCCGAGCTGGAGCACGTACATCCTGAGGAAGCGGAGCGGCGGACGCAGAACGACGTCGAGCACCGACGCCGTGCGGCCCTCGGCGCGGGCGCGCGCGGCGCCGGCCGCGGCGTAGCGCACCAGCTTGTCGCGGCACGCGGCCCAGTCCGGGTAACTGTGGTGCTCGAGGGCGACGTCGAGATCCTCGACGGGTCCCTCCACGTGGATCGTCTCGTGAACGGGAGCATCGTCGAAGCGTCCCCGCTCGCGCCGGAAGAGCCGCAGCACGCGCTCGCCCCGCCAGCCGCAGAAACGGATGCGGTTCCCAAGGAACCAGGTGTGGCGCGCGAGACGGAACCCCGCCGCCGTTTGCCGCGTCGCGGCCACCAGGGCCTGGGCGCCGCCCGGTGCGAGCCGCTCGTCGGCGTCGATCCACAGGACCCACTCGCCGCGGCATTGATTCAGTGCGAAGCCACGCTGGGCACCGAAGCCGTCGAGCTTCCGCAGGAACACGCGCGCCCCGAGCCGCTCGGCGGCCCGCGACGTCGGATTCGGCGCCTCGGCGTCGACCACCACGACGCATTCCGCGGCGAAACCGAGCTGCGGAATCAGCTCCTCGAGGGATGCCGTCTCGTCGCGCGCGAGCAGCAGCACCGAGATCCCGGTCGTTCCGCTCACGGCGAGGTCCGCCGCAGGGCGGCGAGCCGCGCGCGGATGCGGCTCACGAGATCCGGCGTGCGGGCGATTCCCGGCACTGCCGTGGCCTCGAGCCCGAGCGCGCGCGAGAGGGCCACCGCATCCGCTCCGGCTTCCACCACGAGGTCCACCACCGCGAGTGCCGCCGCCACCCGGCAGCGGTCCTCGAACGGCACCACCGGCCGGCCGGCGCCGAGCGTCGCAACGACGTCGTCACGGCTCACGCCCACCACCAGCCGCGCACCGGGCGGACGCAGGGCCGCGAGATCGCGCGCGTCGGCCGCCTCCAGCGGATCGAATGCACCGATCGCGAGCACCACGGGCACGCCGTCGGCCCGCCATTTCGCGATGACCGATCGTGCGGCGTCGGGACCCAGGACCTTCTCCTCCAGACGTCTCACCTAAGCACTGCCGGCGAGCCGCTGGGTCGCCCGGGCGCGGGCCCGGGCATCGACCTCGCGCAGCTGCTCGAGCGATTCCACCGGATCCGGCGGAATCGACGCGAGCACGTGCTCGACGATCGCCGGCACCTCGCCGAGCGGAATCGCGCCGTCGAGGAACGCCTCCACGGCGACCTCGTCGGCGGCGTTGAACACGCAGGGCGCGACGCCGCCCGCCTTGCCGGCCTCGACCGCGAGGCGGAACCCCGGGTGGTTCGCCGGATCGATCGGCGCGAACTGGAGCGACGAAAGCGCGGTGATCGGCAGCTCCTCGAGCGGCGCCTCCCAGTGCTCCGGCCACGAGCAGGCGAGCCGGATCGGGAGCCGCATGTCGGGGGGCGCCGCCTGGAGCAGCGTCGAGCCGTCGCGGAACGTCACGATCGCGTGCACCAGCGCCTGCGGATGGAGCACGGCATCCAGCCGGTCCCACGGGAGATCGAACAGCCAGTGCGCCTCGATCAGCTCGAGCCCCTTGTTGACGAGCAGTGCCGAGTCGACCGTGATGCGGCGGCCCATGCTCCACACCGGGTGCGCGAGCACCTCCGTGATCGAAGCCTTCCGCCAGTCGGGGTGATCGCGCAGTGCGCCGCCCGAGGCGGTGAGCGTGACGCGTCGCACCTCGGCGGCGGGCCGGCCGCCCAGGCACTGCCACACCGCGCTGTGCTCGCTGTCGACCGGCATCAGCTCGCCGCCGCGCGCGAGGGCCCGACGCACGAGCGGGCCGCCCACGACCAGCGTCTCCTTGTTGGCGAGCGCGACACGTGCGCCGCGACCGAGGGCGGCGAGCGTCGGACCGAGGCCCGCCGCCCCCACCACGCCATTCACCACGATCTCGGCGTCCACCTCGCGCGCGAGCGCTTCGCTCGAGCCCTTCCCCACGCGAATCTCGGAGCCCGGGGAGGCGGCGGCGAGGCGCGCACGCGCTTCCGCCGGATGGGCGGCCGCTTCGAGGGCGAGCACCCGGGGGCGCAGGCGCGCGGCCAGCTCGCACAACCCGTCGAGGTCGCGTCCCGCCGCGAGTGCCGCGACTTCGAGCCGGTCGGGTGCACCGGCAATGACGTCCAGCGTCTGGCGGCCGATCGAACCGGTCGCTCCCAGCACGGTCACGCGGCGCCTGCGCTCCGGCATGGTCCCTCCTAGAACGCTCCGAACACCACCGAGCGCAGGTAGTAGTACACGACCGGCGCGGCGAAATAGAGGCTGTCGAATCGGTCGAGCACGCCGCCGTGTCCGGGGATGAGATCGGACGAGTCGCCGGCCTGCGCCTCGCGCTTGAGCAGCGACTCCACCAGATCGCCGACCTGGCCGAACAGCCCGACCAGCACGCCGAGCGCGATGGCATCGCCGATCCGGAGATACGGGGCGAACCAGGCGCGCGCCACGAACGCGAGCACGATGGCTGCCACGAATCCCGCCATCGAGCCTTCGAGCGACTTCTTGGGCGAGATCCAGCTCCACGGACGCCGCCGGCCGAACGTCCGGCCCACGAGGAACGCCGCGGTGTCGCATCCCCAGGTCAGCAGGAAGGCCAGCAGCACGAATGACGCCCCTTGCGGGTATTCGACGCCGACCTGCCACGGCAGCTCGCGCAGCAGGACGAAGTGCGCCGAGAGCCAGCCGACGTAGGCGACGCCGAACAGCGTCCCGGCCATGCCGTCGACGACCGCGGTGCGCGGGCGCCTGAGGCCGAGTGCCAGCAGAAGCAGCAGCGCGAGCGTGCCGGCCAGGTCGATGGGCGCGAAGTGCGGGCGGAAGGCGGCGAGCACGACGCCGAACGTCGCGAGCTGGCCGAGGAGGCGGTTCGGCCGGATGCCGCGCGCCTCGAGCAGGCGATGGAACTCGGCCGTGGCGAGTGCGGCCTGAAGCAGCACCAGACCGACGAACGCCGCGCCGCCGGCGCGTGCCAGCACGATGAGCAGCGGAACGAACAGCACGCCGCTTGCGACCCGGAGCGGCAGCGACCAGCCCGACCGCTTCGCATCCGGCGCGGTCACCGCGGGGGCCGGAGTGGGAGGCTCGGTCACTCCACGCGCCCGAACCGGCGGTGCCGCCCCTGGTATTCGGCCACCGCCTCGTACAGATGCTGCCGCCGGAAGTCCGGCCACAGCACGCCTGTGATCCAGATCTCGGTGTAGGCGAGCTGCCACAGCATGAAGTTCGAGAGGCGCATCTCGCCGCTCGTCCGGATCAGGAGGTCCGGATCGGGCAGGCCGGCGGTCTCGAGGCGCTGCTCGATCGCGGCGGCGTCGATCCGCTCCGGATCCAGGCCGTCGGCCACGATCCGGCGCATCGCCTCGACGATCTCGGTCCGCCCGCTGTAGGAGAGCGCGAGGTTGAGCTGGAGCCCGTCGTTGCCGGCGAGACGCCGCTGCGCCCCCTCGACCACCGCGCGCGCGTGGCGCGGCAAGTCTTGCAGCCGGCCGATCACCCCGAGACGCACGCGATTCTCGTCGAGCGCATCGAGCTCACCGCGCAGCGTCTCGGAGAGGATCGTCATCAGGGCCTCGACCTCGCGCGCGGGCCGTCCCCAGTTCTCGGTCGAGAAGGTGTAGAGCGTGAGGAACTCGACGCCGAGCGCGATCGCACCCTCGACGGTGTCGCGCACCGCCGCCCGGCCGGCGCGATGCCCCATCACGCGCGCGACCCCGCGCGACTTCGCCCAGCGACCGTTCCCGTCCATGATGATCGCCACGTGGCGCGGCACCGGACCGCGGCGCAGAACTTCCGGATCGAGAGCTTCCGGCCGCCGCTCGGCGACCGCGTCCTGAGACGGGGCGCGCGTCAGACTTCCATCACCTCGGCGGTCTTCTTCTTCAGGATCTCGTCGATCATCGCCACGTAGCGGTCGGTGAGCTTCTGAACGTCGGCGAGCAGGCGCTTGGCGTCGTCCTCGGAGATCTCGTGCTCGTGCTCCTCGGACTTGACCTCCTTGTTGAGGTCGTGGCGCACCTGGCGCACGTGCACGCGACCTTCCTCGGCGAGCTTGGCCAGCACCTTGGCGAAGTCGCGGCGACGCTCCTCGGTGAGGGCCGGGATCGGAATCCGGATCACGGCGCCGTCGTCGAGCGGGTTGAGCCCCGAGTCGGACTGCTGGATGCCGCGCACGATCGCCTTGATGAGGCTCTTGTCCCACGGCTGGATCAGGAGCAGCCGCGGCTCGGGCGCCGACACCGAGCCCACCTGCGCGATGGGCACGTTCTGGCCGTAGGCCTCGACCCGCACCGTATCCAGCAGGGCCGGCGTCGCTTTGCCCCCGCGGATCCCGCTGAACTCGCGCCGCACCTGTTCGAGGGCCTTCTTCATCCGATCCTCGGCCATCGCGAGAAGCTTTGCCGTCATGACAGCGTCTCCCCCTGGACCAACGTCCCCACCGTCTCACCATCGACCACCCGGCGCAGGTTGCCGCGCACGCCGGAGTTGAACACGACGATCGGAATACGGTTCTCCATACAGAGCGAAATCGCCGTGGAATCCATCACCTTGAGGCCGCGGCTCAGAATATCCATGTAGCCGATCTTAGGGAAGAACGTCGCGTTCGGATCCTTCATCGGATCGGCGCTGTAGATGCCGTCCACCTTGGTGGCCTTGAGGATCACATCGGCGCCGACCTCGATGGCGCGCAGCGCCGCCGCGGTGTCGGTCGTGAAGTAGGGGTTTCCGGTGCCGGCGGCCAGCACGACGATCCGCCCCTTCTCGAGATGCCGCACCGCGCGCCGCCGGATGTACGGCTCGCACACGCGGTTCATCTCGATCGCCGACATCACGCGCGTGTAACGCCCGCGCTTTTCGAGCGAATGCTGGAGCGCGAGCCCGTTGATCACCGTGGCGAGCATGCCCATGTAGTCGGCGCCCACCCGGTCCATGCCGCGCGTGCTCGCGGCCAGGCCGCGGAAAATGTTCCCGCCGCCGCACACGATCCCGATCTGGACCCCGAGATCGTGGACCTCGCTGATCTCGTCCGCGAGGTCGGCCATGAACTTCTCGTCGATGCCGTGGCCCGCGCCGCCGGCGAGCTGCTCGCCGCTCAGCTTGAGCAGGATGCGCTGGTAACGCGCCGCCACGTCACTCCTCGCCGAGGCGGAACCGCGAGAACCGGCGCACGACGATGTTCTCGCCGGTCTTGCTCGAGGCTTCCTGCACCAGCTGCTGCACCGTGACCTTGTCGTCGCGGATGTACGGCTGCTCGAGCAGGCAGATCTCGGAGTAGAACTTGTCGAGCTTGCCGGTCAGGATCTTCTCGATGATGGTGGCCGGCTTGCCCTGGCCCTCCACCTGGGCGGCCAGGAT
>DAIUEO010000037.1:0-3299 GCA_036845125.1 Candidatus Eiseniibacteriota bacterium | reverse complement strand
CGCGCTCACGGGCAACGCGCTCGGCCGGCACCTCCTCGCGCCGCACGAACTCGGCGCCCGCCGCCGCCACCTGCATGGCGATGTTGCGCACCAGGTCGCCGAACTCCGCGGTGCGCGCCACGAAGTCGGTCTCGCAGTTGACCTCGATGAGCACGCCGACCCGGTTGCCGGGATGGATGTAAGACTCCACCAGGCCCTCGCTGGCGACGCGGCCGCTGCGGCCTTCCATGCGCGCGATGCCCGCCTTCCGCAGGGCGTCGATCGCCCTGTCGAAGTCGCCGCCGGTTTCGGCGAGCGCCTTCTTGCACTCCATCATTCCGGCCCCGGTTTTCTCCCGGAGCTGCCGCACCTGATCCGCGGTGATCGTCGTGGTCATCCGAATGGCTCCTCTGTCCGTTGGAACGCCCGCGCGTTCGGAGAACGGCGGGCGTTGGGATCGATCTCGATGTCCGAACGCCGTGGGGTGTTCGGTAAAGTCACATGCAGAACTGCGTCAGCCCTGGACGGCTGCAGGCTCCGGCTGACGTCCCTCGTTCTCACCGGCGTCGCCGCCGAACGAAACGGTCTGGTCGCCGCCTTCGAGCGCGAACGCCTTCGCGTCCATCACGGTGCCCGCCACCATCGAGGCGAACAGCCGGATCGAGCGGATCGCGTCGTCGTTCCCCGGCAGCGGGAAGTCGATCACGGTCGGGTCGCAGTTGGTGTCCACGACGCCGACGATCGGAATCCGCAGGCGGTTGGCCTCGGCCACCGCGATGCGTTCCTTCTTGGTGTCCACGATGAACAGGAGCGACGGCAGCCCCGGCATGTCCTTGATGCCCGCGAACGAGAACTCGAGCCGCTCGCGCTCGCGCTGGAGGCGCGATACTTCCTTCTTCGCGAGCTTCTCGAAGGTGCCGTCCTCGGCCATCTTGTCGAGGTCCTTGAGCCGCTTGATGCTGGTGCGGATGGTCTTGAAGTTGGTGAGCATGCCGCCCGGCCAGCGCTCGGTCACCGAGTACATGCCCGAGCGCTTCGCCTCTTCGAGGACGATCGGCTTGGCCTGCTTCTTGGTGCCGACGAACAGGACGTGGCCCCCGCCGCGCACCACCTGGAGAATGGTCTTGCGCGCCTCCTCGACGCACTGGAGCGTCTTCTGGAGGTCGATGATGTAGATGCCGTTCCGCTCCATGAAGATGAATCTCTTCATCTGCGGATTCCAGCGGCGGGTCTGGTGCCCGAAGTGGACTCCCGCTTCGAGCAGGTCCTTCATCGTCACTGCAGCCACGAACCATCCTCCTTCAGGGTTTCGTCATCGCTTCGCCCCGCTGTCGTTTTTCGCGCATCACCCGGCAACCGGGAACCCCGCGCGAACGGGACGGGCGTGGAATGTGGCGCCGGCACGTTGCCGGCCCCGGGGAACTACGTCTACCGCTTGCTGAACTGGAAGCGCTTCCGCGCGCCGGGGCGCCCGTACTTCTTGCGCTCCTTCATCCGCGGATCGCGCGTGAGCATGCCTTCGCGTCCGAGGAGGGCGCGCAGCGTCTCGTCCTCGCGCATCAGCGCGCGCGAGAGGGCGAGCTTGAGCGCGCCGGCCTGACCCGTCAGCCCGCCGCCGTGGCAGCGCGCGATGATCTGGTACTTGCCGACCGCGTTCACCACGGTGAGCGGACGCAGCGCCTCGTTCACCAGCGTTTCACGCTTGAGATAGTCGATGGGCGAGCGATCGTTGAAGAGGTGGTCGCCGCCGCCCGCAACCAGCCGGATGCGGGCCACCGCCGACTTGCGCCGCCCCGTGCGGGGAGCCGTGGTCGCCATCAGGGAATCCTCCGTCCGCGCGGGTCCGGTTCCCACGACCGCGGCATCTGTGCCGAATGGGGATGCTCCGGTCCGCCGTAAACCTTGAGCTTCGTCATCATGGCGCGTCCGAGCTTGGTGCGGGGCACCATGCCCTTGACCGCAAACATCACCACCCGCTCGGGATGGCGGGCGAGCATGTCCTTGAGGGCCGTCGACCGCGCGCCACCCGGGTACATGGTGTGGCGGAAGTACGACTCTTTTTCGATCTTGCTGCCGGTGAGGCGCACCCGCGAAGCATTCACCACGACGACGTGGTCGCCGGTGTCCATGTGCGGTGTGTAGATGGGCTTGTGCTTGCCGCGCAGCACGGTCGCGATCTGGGTCGCGAGCCGGCCGAGGGTGCGCCCATCGGCGTCCACCACCAGCCACTCCCGCTTGATGTCCGCGGGACGGGCCGAAAACGTCTTCATCACTCCTCCTGTGGGGCTCGTACGTGGCGTCCGAAGCGCCGATTCCGGGTGGACGCCAGGGTGTATCCGCAAGAAACGCCGGAAGCTAGCACGGTCCTTCCAAATGTGTCAACGCTGGCCCCCGGCGACCCCCGCGGAGTCGGCGACCACTGTGGCGAGCCGGTCGAACAGGGCCAGGCTCTGGAGCGTCACCACGCGGCCGTCGAGCGGCATGGGTGGCAGATCACGGGCCCCGAAACCAGGGTGATACCCGAGCGCCCGTCGCGCCAGGGCCGGGACCTGGTCGGACCGGCCGAACCGGGCCTCGTAGCCGATGCGCTCGGCCAGCGCCGAGGCATAGGCGTACCCGACGCCGGCGGTCAGGTGGTCGCGCCTCCCCTGCCAGGGCCGGTACGTGAGGCTCACCTCCCGAAGCGCCACGTAACCGGTATCCGCCGACAGCTCGGCCGCCATCGCCTGCGGCACCCGCACCCGGCGGTGGAACGGATCCGGATCGCATTCAGCGGTGGCGCACACCGGGCGGGTCGTGCGCATCAGGATCGCGTCGCGCATCCGGTCGAAGGCGCCCTGCACCCGGCCCCCGTCATAGGGACGGCCGGATTCGTAAGCCCAGACCTCGCCCAGGAACGCCTGGGCCTCCGCGTCGGCAGCGGCCATCAGAGCCGGATCGCGGCGCTCGAGCTCGCGCACGTACCACGAGCGCCGGAGCAGCTCGGGATCGATCACCGTGACGTCAGTGCGCACGCCCTCGACCGTCTGCAGGTAGTAGGTCGCGGCCACGGCGTGGTCCCACTGCGAGGAGAACAGCACCGCCCGCGACGGCATCGACCGGAGGAGATTGCGCGCGTAGTCCTCGACCAGCCGGTTGCCGCTCTCGTCGCACGCGCGCCAGTGCAGAGCGAGCGACAGCACCACGCACGCGGCGGCTATCGCCCCCGCCGTCATCGTTCCGCGCCGGTCCAGCACCCCGCCGAGGCCGGCCGAAGCCAGGATGCCGAAACCGAGCAGCCCGGGCATCACGTAGGGGTCGATGTCGCGGATCGCATAGCC
>DAIUEO010000036.1:24324-26063 GCA_036845125.1 Candidatus Eiseniibacteriota bacterium | reverse complement strand
GGGCAACCCGTCTTCATCGATACGCGGCAAGTTACTCTTTCGACCCTTCATTCAAATCATTCACTTCTATCCGTCCCGGGACGGATGAATCGCACCTAGCAGCATGCTCGTGCTGGGGAGGGTCAGCGGATCCGGACGATCCGCAACGGCGGCTGCGAGCCGTCGCCGACGCGAACGAAATAGATCCCCGGCCCGCTCTCGCTTTTCTCGGCGTCGCGTCCGTCCCAGGTCCAGCCGCCGGCAGCGGACGCTCCGAGGTCGCGCACCAGCCGACCGCGCAGGTCGAACACTGCGGCCCGCGAGGCCGCGTCCCTAGTACGCGACGCTTCGATGCGCGTCATGCCGCGCGAAGGGTTCGGCCACACGCGGAACGCCGGCGTCGGGAACTCCGTGCTCACTTCGACGGGGCTGTCCGCGAACAGTACGCGTTGGAAGAAGTCGGCGGCCAGGCTGTCGGTGACGGCGCCGAGAAAACCGTGGCCCGCGCCGGTGACGGGACGCCAGCGCCGAGAGAGACCCGCCGTGGTGTAGGCGTCCGCGAGCGCCACGCTCTGTCCGATCGGCACCGTGGTGTCATTGGTGCCGTGGGAGATGAACGCCGGCGGATCGTCCGGGCTCACGTGCTGGATCGGATCCGCGAGCAGCGCGAGCTGAACCAGCGCGGGATAGGGAGGGGCGGGATTCGCGAGGTTGGCCTTGACGTCGCCGAGGCCCTGTCCGGGATCGTCCCAGCCCAGGAGCCGTGACTCCGGAGAAGTGTAGGCGTCGTGCTGAATCGTGCTCCCGGGTGGCGTCGTCACCATGTCCTGGATGTGGAGGATGTCGGTCGGCCCGAAGTAGTCGCCGAAGGCCTGCACCACCGAGGACTCTCCGGGATTCCCGCCGACGGTCCCTTCGAGCGCCGCCACGCCGCCGGAGGTGCCGAGCAGCGCCGAGAGGTGGGCGCCGGCCGAGCTGCCCCAGCTTCCGAATCGCGCGGGATCGAGTCCGTAGTCGGCGGCGTGCGCGCGCAGCCAGCGCACCGCGCCCTTCACGTCGTGGATCTGTGCCGGAAAGGTCACCGGCTCGGCGCCAAACTGGCCGGCCTGACTCGTGAGGCGGTACTCCACGCTCGCCACCGCGATGCCGAGCGCGAGCAGTCGCTGCGCCGAAGGCGGAATCGGAAAGCGCGTGCCGCTCTGCCAGCCGCCGCCGTGGATCCACACGACGCACGGCCGCGGCGGAGCTCCCGCGGCCGGCACGTAGAGGTCGAGCAGAAGCGCCTTCCCGCCGACGGTCGCGTACGTGAGGTTCGGATGTGTGGGCGCGGGCTGGGCGTGAACGGGTGTGCCGGACGCGGCCAGCAGCAGCGGGAGGCAGGCGAGCAGGCGTTTCATCGGGGGCGTCTCCGGGCCGGTAACCCAAGGCCGGTGATTCTAAGGCTTCCCGAACCGCCCTTCGACGTATTCGTCGAGCATCTTCGCGAAATCGCCCGCGATCGTGTCGCCCTTGAGGGTGGTGCGGAGGGCGCCGTCCACGTACACCGGCGCGCGCGGATCCTCGCCGGTCCCCGGCAGCGAGATCCCGATGTCGGCGTGCTTGCTCTCCCCTGGCCCGTTGACGACACAGCCCATCACCGCGACGCGCAACTCCTCGGCGCCGGGGTGCGTCTCGCGCCACACCGGCATCTGCTCCTTCAGGTAGCCCTGGATCTGCTGGGCCATCTCCTGGAAGAAGGTCGAGGTCGTCCGGCCACAGCC
>DAIUEO010000036.1:22666-24314 GCA_036845125.1 Candidatus Eiseniibacteriota bacterium | reverse complement strand
CAGCTCCTCGACGCCGGGATGAACCTTCCGCCAGTGGGCGATCCGGCTGGTGATGTGCGCGGTGACGTCGGAGGCCAGCTCCTGGAAGAACGTGCTCGTGGTGCGGCCGCATCCGGGGCAGGAGGTGACCTGCGGCGTGAAGTGGCGGATGCCGAGCGTCTGCAGCACCTGCTGGCACACGCGCACCTCCGCGGTGCGGTCGCCGCCCGGCTCGGGGGTGAGGCTCGCGCGGATGGTGTCGCCGATGCCTTCGTGGAGCAGGATCGCGAGCGCCGCCGCGGTCGCGACGATACCGGGGGTGGCCATCCCGGCCTCGGTGAGTCCGAGATGGAGCGGGTAGTCGCACGCGGCCCCGATCATCCGGTACACGGTCACGAGATCTCGTACGTCGCTCACCTTGGCCGAGAGGATGATGGCGTCGTGCGGCTGGCCGAAGCGCTCGGCCAGCTCGGCCGAGCGGAGCGCGCTCTCGCGCATCGCTTCGAGCACGACCTCGCGGTCGGCGCGCGGCTCGGGGCGGCGGGCGTTCTCGTCCATCAGCCGCGTCAGGAGCGCGCGGTCCAGCGAGCCCCAGTTGACGCCGATCCGCACCGGCTTCCGGTGAGCGACCGCCACCTCGATCATGCGGCGGAAGTTCTCGTCGTGTTTCTCGCCGACCCCGACGTTGCCGGGGTTGATGCGGTACTTGTCGAGATCGCGAGCGCAGGCCGGGAACTCGGTGAGCAGCGTGTGGCCGTTGTAGTGAAAGTCGCCCACGATCGGCGCCGTCACGCCCGCGCCGCGCACCTGCTCCACCATCGCGGGAACGGCGGCCGCGGCTTCGCGCGTGTTCACGGTGACCCGCACGATTTCCGAGCCGGCGTTCGCGAGCTCGATGACCTGGCGGGCCGTGGAGGCGGCGTCCGCCGTGTCCGTGTTGGTCATCGACTGCACGACGACCGGGTGCCCGCCCCCGACCGTGACGTCGCCGACGCGGCACACCACGCTCTGCCGGCGTCCCGCGTCCCGCGCCTTCTCGATTCGAACCAATGCCATGGCTGCACGATAGGGAGCCCGGCGAAGCAGCGTCAAACGGCGGGTGAAATGCCCCAGCGACTTCCGGTTAACGCGATCCAGACCTCAAGGACCGGCGCCTGTGCTGCCGATAATTCCTTCGTTCAGGGTCCGGCATGGGGCCGGCCTTTATCGAGGAGGAAGAATGCGCGTTCGTAACTTGCTGCTCGGTGCGGCCGTCGTCCTGTGTGCGGCGGCTCCTGCCCGGGCTCAGACGGTCATCGACCAGAACCTGGGTCTGGAGTTCGGTGCCAGCATGCCGACCGGCGATTTCAGCGACGCCGCTGGCGCGGGCTGGAACATCGGCGCCCAGTACGAGGCCATGATGGCCAACTTCGGCATGGGCGGAGAGATCAAGTATCACGGCTGGGGCGCCTCGGATGACTTCCTCAGCGGAATCGGTTCGGGTTCCGATGGCAGCTTCGCGGCGTGGCAGTACGACGTCTACGGTATCGCGGCCATGACGATGCCGAAGTGGCGTCCGTACGCGAAGGCGGGTCTCGGCTGGTACAGCCCCTCGATGAAGATCACGACGCCGACCGGCGACACCAATGCGAGCGACACCAACTTCGGCATCGTCGTCGGCGCCGGCGCG
>DAIUEO010000036.1:10761-22656 GCA_036845125.1 Candidatus Eiseniibacteriota bacterium | reverse complement strand
TCACCGGCTGCAGGATTCGACGCAGGACTTCTGGTCGATGAACGCCCGGATGACCTGGCCGCTCAAGCTCGGTCACTAACAAACCTTCCGGTTCCAGGGGAGCCCCGGTTCGCAAGGACCGGGGCTCTTTTGTCTATAGTGGCGGCATGCCCGCCGTCATGACTCCGGCCCCGGTCGCCGATCCGGACGCCGCCGAGGCCTTCATCCTCAAGCTCGCCCGCGCGCTGCACGAAGCGGGCGCGCCGGCGCCGCGCCTCGAGGACGTCATGACCGTGATCGCGCCGCGGCTCGGGCTCGAGGGGCAGTTCTTCTCGACGCCCACTTCCATCTTCGCCTCGTTCGGTCCGGTGGGCCGCCAGCGCACCGCGCTCGTGCGGGTCGAGCCGTCGGGGCTCGATCTCGGACGGCTCGCGGTGCTCGATGCGCTGATCGAGGATCTCGCGCGCGGCGCCGTCGGCCCCGACGAGGCGATCCGCCGGCTCGATGCGATGGCCAACACGCCGGCGCCCTACGGTCGCGGGATCACGCTCGCCTGCTACGCGCTCGCCTCGGCGGCGACGGCGCGGTTTTTCGACGGCGGTCCGGCCGAGATCGGAGTGGCGGCCGTGGTCGGTCTCGTCACGGGTCTCCTGCTCGGCCGCGCCCAGTCGAGCACCGCCTTCTCCCGCGCGCTCGAGCCGCTGGCGGCGATCGCCGCCTCGCTGCTCGCGCTCGCTGCCACCCGGGTGGTCGGCAGCTACGCGACGCCGATCGCGGCACTCGCCGGCATCATCGTGCTGCTGCCCGGGCTCACGATGATGCTCGCGATGAACGAGCTGGCGTCGCGACACCTGGTGGCGGGCACCGCACGGCTCGCCGGCGTCTCGATGACGTTCCTCGGCCTCGGCTTCGGATTCGCGCTCGGCGGGAAGCTCGGCCAGCTGCTGTTCCCCGGCGCGCTCGCGGGCCAGCCGATGCCGCTCCCGAGCTGGACCCTGTGGGTGGCGCTCGCCATCTTCCCCGTGGCGCTCACCGTGCTCTTCCGCGCGCGCTTCCGCGATGCCCCGGCCATCCTCGTGGTGGGCTCGATCGGGTTCGTCGTCGCCCGTTTCACCTCCGGCGCACTGGGCGCGGAGCTCGCCATGTTCGTCTCGGCGCTCGCGGTCGCGATCGCGAGCAACGTCTACACCCGGCTCCAGCTCGGGCCTTCCGCGGTGCCACTGGTTCCCGGCATGCTGCCGCTGGTTCCCGGGAGCCTCGGGCTCCGCAGCATCATGCTCATGTTCGACAAGGACGTGGCGTCGGGCATCGAGCTCGGATTCCGCGTCGTGCTGCTCGGAGTGGCGCTCACGGGCGGCCTGCTGTTCGCCAACCTCGCGGTCCCGCCGCGTCGTACCCTGTAGCCGTCATGAGCGACGCCTCGGTCTACGTCCACGGCACCGATCCCGACGAGCAGCGCCGGCTGACGCGGCTCAACGACCTGATGAACGTAGGGAGCCTCGCGCGCCTGAACATCGCGCCGGGGATGCGCATCGTGGATTTCGGGAGCGGGCTCGGCCAGCTCGCGCGCGCGATGGCGCGCCTCTCCGGGAAGACGGTGGTGGGGATCGAGCGCAGCGAGCAGCAGATCGCCGAGGCCCGCCGCCAGGCGGCGGCCGCCGGCGAGGACCCTCTGCTCGACCTCCGGCCGGGCTCGGTGCTCGATCCGCCGCTCCGCGACTCCGAGTGGGGAACCTTCGACCTCGCGCACGCGCGTTTCATCCTCGAGCACGTCACCGACCCGCTCACGGTCGTGCGCCACATGGTCCGGGCAGTGAAGCCCGGCGGCCGGATCGTTCTCGCCGACGACGATCACGCGATGCTCAAGCTCTGGCCCGAGCCGCGCGGTCTGCCCGCGGTGTGGGCCGCGTACATGAGGACTTACGACCGCCTCGGCAACGATCCCATCATCGGGCGGCGCCTGGTCGAGCTCCTCCATGCCGCCGGCGCCGGCCCGGTGGGGAACGATTTCGTCTTCTTCGGCAGCTGCGCCGGTCACCCCGACTTCCCGGATTTCGTCGCCAACCTGATCGGTGTGCTGGTCGGATCGCGGGCCGCGACGCTCGACACCGGTGGAGTGACCGAGGCCGAATGGGAATCGGTGATCGCTTCGCTCCGTGAATGGGGACGAAGAGCGGACGCCGCGATGTGGTACACCATGTCCTGGGCGGAAGGCCGGCGGTGAGCTGCCTGTTAACGCTTGCCGCCGCGGATCCGTCCGTTACGGCATGAGCACCGAGGGCCCGGCCGCTCTCGTTCGGGCGGCGCGGGCCGGAAGTCGGGAGGCGTTCGGGAGCCTGTACCGGCTCTACAGCCGCATGGTTCACGGCATCCTGCTCGCCCATGGTCCGCGGCACGAGGCCGAGGACCTGGTGCAGGAGGTCTTCCTGAGCGCGTGGAACCACATCGGCGCCCTGCGCGACCCGGCCGCGTTCGGAGGATGGCTCGCCCGCATGGCGCGACATCGTGCGGTGGATGCTCTGCGTGCGCGCCGGAAGGCGGAGCCGCTCGACCCGGAGCTGGCGGCGCCGGATTCGAATCATGCGGAGGCGTTGGCCGTGCTGGGCCTGATCCGCGGCCTGCCGGAGGCCTATCGTGAGACGCTTTCGCTGCGCCTGGTCGAGGGGCTCACCGGCCCCGAGATCGCCGAGCTGACCGGGATGACACCGGGGTCGGTCCGGGTGAATCTTCACCGCGGGATGGCGATGCTGCGCGAGAAGCTGGGAGTGACCCGTGACGCCTGATGACTATCTGTGGGATCGCTCGGGGGAACCCGATCCGGAAGTGGAGCGGCTCGAGCACGCGCTCGGCCCGCTCGGGCACGAGGACCGTCCGCTCGACCTGCCGGCGCGGAAGCCGGCGGGCCCCCGACGGCCCCGGCTGCTGTGGCTGATCCCGGCGACGGCGGCGGCCGCCGCGCTGATCGTCGTGGCCGTGATCTGGCTCCGCCCGCATCCGAAGCCGGTCGAAGGATGGGACGCCGCGCGCGTGGCCGGCGAGGCGCGCATCGGCTCGCGTCCGATGCGCGAGTCCGACCGTATTCCGCTCGGCGAATGGCTGGAGACGGGCGATGAGGGGAGCGTGCGCGTCCAGGTCGGCGGGATCGGCATCGTGGACGTGGGCCCGCTGTCCCGGGTCCGGGTGAACGAATCGGAGGGCGGCGATCATCGCCTCACGCTCGAGCGCGGCGAGCTGCGCGCGGTGATCTCGGCGCCGCCGCGCCAGTTCTCGGTCGAGACCCCGGCGGCGCTCGCGGTGGACCTCGGGTGCGTCTACACGCTCCGCGTGCGCGATGACGGCTCGGCGCTGCTGGCAGTCGAGCTCGGCTGGGTGAGCCTCGAAGCACAGGGCCGCGAATCCTTCATCCCGGCCGGAGCGGAGTGCCTGTCGCTGCCAGGGCGTTCTCCGGGTACGCCCTGCATGTCGGATGCCCCCGAAACGTTCAAGCGCGCGCTGCATGCGTTCGACTTCGGCGATCCCGTTTCGATGAAGGACCAGGGTGCCCGCACCGAGGCCCTCGGCGCGATACTCGTCGCGTCGCGCCGCGAGGACGCGCTCACGCTGTGGCATCTGCTCTCCCGCACGAAGGGCGGGGATCGCGGCCGGGTCTACGACGCGCTGGCCGCACGGGTGGCCGCCCCCGACGGGGTGACGCGCGAGGGGATCCTGCAAGGCGATGCGCCGATGTACGACGCCTGGTGGGACGCCCTGGGCTTCGGCGATACGAGCGCCTGGCGCCGCTGGCGCCGTCCGTGGTCCGACGTTTCGGGCACCTGATCGCCGCTAACACTTCCCGCCGGATCTTCGTCCCTGGTTGTGACGCCGCGATCGGCGCGGCGCCTCTCGGAGGAGGAACCCGCCATGCGCATCCGGACGTTCGGCATCTGCACGCTGCTCGGAATCACCTTGGTCGCCGCCGCAGCTTTCGCCGGCGGACACGTCGACATCAAGCCTTCCACCTTTCCCGGGTCGCTGCGTGCGGGCAAGGCGATCGATGTCGCGTTCGCCATGTACTACCCGAACGGCGAGCCGGTGAAGAACGCGCACCCGGTCGTGTGGGCCCGCTGCGGAGATCAGCAGCTCGAATTCAAGGCGCGGCCCGCCAAGGCGGCCGGCAGCTACGTGGCCGCGGTCAAGGTTCCGAAGGAAGGGACGTGGGCGTTCATGATCGACTCTCGTGTCTGCGGCAACACGTGCACGCTGTCGAAGAACACGACGGTGCTGGCGGCCGCGAAGTAGACGAATCTCCTGGAACGAACGCGGGCCGACTCTGCCGGAGCCGGCCCGCGTTCGTTCACTTCAGGAAGACCTACTCGCGCGACCCGGTGACCTGGACGTCGGCCCGCTGCCACGCCTTCTTCGCCCGCTGATTCACCTGCTCGGCCTCCGCCATCTTGCCCTGTGAGTTCAGCGCCTGCTCGAGCCCGCGCAGGGCCCAGGCGTTCTCGGGCCAGCGCTTGAGGTCTTCGCGGTATACCGCCTCCGCATCCTTGTCCCGTTTGGCCGAGAGCAGCATCGCGCCGTACCAGTGACGGATCGGAAGCGGCCAGTCCGGCGGCTCCGTGTAGCGCTGGCCGTCCTCGGCCGCGATCGCCGCGCGATACTTCGCGGCGGCGTTGTCGGGCGCGTTGCCGCGTCCCATCATGTCTCCGTCGAGCGCGTCGAGAGCGATCCCGAGCAGCACCTTGCTGGGGTTCACGTTCTGCATCCCCTCGGGAGGAGTCGCCGCGTGGATGGCCGCCAGGCTGTCGCGCTCGCGACCGGCGGCGCCCAGGTTGCCCTTCGCCGCGTAAGCCATGCCGCGGATGAAGTGGCGCGTTCCCTGGAGGAAGGGGATGTCGGGAGGCGGGGGCAGGCTGAGGATCTCGTCCCACATGCCGAAGCGCAGCATCACCTGGTCCGTCTCGGCCCAGAAGAAATCCATGCCCGGCATTTCCTTCAGCATCTCCACCGGAATGGTCTGCTGGGTCTCCCGCGCATGCTGCAGGGCGTCGCCGCGACGTCCCTCCATCATGGCGCTCCACGCGAGGAAATGGTGGTTGTGCGCCATGTACATGCGGTAATAGCCCTGCGGCCCGGCCTTCGCCACGTACGCTTTGTCCGATTCCACGGCCTTGCGGTTGGACTCCGTCGACTTCACGTACTCGCCGATGCGGCCATAGATGTGGGACGGCATGTGGACCAGGTGCCCGGCCGCCGGGGACATCGTCCCCAGACGCTCGGCGGAGGCGAGCGCCTTCATCGGGGCCACCGGCTCGACCGCGTGGATATAGAGGTGGTTTGCGCCGACGTGATTCGGATTGCGCTTGAGGATCTTCTCGAGCGTGGCGAGCACTTCGGGCGTGACCGGCCGCGGCTTGCCCGCCCCGTCGTACAGGTCCCAGGGATAGAGGTCCATCAGGGCTTCGCACATGAGCGTGCCCACGTCGTCATCGGCCGGGTACTTCTTCCAGACTTGGCGCATGGCCACGGCGTACGTCGAGTCGAGCCCGCGCTGAACCGCGGGATCCTCGGGCGCCGGATCGGCGTAACGCTTGACCAGCGCCCCGATCAACGCCTGCTCGACCGGGCTCCCCTTGGACTTGAGGGCCAGTGCCTTCTGCGCGGCCGCGTTCGCGGCCACCGTGCGATCGGGCAGAGCCGGCAGGTTGAAATGCGGACCCAGCGCGAGCCCGACGCCCCACCAGCAGCTCGCGCACTCGGGATCGAGTCGCGCCGCCTCCTCGAACGCGCGCTGCGCCTCCTCGAGGTTGTAGCCGTACATCCAGGCGAGCCCCTGATCGAAGTATTTCTGCGCCATCTCGGAGCGCGTGGTGATCGGGCGGTGGAGCGCGCCCAGGTTCTCGAACAGGGGTGCCTTCGGTGCCTCTTCGGAGCCGTGGGACATCTGGGCCGCGGCCGGACCCGCGGCGAGCGCTGCCGCGAGGATCGCGGCGCCGGTGAAGGCGGCTCGATTCATGGTCAGGCCACCGTTCCCGTAGGACGAGCGACGCCGGTTCCCGGCTTGGACCGCACGAAGATGGCGATCACGAGCGAGAAGACGAGGCCCGAGAGCACGGTGAAGACGAAGCCGATGATCGCGTTCACGAACGGATTCATGAACGAAGCGGTCATGTCCATCGCCTGCTGGACCTGGGCGTCGGACATTCCCTGATCCCGCATCCTGTCTTCCTGGACCGACATCACTTCGTCGAAGTAGTCCGGGAACACGACGGAGGTGAAGAGCAGGGAGCCGAGCAGGATGATGACGCCGCCCACCAGGTGCATGAGCAGTCCTGCCGAAACCTGGCCGCCGTAGCTCCGTCCTTCCGCGGCCGTCTTCATGAGTCCGAGGACCAGGACGACGATCTGGACGACGATCACCAGGTAGAACCAGCTGACCATCGCCGGATCCTTGTACCAGCCGAGGAAGCCGAAGAGGTACGTGAACGCCGTGCACGCCAGGCCGAGGATGATGCCGTAACGCATGATCGTGTTCATGGACGAACCTCGCGAACGCTGTCGCCGATTCCGCCCGGGGACGGTCCCCGGGTGGCGGGAACCGCGGGAGCCAAACACATCGGCGCTCGGTTGAACAAGGTCGTTCCGCGTCATGGCGGGACCGGCGGACCGTGACACGTTGACGCCCGGTGGCCGGCCGCCGACAATCGCGGCCCGTGTCCGACCTCGAACGCCACGACCGCTTCATCGATTCACATCTCGACGCGAGCCTCGCCGAGCTTTCGCGGCTGGTTGCCCAGCCCAGCGTGGCCGCCCAGGGCATCGGGCTCGAGGAATGCGCGGCCCTGGTGGTCCGCATGTTCCAGGCGCGCGGATTCGCCACCGAGGTCGTGACGACCGCGGGTGCGCCGGTGGTGATCGCCGAGCGCCGCGGACGCGATGCGAAGACCCTGCTCTTCTACAACCACTATGACGTCCAGCCGGCCGAGCCGCTCGAGCTGTGGGATTCGCCGCCCTTCGAGGCCGCACAGCGCGACGGGAAGCTCTATGGCCGCGGCGTGAGCGACGACAAGGGACATATCACCGCGCGCCTGCTCGCGCTCGATTCGCTGCTCGCGGGCGGCGCCGAGCTGCCATGCACGATCAAGTTCGTGATCGAAGGGGAGGAGGAGGTCAGCAGCATCCACCTCGGCGACACGGTTCGTCGCTACAAGGACCGGCTCGCCGCCGACGCCTGCGTCTGGGAGTTCGGGTACGTGGATCACATGGAAGCGCCCGTGCTGCACGCCGGGCTCCGCGGCATCTGCTATGTCGAGCTGACGGTCGAGACGGCTTCCCACGACGCGCATTCGGGAATCGGCGGCTCGATTTTTCCGAACGCGGCGTGGCGGCTGACGTGGGCGCTCGCGAGCCTCAAGGGCCCCGACGAGCGCATTCGGATCGCCGGTTTCTACGACGACGTGCGGACCCCGTCGCACCTCGATCGCGAGCTGATGGCGGCGCTTCCCGACGCCGGCGACGAGTACCGGTCACGCTACGGGCTCAAGGGCTTCCTCAAGGGGCTCACCGGGGGCGTGGAGCTCAGCATCGCCGAGGTGTTCGAGCCGACGTGCACGATCTGCGGACTCGACTCGGGCTACCAGGGGAAGGGGTCCAAGACGGTGCTGCCGGCGAAGGCGAAGGCCAAGGTGGATTTCCGGCTGGTTCCCGATCAGACGCCGGCCCGCGTGCTGCTCCAGCTGCGAAGCCATCTCGACACGCACGGCTTCAAGGACGTGCACGTGCAGTTCCTGGGCGGCGAATCGCCGGGGCGGACCGATCCCGATCATCCGTTTCTCGCGCTCGTGCGCCGGACGGCGGACCGGGTGTTCGATCAGCCGATGCGCCTGGTGCCGATGATCGGGGGGTCGGGACCGAATCATGTTTTCATCCACGAGCTCGGCGTTCCGATCGCCACCGCCGGTCTCGGTTATCCCGACACCCGGGCCCACGCACCCAACGAGAACATTCGAATCGACCTGTACGCCAAACATGCGAAACACATGGCGCGATTGATCACCGAGTTCGCGCGCAGCTGAAATTCACTCCAGGGAGGATCGCAAAATGGACAAGAGAGTCGCGAAGTACTCCGTCGCGTGGAACCCGAATACGAAGAGCGGCTACGCCCTGATCGTGCTGGAAGGCAGCGAACAACCGGTACGCGTGCCCGTCAACAGCCCGGATGATCTGACCGCGCTGGCGGTGGTGCTCCGGGAGTCGCCGGTGTATCTCCGCGGAACGGGGATGCTCTACACCGGCTGGGAGGACGTCGAGGACTGATTCAGGTCCCGGACGCATCCCAACGGGATCCGGATCCAGTTGGCGACGGTTTTGTCTTCGCTTTTCGGACATCGGGGCCTACTCTTGTCGGTCTGCGGCGTTTACTCACCAGTGTCCCCTGACCTGCCCGGCAGCCAAGCATGCGGATTCGGCAGAATACTCGGGTTGCAGAACATCGACCGATGAAGCGATCAGCGCTCTCATTCGCCCTGGCGCTCGTGGCGTGCCCAGTTCCGAGCCAGGCTTCACCGGTTCTGTGGAAGCCTGACGGCATTCGGGTATCACCTACCGATAGCGCTCAAATCAATCCGACCCTCGTCCCGGATCTCGATGGCGGAGCCATAGTCGTTTGGCAGGACAAACGCGATGGCCCCTTGCTCGCCTACGCGCAACGTCTCGCTCCGGACGGTTCGGTCGAGCCGGGGTGGCCGATCCCAGGTGTGCTTCTGCCCAACAGAGGCTTCGACCAGAGCAATCACCGCGCGGTCTCCGACGGTGCCGGCGGAGTGATCGTCGCAACCGACGACAAGGGACTCAGAGGAGTCATCACAGTCCATCGTCTGAACGGCGAGGGGACAGCGCCGCCCGGCTGGCCTTCTGGCGGCGTGACGGTCCGGGGGACGGCGGGGCAGGAAGGCGGAACGTGGGGGAACTTCCTCCCCGACATCGAACGCGACACAGCCGAAGGCTTATTCCTCTCTTGGACGTTTCGCGACAAGCTTCATCAGTGTATTCGGCTGGAACGGTTCAGGGTCAACGGCGCATCTGCTCCCGGCTGGGATCCGGGAGCAACCTGGGCAGGTTACAGGGGCGGCGCCGCGTGGCAGTACCCCTCCGTCGTTTGCCGCGACGGAGCGGAGGGCGCATTCGTGGCCTCCGGAGAGCTCAATCCGCGCAATGTCTTCGTGCACCACTTCGACGGCAGCGGTAACGCAGTCTTTTCAGCCGCAGTCCCGGTGTCCGTTACCGACGGACAGACTGCCCCAGGGATCGTCGCCGATGGTTCTGGCGGGGTGATCGTTGCGTGGCAGGACAACCGCAACGCCTCCTACCAGCAGACCTACGCGCAGCACCTGAACCCGGACGGTTCCCGCGCTCCCGGCTGGCCCGAAGATGGACTGCCACTGTCGAATTACTCAACGGCCCCAGGCATTGCGTCTGACTTCGTCTTCTCGGGAGCTCTGACCTCTATCGTCCCCGACGGCAGCGACGGAGCCTTCGTCGCTTGGACGGACTTTCGAGACGACGCGGCCAGCGGCGACATCTACCTCCAGCACATTGATGGCGACGGGTTGGCTCCTGGATGGCCCGCGAACGGTTTGGCCGTCTGCAGGCTGACCGGCGATCAGCAATTGCCGAGATTGGCCTACGACAAGAGCGGCGGAGTCTTCCTGACCTGGCAGGACCAGAGAGGGGCCTCCGGATACGACATCTATGTCCAGCGCATAACGGGTGAAGGGATGATTGCCGAGGGGTGGCCGGGAAACGGCTTCCCCGTATCCACAGCCTTCGGAGACCAGGTTGCTCCAGTACCGGTAACCGACGGCGAAGGGAACGTCATTGTGGCGTGGACCGATCGGCGATCCGGGGTTGAACAGATCTACGCGAACCGGGTGGCGCGCGACGGAGCAGTCCCGGTGTTGGCATCCTTCACGGGGGCCGACGCTACAAGCGAATTGATTCGTCTGAGCTGGTTCACCGAAGCGGCACCCACGAACTTCCTGGCACTGCAACGACGGACTTCCCACACAGCGTGGACGCGTATCGCTGAACTCAGGCCCGATCCCCGCGGCCGACTGGAGTATGTGGATCGCGACGTCATCTCGGGTGAGCGATACACGTATCGCTTGGGTTTGGTCGGTCCGGAGGGTGAGATCTACACGGAAGAGATCTGGGTGACAGTCCCGATCGACATCGCCTTCGGGCTGCACGGAGTGGATCCGAATCCGAGCTCGCAGCGTCTGAGGGTTTCCTTCTCGCTGGAAACGTCGTTGCCGGCGACTCTCGAACTCCTCGATGTCGGCGGCCGCAGGCTGGAAACTCGGGAGGTCGGCTCGTTCGGGCCGGGGAATCACCACATCGAACTGACTGGCGACGCGCCTCTGGCGCCCGGGGTCTATGTGGTTCAGCTCGTGCAGAGCCAGCGCCGACAATGGCGCAGGGCGATCGTCGTCAGGTGAGTATTCGGCGATCACGCCGTAGCCCTGAATGAAATGTCCGGCGGCAACCCCACCAACGTTGGAATTGACTTGACGCCATCGCAGTGGCCCTTCAAGGACCTTCGCGCCGCACCCATTCCAGCGCGTCTCTGAAACGCGCACGATGCTCGTTGACGCGCGAACATTCCGCGATGCGCGAAAAGTCTACGCTCAGCCGAGGCGCGCGTTCTCAGAGGCTCTCCGAGCGTCGAAAACACGCGTGATATAAATGAGCCGTCACGGCCCGGTCGTGCTCGGGCCAAGCTCGAGGCGCGCCCCCGCGAAGGCTCATCTCATGCGCGCATATTCACTGACGCATCTCAGCGACTCGGTTCTGCTTCGTGATCTGGCCGCACTGGTGGCGCAGGACCGCGCCACCACCGCCGCGCTACTGGCTCACATCGCTGAGGTCGATGCCCGGAAGCTCTATGTGCCGGCCGGGCACTCGTCCATGTTCACCTACTGCGTCCACGTTCTGCAGCTATCCGAAGATGTCGCGTACAAGCGCATCCAGGCGGCGCGGGTGGCACGGCAGTTTCCGGCGATCTACGAGTTTATTGCTGACGGCCGGGTGCATCTGAGCGGCGTCGTCCTGCTCGCGCCGCATTTGATCAAGGCCAATGTCACTGAGCTGCTCTCGGAAGCGACACACAAGAGCAAGGCAGAGATCGAGCAACTCCTTGCACAGCGCTTTCCGCGCCCCGATCTGCCTTCTCATGTTCGGGCGTTGCCGGTCGCAGGAAAAGCCTTGTCGTCCCAAGGTGCTCCGCCTCTAGGTCCTGGCGTGCCTTCTTCAGGAGAGATGGCTGGCCCGAGCACGTCTGTCTCAAGCGGGGAGCCGGCTGGGCCGGAGCCGGACTTGTCATGCCAACTGGATCCAGATCCAGTTGCGAGCTCCCGGCCGCCCAAGGTGACGCCACTTGCCCCGCGAAGATTTGCTCTTCAGGTCACCATCAGCCAGGAAGCACACGACAATCTGCGCCACGCCCAGGAGTTGTTGAGTCATCAGGTTCCGTCGGGTGACGTGGCCGAGATCCTCGACCGCGCGCTCAAGGCACTGGTTGCTCAGTTGGAGAAATCGAAGTTCGCGGCCACCGAACGACCGCGACGGGATTCACGACCCTCAACGCCCAGAGGGCGATACATCCCCGCGAGTGTCCGGCGCACCGTCTGGATGCGCGACCAGGGTCGCTGCACGTTCGTCAGCGATGAAGGTCAGCGCTGTTCGGCCCGGTGTTTCATGGAATTCGATCATGTGAACGAGTTCTCACGCGGCGGCGAACCCACCGTCGAGAACTTGCGACTGAGATGCCGTACCCACAACCAGTACGGTGCCGAGCGAAGCTTTGGAGCAGGCTTCATGAGTTCCCGGCGCGATGCAGGCGCCGGCTTGCGCTCACGAATCCGCGCAGAGCTCGGC
>DAIUEO010000036.1:866-10751 GCA_036845125.1 Candidatus Eiseniibacteriota bacterium | reverse complement strand
GTCACAACTGGATCTAGATCCAGTTGAGTGCTGCCCAACCCATGCGTGCACAAGGTCGCTTCACTTGGGTCTACGGCCAAGTTCCCAACGTGCGCCTGTCTGGCGGCGCCATCGGCGCCACGGCAGCGAGCTCCCGAGGCCGGTCTTGATCCACAGGTGCCAGCCCGCTTCATGGCAGAAGCACATGAACCACCGCATCGAACGGTTCGCAATGTAGTAATTGTCTGCGAAGGTCGTGCCGTCTCTGAAATGCGACATGAGCCGAATGATTCCAAGCGCCTCGACGAACGACCCGGAACGAATTGGCGAACGTTCGCGCTTGCGAGGAACACCGCGCCACCCGGCGATGCGGTCATTGAACAGGATGAATGGAGGTCCTGCACCCAGCACTGGGATCGCCGTGAGACACGCTTCCTCGAAGCGCTTCCATGAGACACGTCCATGCAAGTCAAACTCATCCAGATAGCAGAGCGAGTGATAGAAATATCCACGCTCAACGACGTAGAGCCGACGCAACTTCGATAGGAGTTCCTTCTGCGGGGAGAACTCCAGCCTGAGCCCAGGCTTCGGTCCCCGGGTCAGGTTCACGTCTACGCGTGGACCAGCTTGCGGTACTTGATGCGGTGGGGCTGGTCCGCGTCGGCGCCCAGGCGCTCGTGGCGGTTCCGCTCGTAGTCTTGGTAGTTGCCCTCGAACCACACCACCTGCGAGTCGCCCTCGAAGGCGAGGATGTAGTTGGCGATGCGGTCCAGGAACCAGCGGTCGTGTGAGATCACCACGACGCAGCCGGCGAACTCGAGGAGCGCATCCTCGAGCGCCCGCAGCGTGTCGACGTCGAGATCGTTGGTGGGCTCGTCGAGCAGGAGCACGTTGGCGCCGGCCTTGAGCATGACCGCCAGGTGCACGCGATTGCGCTCGCCGCCCGAGAGATCCTTCACCCGCTTCTGCTGGTCGGCGCCCCGGAAATTGAACCCGGCGACGTAACTCCGCGAGTTCACCGACTTCTTTCCGAGTTCGATGGTGTCGTGGCCGCCGCTCACCGCCTCCCACACCGTCTTCTCGCCCGGGAGCGTGTCACGGCTTTGATCGACGTAGGCGAGCTTCACGGTCTCGCCGATCCGCATCGAGCCGGCGTCCGGTTTCTCCTGGGCCGTGATCATGCGGAACAGCGTCGTCTTGCCGGCGCCGTTCGGCCCGATCACCCCGACGATCCCGTTCGGCGGCAGCTTGAACGAGAGGTTTTCGATCAGGAGATTGTCGCCGTAGCCCTTCTTGAGCCCTGCGGCTTCGATGACGACATTGCCCAGTCGCGGACCCGGGGGTATGTAGATTTCGATGTTCTCGAGCTTCTCGCGCCCTTCCTCGGCCAGCATCTTGTCGTAGGCCTGGAGTCGCGCCTTGCTCTTCGCCTGGCGCGCGCGCGGGGCCATCTTCACCCACTCGAGCTCGCGCTCGAGCGTCTTCTGCCGTGCGCTCTCGGACTTTTCCTCCTGGGCCAGGCGGGTCCTCTTCTGATCCAGCCAGGACGAGTAATTGCCTTCCCACGGGATGCCCGCGCCGCGATCCAGCTCCAGAATCCAGCCCGCGACGTTGTCCAGGAAGTATCGATCGTGCGTGACGGCCACGACCGTCCCCGCATACTCCTTCAGGAATCTCTCGAGCCAGGCCACCGATTCGGCGTCCAGGTGATTCGTCGGCTCATCGAGCAGCAGCAGGTCCGGCTTCTGGAGCAGCAGCCGGCACAGGGCGACGCGGCGGCGCTCGCCGCCCGAGATCTTCGTGACGTCGGCGTCCGGTGGCGGACAGCGCAGCGCGTCCATCGCGATCTCGAGCTGCCGGTCGAGGTCCCAGAGATTCGCGGCGTCCATCTGGTCCTGCACCTTGGCCTGCTCGGCGATCAGTTTTTCCATCTCCTCGTCGCTCATCGACTCCGCGAACTTCGCCGAGATCTCGTTCCAGCGGTTCGCGATGCTCATCTTCTCGGCGACACCCTCCTGGACGTTCCCCAGGACGTTTTTCGCGGGGTCGAGCTGGGGTTCCTGGGACAGGAATCCCGCGGTGAAACCCTTGCCAATGAACGATTCGCCGATGAAGTCCTGGTCCACGCCGGCCATGATCCTGAGCAGCGAGCTCTTGCCCGCGCCGTTCGCGCCGAGCACGCCGATCTTGGCGCCGTTGTAGAAGGAGAGCCAGATCCCCTTCAGGATCTCGCGCTTGGGGGGGACCACCTTGCGGAGGTCCTTCATCGTGTAAATGAAGTCGGGCGACATGGGTCCTCGGAGTTGGGGGGGCAGATGTGTCGACCCGGCCAGAATGGAGCACGCCCGGAATATGGGCAAGGCTGCGGAAATGGCGCCTCCCGGGCGGCTCACCAAATGCTTATCCCGGTCCGAATGCCCGCCGATAACCCTCCCGTCGAAGGGAGGCCCCCATGAATCGCAGGATTCTGTCGGCCCTGGTCGCAGCATTGGTCCTCGTCGGCTGCGCCAGCTCGGCCAAGCTCACCCGCCAGAGCGAAGAAAAGCTTGCAAAAGGCAATGCCTGGAAGGCCTGGGAGCTCGCGACCCGCGCGCTCGACAAGGAACCCGGCAACCCCGACGCGCGCCACGCGGCGACCGCCGCCGGCGCCGCGATCGCGGAGGAATGGCAGCGCAAGATCCGTGCGCTGGCCGATCTCGATACGATGCAGGCCGCCGAGCAGGTCCTCGAGTTCGCCGAGTTCCGCATGAACGCGGCCCGCTACGCCACGATCCCGCTCCGCTCGGGATGGGCAGCCGAGGAACGGATCATTCGCCAGACCGCGGCGCAGGCCTTCTACGACCACGGCGTCGAATCGTTCGAAGCCCGGCGACCCAAGCAGGCCTACCTCGATCTCTCGCACGCCGAGGCGTTCGTCCCCAACTACCGGGATGCGGCGAGGCTCGCGAGCATCGCCATGGAGAAGGCCATCACCCGGGTCGCCGTGGTGCCGTTCCGCTCGGCGCACGACCGCGCGGCCCTCGGCACCGAAGTGGCGAGCCGCTGGCGCGCGAACCTGACCAACGACATGGCGCAGGGCGCCACGTTCACGCGCATTCTCGGCGGCGACGCGATCGGGCGGAACATGACGGTTTCCCAGCTTTCGGGCATGTCGCGCCCCGAAGCGGTGCGCCTCGGGAAGAAGGCCGGCGCCCAGCGCGTGGTGTGGGGCTCGGTGGGCGACATCGATTCCCAGACCAGCCTGCGCTTCTTCCGCGACGTGATCTGGCGGCGCTTCACGACCCGGGACGCGAACGGCGACGCCACCGAGCACTGGGTCGAAGTCCCGATCGAGGTGGTCGCGCGGATCCGCGACGTCTCGGTCAGCGTGGACTACGAAGTGATCGCCGTCCCCGACGGCTCGCCGCTCGCGCAGAAGCGCTTCGAGCGCTCGACCCAGGCCCGCGTGGTATGGACCTCGTTCGTGCCCGAAGGCGAAATCAACGCCTACGTGCTGATCACGGAGGCGATTCGTGCCTCGAATCCGAACCGCGCGAAGGAGGTCGAGACCCGCTGGAAGGAAGCCTGCGGCGAGAAGACCACGCTGTCGGAGGTGCTGCAGGCCCGCCGTACCAACAAGTCCGGCGCGCGCTACACCAAGGATTCGCTGCCCTATTTCATCGCGGGCGCCGCGTTCGTGTTCCTCGAGGATCTGCCGCCCGCCGACGATCTCGCGCTGGCGGCTCTGGCCAAGGCCTCGGCCCCGCTGCGCGACGACCTGCTGCGGCTCGATCCCCTGGACGACGCCGATCTCCTCGTGAAAGCCGAGGAAGAGAACCGCTGATGACGCGCATGCGTGCGGTCGTGGTTGCTGCCACGGATGTCGGTCGCCGCCGCGACCACAACGAAGATCATCACGCGGCCTGGATCCCCGAGGACCCGGCTGAGCTGGACCGGCGCGGCATCCTGCTCATGGTCGCCGACGGCATGGGCGGCTCCCAGGCCGGCGAAGTGGCGAGCAAGCTCGCCGCAGACATTGTGGTCCAGCGCTACGGCGAGGCTCCCGGCGCCGATCCGCTCGCCGAGCTCAAGGCCGCGGTCGAGGCGGCGAACGGCGTCGTCTTCCAGCAGAGCCTGGCCGATCCCACCATGAGCGGGATGGGTACGACCTGCACGGCCCTGGCATTCCGCGGCCGCGAGGCCTGGGTCGCCCACGTCGGCGACAGCCGCGCCTACATGACGCACGGTCGCGAGCTGCACCTGCTCACTCGGGATCACACGCTCGTCGCGCACCTCATCGAGCAGAAGGAGCTGACCGAGGAGGAGGCGCGCACCGACCTTCGACGCAACGTCGTGCTGCGCTCGGTGGGCGTCGGCGAAGAGGTGGAGGTCGACGCGATGCCGATCGCCGGCCCGCTCGAGCCGGGCGACACGATCCTGCTGTGCTCGGACGGACTGCATGGCCTGGTCTCCGACGAGGAGCTCGGCCAGGCGATGCAGGGCGCGGACATGACACTCGCCTGCCAGGATCTCGTGGCGCTCGCCAACCAGCGCGGCGGACCCGACAACATCACGGTCGTCATGGCGCGCATCGAATCGGTCGGTGAGCGCGCGCCGCGCGCGCCCGCCATGACCGGGGCCGCCACCGGCCGCCCGTGGATCGCCATCGTTCTCGCCCTGCTCGGGCTCGCCGTCGCCGTGGGTTCGGTGATGTGGCTCACGGGACGCCCGCTATGAGCCCGCGGGGATCCCATCCGAACCGCCGCGCGAGCGATCGCACCGGTGCCGACGGAGACCAGAACGAGGGTGCATCCTCGGACCGCCTCCGCGCGCCGGAAGACGTCCAGCCCGCCAATGCGGACCCGGACCCCCTGAGAATCCTGGTCGTCGACGACGAGCCGACGATCCGTGGGGTCATCGGCCAGGTCCTGCGCCTCGACGGGCACGACGCCGTGGAGGTGGCGAGCGCCGAGGAAGCGCTGGTGGCGTTCCGCGACCAGGCGTTCCCGCTGGTGATCACGGACATCATCATGGGCTCCATGAACGGGCTCGAGCTGCTCCGCGAGCTGCGGAAGCTCGACTCCGAGGTGCTGGTGGTCATCATGACCAGCCAGGCGTCGCTCGAGGCAGCCACCACGGCGCTTCGCGAAGGCGCCTACGATTTCATGATCAAACCCTTCGACGACCTGATCCTGATCTCGGCGCTGGTCGAGCGCGCCTCGGAGAAGCTCCGCCTCCAGAAGCGCAACCGGCTGCTGACCGAGCAGCTCGAGATGTACGCCGGCGAGCTCGAGCGGCTGAACCGGAGCCTCAAGCACGCGGCCGACATCGACTGGCTGACCGGCCTCTACACGCGGCGTTACCTGCGCAACGCGCTCGACGGCGAGCTGTCGCGCGCGATCCGCCATCACCGCGCGCTGTCGCTCATCCTGCTCGACGTCGACCACTTCAAGCTCTACAACGACTCCCACGGCCACCTGGCGGGCGACGACGTGCTGCGCGGGCTGGGGAAGATCCTGGTCGCTTCCACGCGCACCGAGGACCTCTGCGCCCGCTACGGTGGTGAGGAATTCGTGGTGCTGATGCCCGAGACCGATCGCAGCGCGGCGCTGGTCGTTGCCGAGCGGATCCGCCAGGAAGTCGAGAAGCACCCCTTCTTCGGCCGAGAAGAGATGCCCAGTGGCAACGTCACGGTCAGCCTCGGGGTGGCGAGCTTCCCGCTCGACGTCTCCGACGGCAACGGCCTGATTGCGCGCGCCGACGCCGCCCTCTACCAGTCCAAGGAACGCGGCCGCAACGTCGTGTCCGGCTAGGCGGCCTTCGCCATCTCGCCGGCCGCCGCCGGCGGCAACGTGATCGTGAACGTCGTGCCCTGGTCCGGCGCGCTCTCGACTTCGATCCGCCCGCCGTGGTCCTTGATGATCCCGAAGCTCACCGAGAGCCCGAGCCCGGTGCCCTGCCCGGCCGGCTTGGTCGTGAAGAACGGCTCGAAGATACGCTCCCGGATCTCCTCGGGAATGCCGGGTCCGTTGTCGAGCACCTGGATCCGCACCCAGCCGTCCGGTGTCCGCCCCACCTGGAGTCGAACGAGTCCGGCCCGTCCCTCGAACGCCTGTTCGGCGTTCAGCACCAGGTTCATCAGCACCTGCTGGAGCTGATTGGCACTGCCCTGGACCATCGGCAGGCCGGGCTCGATCTCGCTTTCGATCTTCACCTGATGGAGCGCGAGCTGGTGCCGCATGATGGCGGCCGAGTCCGTGACGACGGGTGCGATGTCGGTCGGAACGTGCGCGACCTTGTCCTGCCGCGCGAACTTGAGCAGGTTGTCGATGATCGTGCGACAGCGCTTCGCTTCCTTCTCGATGATGGTGAGCGGCTCGCGCAGCGGGTGCTTCTCGTCGGACTGGCGCAGCGCGAGCTGGACGATCCCCTGGATTCCGGCCAGCGGGTTCTTCACCTCGTGGGCAATGCCCGCGCCCAGCTGTCCGAAGGCGGCCATCTTCTCGGACTGGATCAGGGCGGCCTGTGCGGTCTTGAGCGCACGCTCGCGGGCCTGGAGCTCCGAGGCCATCTGGTTGAACGACGCCGCCAGGGCGCCGATCTCGTCCCGCGTGGCCTCGCGAACACTGACGTCGAAGCGCCCGCGTCCGATCGCGCGCGAGGCCTCGGCGAGGCTCGCGATCGATCGGGTGATGCGGCGCGCCCAGAAGGTTCCGACCAGCGCCGCCAGTACGAGCAGCACGAGCGCCACGATCAGCAGGCGCTGGAGCAGCATGCGCGACGCGAAGTAGGCGGCCGCGCGCGGCAGCTCGGCACCGGCGGCGACGCCACCGATCCGTGCGCGCGCGAACCCGCCGATCATGGTGCCGTGCGGGCTGTCGTATTCGAGCACCACCGCGGCGCTGCCCGGGCCGAGCTCGGGCAGCGAGCGGGCGCGCTCGCGCCGCGCGGGCAGCGCGGGGTCATGGGCCGCGAGGAGGATGCCGTTGGCGTCCGCGAGGAAGATGTTGAGCGCCGCGGAGCGGCGGGCGATGCGCTGGAGCTCCCCGAGGCGGATGACGGCCGTCATGGCGAGCGGCGGTCGGTTGTTGCTCCGCTGGTGGAGGATCGTGGCGGAGAGCGTGGGCAGCTTCGGGGATACGGTCGAGTTCGCGACCCGTACTCCGGACACGTCGGCCGGGTCTCCGGCGGCGGAGTTCGCCGTCAGTGCGGGGAGCAGGGCTTCGCGCGTGAGGCCGGCCTGTTCGAGTGCCGCATCGTCGAACAGCGTGAGCAGTTCGGCTCCCGATTCGTCGACCCGGATCGCGATCAGCTCCGGGAAGAGCGCGATCAGGTTGCGCAGGGTGGCCGTCTTCTCGGACGCCGCGAGTCCCGGCGCATCGACGATCGCGGCGTAGGTTTCGAGACGATCGCGATAGGCGTCCGTCAGCACGTCCGCCTCCTGGGCGGCGTGCAGCGCCATCACCGACGCCAGGTCGGAGACGTAGAGCTTCTTGTCCTGGTGGAAGAGCCCGGCCATCGTGAACGTGATCGCGCTCACGACCGTGGTCACGACCACCAGCAGGGCCAGCAGGATCTTGAATCGGATCGGCATCGCCGGGAGCTTCATGGTTTGTCATCACCTCCAGAGGAAACCACCCGCTGGATCTGCTGCGAGCGGTAGGACGTATTGCCGGCCGCATCGACGGCCTCGACGACTACGAGATTGAGCCCCGGCTTGAGCGCCGTCGTGCGTGAGAAGCGCCCGTCGCTTCCCACCTCGGCCGGCTCGCCGGCTACGAACACCCGGACCCCCGGCTCGGCCGTTCCTTCGATCGCGATGCTGGCGGCCTGCGTTCGCGACTCGGGGAAGGACACCGCGAGCACCGGCGCCACGCGATCCTCGAACAGGGTCAGGCGGCGGGCCGATGAGGGCGGACCATCCACGCCCTCAAGAATCGAGGTCGCGCGCCACCAGTAGGGGCCGGCCGCGAGGCTGCCGAGAGTCCAGCGTGGCTCCTCGGTGCGCTCGTCGACAATCACCCGCTCGAATCCCGGGTCCTTGGCGATCACGATCCGATAGGCTTCGACCTCTTCCTCGGCGATCCAGCGGAAGGTGATCGAAGGAGGGAAGTCGCGATAGGTGAAACGCTCCCCATCGGCCGGCGCGAGCGCACGCGGCGCCTTCGGCAGACGGCGCGCGGGGCCGGCCCTGCCGGTCGAATCGAGCACCACGTACTCACGGGCCCGGACCGGCACGCTCCCGCTCGACGTGTTGAGGCGGGCGGTCCCCTGGTACACGGCGATGGCGGAAGTGTGGTGTTCGCCGACCGACACCTTGAACGCCGACGGACCGCCGCCTCCGGCCTGGAACTGGACCGGGTTCTTTCCGCCGACGTCGACCCGGATCGTGTCCTGCAGGCTGCCGAACTCCGCCCACAGCTCTCCCGACTCCACCTTGAAGGAGGTGGGCCTCGAGTGGCGGGACGGCCCTTCCTGCTCCGGCCGGTGCAGGATGATGAGCGAATTACGACCGAGGCGCATGTGGTTGCGGCCGCCGAAATCGAGGACCGCCATTCCTTCGCGCGTGGTCTGGACGCCGTCGCCCTCGGACAGCGTGGCGCCTTCCCGGGCCGGACTCCACACGATGCTCTGCGCGTCCCGGTACATGACCTCGTTGTCCAGAACGAACAGCGAGACCCGCAACGGATCGGCCAGGCCCGCCATCGAGCCCGCGAGCCTGCTGTGACCCCAGGACGCGGTCTCTTCTCCGCGCGAAGCGAGCAGGTCGCGGAGGTCGGTGGTCGACGGAAAAATCCGACTCATGACGATCAGCAGCGCGAGGTAGCAGCCGAGCGTGATCAGCACGGCCATCGCGCCTTCCGCGGCGCGCTCCATCAGCCCGCGGAGTCTTCCCCGCCGCGGCGCGGCGGGAGGAGCGGTGGCCGGCGGCGGCACGGGTACCGGCGGACGCTCGTTCTTGAGATAGGGGCGGGTCGGCTTGATCGTCGGCTTCATCAGTAGCGCCCCTGCAGTCTCAGGAACCAGCCCTTCACGGAGCTGTCGTTCCGCGAGAACTCGTTGTCCGAGAATTCTGCGAAGTTGAATCCGGCGCCGACGCGCACGTGACGAGCGGCGTCCCACGTGAGCTCCTGCAGCCACCCGGTGCGGGCGTCGCCGGCCTCCTGCTGGGTGAGCATCCGGTGCTCGATGCCGATTCCGAACGGACCGCCGATCACCGCGTTGAGACGGTTCACCACGAGCAAGCTGTGCGTGTGCGCCTGCGCCGAGTCCACCGGGCCATCGGTGATGACGCGCGTGGCTCCCTTGCCCGTCCACTCGAGGCGACGTCCGAGCGCGGTCGTGCCTTCGACCGAGAACACGTCCATGCGGCTCGTCGGCAGGGTCTGGCCGAGCACGTCGGCCGGACGCGCGTCACCCACCCGCGTGAAGCGGGCGAGGGCGGACGGACCGTTGCCGCTGGGACGCAGCGCGAGGCCGAACCCGTGCTCCTCGAGACGCGCCTCGACGCGATCGGTGTTGCGGTCGCGGGTCTCGCTCCAGCGCCAGCGTCCGAGCAGCGTGAGCCCGCCGAAGAGCCGCGCCTCCGCCTGGTTCGACGTCAGCACCTGGATGCGGTCCGCGGCGCCGTCGTCGAGCCTCAGCTCGTTGCGCGTCTCGAGCCGCGTGCCCGACCTCGTGAACGCGGCGCCGCCGGTGAGCGCCGAGCGGCGCGTGCGTCCGGCCGGGCCGTCGGTCTCGCCGTGCTCGCCGCCGAGCGTCACGAGCAGGCTCTGGACCGGCTTCACGAGCTTCTCCGCGCCGACCAGCATCACCTGGCGGTCGTCGCCGGAGAGCTTCTGCCACTGGTACTCGCTGTACACGCGGCTCGAGGCGCCGAGCGGCGCCTGGGCGCCGAACGCGGTCGTGGCGCTCCCGCCGGCGGGA
>DAIUEO010000036.1:0-856 GCA_036845125.1 Candidatus Eiseniibacteriota bacterium | reverse complement strand
TCGCCAGCATTCTCTCGCTGGAGACGATCTTCAGTCGCTGAGCCGCTCGGTCACGTAGAAGGAGCCGGCGCCGAGCGACACCGCGGCGCGTCCCTCGGCCGCGTTGCCGAGCGAGCCGGTCGTTCCCTGGGCAGTGAGTCCGATGCGCGAGCTGAGCTGGTAGTCGAGGCCGAGCGTGGTGCGGTCGTCGCGCGGGCCGCTGACGGTCTGCTGCTGCTCGAGCCGCGCGGTGAGACGCGAGGTCACCCGGCTCCACAGCCGTCCGGCCACCGCGGCCGAGGAGTCGAGCGTGAGACCGGCGCCGTTTTCGAGGTGCCGGGTCTGGAATTCGGCGCCGACGCCCCAGCGTGTGACGTCGCGGCGCCACTGCACGGCGAGGAGCTGCGAGCGGCCCGCGTCCGACGCCGCCGAGTCGCGCTTCTCGGCGTCGAAGCGGAAGGCGAGATCGCCCAGACGGCCGGCCTTGAGCTCGGCGCCGACGCCGCTCCGGAGCGCGCCGCGGTCGGCGAGATTGCCGCTCGACACGAACCCGGCGTCGACGTCCTTGAGGTAGCCGCGCAGGCGCAGCACGCCGGGCCGCTTCATCCATTCGCCGGCGTCGAGGTCGACGGCCGCGCGCCACGCGTCGCCCTCGAGCGCGCCGACCGGAGTCTGGTCGGTGAAGCTCAGGCCGCCGTCCGTGCTGACGCGCGCGCCGGCGCCGGCGCCGCGGCTCGACGCCAGCTCGCCCGTGATCCGGTTGAACTGCACGACAGAATTCGGCTGCGCCAAAGGGTTGGAGTTGGCGAGAATCGCGACGATCGAGTCGCCGAAAACGATGATCTCCGCGGGGGTGATACTGGCTCCGACCTGGGCC
>DAIUEO010000035.1:26580-27205 GCA_036845125.1 Candidatus Eiseniibacteriota bacterium | reverse complement strand
CGTCCGGTTCGAGGTGTGGGACGACGACCGGTGTCGCCGTTATCCGAGCACCGCCGAGCGCGTCCCGTTCCTCGCCGATCAGGTGGTCGGCACCACGCTGGTTCCCGCCACGCTGACCGCGCTCGATACGCCTCCGCCGTCCGTGGCCGCGTTCGACCTCGAATCGGGATGGAACTGGTTCTCGACCAACCTGTTGTCGTCCGACATGAGCGTGGGCAGCGTGCTGTCTGGGCTCGCGCCGTCGGAAGGCGACATCATCAAGTCCAAGACCGCGTTCGCGGTGTTCGATCCGGACACGAGCGTGGGCTGGGTGGGGTCGCTCACGCATCTGAACAACACGTCGGGTTACATGATCCGGCTCGCCGATGCCGGCACGCTGCTGCAGGACGGAGTCTTCGTCGATCCGTCGGCGACCTCCGTGCCGATCGCCAACGGGTGGAACTGGATCGGCTACCTGCCCCGGAATGCGAACGGTGTCGGGCCGGCGCTCGTCAATCTCGCCGTTCACAACCGACGAATTCATGGCGTCCCGAAGCCATTGATCCTCTTGCCGCTGCTGATTAAACCGATCGAGATTGGCCTGCCAGATCGCTTCCTGCTGTTTCGATCGGCGCTCATCGGCCAA
>DAIUEO010000035.1:0-26570 GCA_036845125.1 Candidatus Eiseniibacteriota bacterium | reverse complement strand
GCTGCGACGAGGTGATCAAGGGCCAGGCCAGCTTCGCCGAATGGAACTCGGGCTGGTTCGGCAGCCTCGACACGATGGAGCCCGGTAAGGGATATCGATTGTTCCTGGCGGATCCGGCCCTGCCCGGGAGTTTCCAGTATCCCGGCAACACCGCGCCCGTGACCGCGCCGTCGTTCCAGGTCCGTAACGCCGCGATGGCAACGCAGACCCAGGATGCGGTGTGGCCGTTCGACCCCGCCCAGTTCGAATTCAACATGACGCTCATCCTCACCGTGCGGAACTCCGGCGACGCGTCGTGGGGGAGCGGTGTCGTGGTCGGCGCGTTCGTCGGCGACGAGTGCCGTGGAGTGGCGACCCTGGCCGAGGTGCCGGGGCTCGCGCATCCCCGGGCGTTCGCGACCGTGCACGGCAGAGTGCCGGACGGCGAAGTCGTGTCGTTCCGCGCCTACGACCCCTCGACCGAGAGCTCCTACGACATTCAGGAGACGATCCCGTTCCTGGCGGACGCCGCTTCGGGCACCTTGCGCGAGCCGGTCCCTCTGAGGACGAACCCCGCTCCGCGTTCGTCACGCCCGACGTCCTTCAGTCTTGCGCAGAACCAGCCCAACCCGTTCGGCCCGACTACCATGATCCGTTTCGCATTGCCGGTATCCGATCACGTCACGATCAAGGTCTATGACGTCCGAGGGCAGCACGTACGCACCCTGGTCGATCGACAGCTCGAGGCGGGCTTCCACGACGCGATCTGGGACGGAAGGTCGAGTTCGGGACGGCAGGTAGCGAGCGGGGTCTACTTCTACCGGCTGGATGCCGGTTCGTTCACGGACCGGAAGAAGATGATCCTGCTGCGACGTTGATCGGTGCGAGGCGCCGGGAAGTCGTACGGAAATCCGTGCCGGACGTGGGGCGGGGGAGCACGCCGGCGATCGCGGCAGGAGGTTCGACCGCCTAGTTAGTAGGTCACGTGCTCCATGAGCACCAACCACAGATTGCCGTTCGGATCGTAGCGACGCAGGCTCACCGGGCCGCCGGCCTCGACTTCGAGGTACCGACGCACGGTGGCGGAATCCCTCACGTCGATCTTCTGCGCGGCCGCATCGATGAGCAGGGTCGCGACCGCGCGGATCGCGACCATGTCGATCGACTGGGTCCAGGTGCCGAAGTGTCCGCTCATTCCCTGCTCGGCGATCAGCCGCTTGTTCTCGGCGCTGATCCACGCCATGTCTCCGGCCTTGTCGGGGGGGATCTTGATCCCGAGCGCCGCGGGGTAGCCGGCGGTCGGGGCCGGCGTGCTCTGCTCGATGAAGTACCCCTGCTTCGCGATCAGCACCGCTTTGATGAGCGGCTCCTGCATGCCGTCATTGGTGCTGAAGAACGCGGTCTGCGGTCCATACCGGGCCAGCTCGCGCGGGACGTCCTCGAAGATGAATTGCTGCGTTCCGGGCAGGCCCGCTTCTCCGGTCGGATCGGGCGCCGAGACGAAGTGGAACTCGATGCCACGCTTGGCGCATTCGCTGACCATGATGTCACGGCGTCGCGACAGCAGAACCATGGACATGTGGCGCGGGAACGAGTAGTGGACGAAGTGCTTCGCGCCCATCTTCTGGGCGGTCTCGATGAGCGAGACGCCGCGCGCGAGCTCATCGGGCTGAATCGCCAGGTCGCAGACCTTCTGCGCGACGTTGGGGTCCTCGTGCGGATACATGAAACCGATGAGCACATCGGGTCGCTGCTCTCGAATCTTGCGGGCCGCGGCGACTGAGCCGTTGATCGCCTGGCCTGCGATCACGACCTTCACTTCGGGGTCGGAGGCGAACGAGACCAGTTGCGAGACCACCGTCTCGATCTCGGTGCTGAAATTGTCCGGGAAGGTCACGGTCTTCACCCGCCCGGGATAGCGCGCGGCGATCTGCTGGCCGGCGCGATAGTCCTCTTCGCCCTGCGACACGGTGCCGGTCATGATGCCGATCTTGAAGTCGCCACCGCCCGGCGGGGAAGACTCCGCGGTCACGTCCTTCGATTGAGGGCTCGAGCAGCCCCAGGAGAGGGCTGCGACGAAGACGAGACACCAGACGCTGCGCATCGCCCTGCCGTGGATCACTTCACCATCGTCGAGATATTGAAGTCGTTGTTGACGCGGGACCACGTGCCGGGCCCGCACTCGGTCTCGGTGCCGGTCGCATCGAAACGGCAGCCGAACAGGTTGCCCTCGGTTTCGCGGTAGTCGGTGGTGTCGCGTGTGGTCGCGTAGGCCCAGAAGCCGGAGCCCAGCGGGCGGTTCACCGTGTTCCCTTCGCCGAACTGGGCCACGACCAGGCCCTTGTCCGCGATGGACCCGTTGTCGAGCGTGACCGGATCGTGAGTGTAGGCGTACATCACCTTGCCGGCACCGTCCCACATGAAGCCGACCTGCTCCGGCGTTCCGTTGCTGTCGATGTCGACCATCTCGAACCATGCGACGGCCTCGGGAGTCGTCCGAATGCCCAGCGCTCCCTCGCCCAGCGCAACGCCCTTTTTCGCGTCGAGACCGGGACGGCGGTTGGTGAGACCGATCATCCAGCTCTTGACCAGCCGCGTAGCGATCTTCCCCATCGATTTCTCGGCGACCGGTGTCTCGCCGGCCGGGGTCTGCGACGACTCGGAGCCCTGCTTGCCGCAGGAGCCGATGATCACGGCGAGGAGCGCAAGGACGACGAACAGCCGGCTCTTCTTCATCGAAAGCTCTCCTGATGTGGGGTGCCTGTCTTCGAATTCCACTTCGCCGGCGCAGTCTCTCACATCCGCGGGGCACGGCCCACGGACAGGCGCTTGGGAACGCTGCCGGCAGTGTTCCTCATGGAAAGACCCGACGACACCGCCACCGTTCGTCCCCGGTCAATGCGCCGCGGCCGCGGGCAGCGTGCGCAATGACGCCAGGAACGCCGCCAGGAACGCCAGGTCGAACCACGCGAACGGCACCCACATCGCCGGCATCTGGCCCTTGAACCACCAGGCCAGCACCACGGTGGAATACGTCAGCTTGAGCAGCACCCCGAGCTTGATGATGTCCCGATTGCGCTCGGGAGCTCGCGCCACGAACCAGAACCCGATTCCGAAGATGGCCACCACGGCCGCGGCGAACTGGATGTACGCCGGGTGATTGGGAGGCGTTACGTGGAAATAGTCGTAGACCGCCGGGTACGCGAACAGGAACAACACACCCAGGATGAAGTCATAGGCGGCCGCAATCATGAAGAACGGGCGAATCCATTCACGCTTCATGTCGGAACTCCTCCTGTGCGAGCCCGCGTGCGACCAGACGACGGCTCTTCAGCTCGCGAAAAAACCGTTGGCGACGCTCCCGTACGAACCCCGGGTCGTAGATGCGCCGGGCAAGGTCGAGCAGACCCTGCTGGAGCGTCTCGGGGGACATGCCGGTGGGAACGAAGTTGACATCGAACAGCGTGCACAGGTTCCAGGCGCCGTCGTGCAGGATTCGTCCCTGCTGCTTCAGGCGCTGGTACAGCGGCGTACCGGGGAAAGCCGTCATCACCGTGATCTGAACCTCGTACAGACCGGTGCGGGCGACGAAGTCGTAGATCTTGTCGAAGATCTCCGGTCCTTGACCGTCGAGGCCGAGTACGAAGCATCCGTTCACGGTTATCCCCCGCGACTGGATGCGCCGCACCGCATCCTCGTAGTCGGCCAGCCGCCCAAGTTTCCAGTTGCGGCGCAGCTCGACGCCGTCGAGTCCTGATTGGACGGGGCTCTCGAGCCCGATCAGCACCTGACGGCAGCCGCTCTCGCGCATCAAGTCGAGCATCACGTCGTCATCGGCCACGGCGATGTCGGTTTCGGTGAACCAGTGGATGCCCTCGTCCACCAGGGCGGCGAGCAGCTGGTGGTAGTGAGGCCGGAGGACGAAGCTGTTGTCGTCGGCAAACTCGATGAACGGGTGTTCCCAGCGCTCCCGGACGCGGCGGATCTCAGCGATCACCTTTTCGACCGGCTTCACCGTGTAGCGCGGCGTGAGCAGGATCGAGCTCGCGCAAAAATCGCAGCGATGGGGGCATCCCCGGCTGGTTTGGATCGGGATCCGGTTGTAGCGGGCGAAGTCCAGCAGTTCAAAGCGTGGCATCGGAGCGTCGGCGAGATCGAAGGTGTGGCCGGCCGGCGGCCGGTACTCCTCCTCGAGGCGTCCCTGGCGGAAGTCTTCGACCAGTCGCGGCCAAGTCAGCTCGGCCTCGCCAACGACTGCGGTCACACCGTGTGCGCGCGCCTCCTCCGGCAGGGCCGTGACGTGAAGGCCGCCCATCACGACGGGGGTGCCGCGCTCGCGGAGGCGCGTCGCCAGCCGGTACGCATCGAGCGCGCGAGCCGAGAAGGTGGCGATCGCAACCAGGTCGTAATCGCCCGGAAGCGTGCCCGCCTCGTCCAGATCACGAACCTCGCGATAGTCGAGATCGATTTCGTCCGGCGTGAGTGCCGCCAGCGTCAGGAGCGACAGGCTCGGCAGCGAAGCAATGACCTTGCTGCGCTCGACGAATCCCGGAAGGTTGACTCCGACACGGTTCAACTCCGGGTTCTCGACGCGCACGCCGCTCATGGCCACCAGGCCGATTTTCATCGCCTGAGGATTCCCACAACCACGAGCGCGGCCCCGGCGAGCAGGCTCGCGACCGGCACCCCGAACCCCCAGTAGAACACGCGACGCCAGGCCATCAGCGCACAGCAGGCGGGCATGGTGATGCCGCCGACGACGAACGACCACGACGCGAACGACAATGCCCCAGGGGGCAGCGCGATCCGCGGTCCGCTGAATGCGAAGAGAATGTTGATGAGACCGAGCCCGAGGAAGGAGATGTGCCCGAGCCGAATCATGCGGCGGCGATGCGAGGCGTAGCCGCCCAACCAGTCGTCACGATGGAATCCCAGGCCCAGTGCGAACCCGGACGCAAACCCCGCCAGGATCCACACCCACCCAAACGCTTCATTCATCGCCATCGGGCGCGGTTCCCCCCGTCGACCGACGGCGAGGATAGCCCTGCGCCGTCGCACAACCCAAGCAACCCCACGTCGCCTACTTCGTCGGACTTTGCGAATGGCACGCCTCAAACAGGGCCGCCCCGAAAACGCGATGTTCGTGACGGAGCCGCCGCTGCCCTGAGCCTGCATCGGGGAGGAACAGCACAGAAGTCGGCACGCCCCAATTTGCGGAGAAGCTCGCAAGTCCTGTAAAACCACCGGCGGAGAGGTGCCGGAGCGGTTGAACGGGGCGGTCTCGAAAACCGTTAAGGCTCGTAAGGGCCTTCGAGGGTTCGAATCCCTCCCTCTCCGCCAGTGCGCCCCCTCGGGATCCCGTCCCCTGCTGCACGGTGCGCCACTGTCGCTTGCTCCCGCACCCTCGAGCCACCGTGGCTCCATCGCGTCCAAGTGCCATTGGCCCCGCATCGCGCCCCCGTCCGCTGAAGGATGGCGCCACACCCTCGCGACCTCCACGATTGGCACGCGCGGTCTCCAACTCCGGCGCCAGACACGGATTGCAGTCCTCGGACCGGCGGGGCATGCATCTTGTTGTTGGGAAATCCTGAAGGGGCGGCTCGCCCCTGCTCTTCGCGGGTCCGAGTGGCCCAACGTTTCAACCGCTTCCAAGGAGACGAGAACATGATCACCAGAAAATGGCTCGCCGTCGCGCTCCTCGCCGTGGGAATGAGTGCCCTCTGCGGCGAAGCATTTGCCGGAGCGAACGTCTTCGAGTTCATTCCGGGCATCGCCCGGACGAACGCCAACGGGATCGCTCAGGGAGCCTTCCTCCCCACGGTCCCGGACATCGACTGGTTGTGGGCGCCCACGTTCCCGGGATCGGGCGTCTGCGCGCCGAACGGCGCCTTCGTGCGTTCGGACGACCTGGAGTGGAATTTCACCCCGAGTCCGGACAACTGGGGGCAGGCGAGCGCGCGATACAACTTCTGTCCCGATGGTCCAGCGAGAACCAGGACCGTGGTCATCCTGCTCCAGGGCATCGCTTCGGGCGGCGCTCCTTCGCGTGACGGCTTCAGCGTGGCTGCCATCGGAGACACTGCGGTTTCCGACTCGTTCCACGTCCAGATCAACCCGGTGAACGCCACGAATGCCAACGTGGTCGTGAACGGGCAGATGCTGATCCAGCGGACGAATCCGGCTCCCGGGGTCGGGCGCCTCGACCTCCTGGTTTATCCGGACTCCACGACCGCGAACCTCGATCCGACGCGCTCCGGCGCCGGAGCGATCTTCCGCGGACGGCTCATCGTCGACAAGGATGGCATCGAGAAGGCTGACGGACACTGGAGCGCCTCCGATTTCCAGGTGCAGGTGACGACGAACCACATCCGCGTCAGGGCGACCGCCCTGACCAAGGCCATCGTGGCGCCGAACACGGCCGTGCTCGCGTCGTACTTCGGTGCGGATGCTTCGGCTGCTGCCGTTCCCGCGAGCACTCCGGTCATGGTGACGATCCTGTCCCTGCTGATGGCCGGTGCGGGGTGGATGGCGATCAGAAGGTCACAAGTACGCGCCTGATTCACTGAAACCGAGGGGCCGCACACGCGAGGGGGAGCCAATCGGCTCCCCTTCGCGCTTTCCCTCGCGGCATCAGGCAACAGTGCTGCAATCGGCGACAGGCTCAGAGACGTGCGCCGATCGGCCGTCCTCCGGGGATCCGCCCCGCTTCCCACGAAAATCGCTGCGGCTCCATGCGGCAGTCCGGCCGCTAAGTCGGGCGACATTCCTTTGATTCGCGCGGCAATTCATCGCTCGAGCCGCGGCACGACACTTGGTGAAGGGGAACTGCGAGGTCGCTGCATCGGCCCCCGTTCACGAGCCCTCGCTGGGCTCATCCTCAACACCGCTCTACTCGGGAGTGCCATATGAGAACGAAAGCAGTGCTCGCAGCTGTCCTGTTCCTCACCGTAGGCGTCGTCGGCGTATCCGACGCCGCGATCCGTTACATCAAAGGTGCCATGGTGATGACGTGGCCGGCCTCGGCGGAGACCCGGGCCAATGTCATCGCCGCCGGCGCGGGCGGTGGAGGGGGGGCTTCCGGCTTCACGCTGCCCGACATTGACCTTCTCCCGCCCGGCACCGCCGTGGGGGCCTTCGGACTCTACGTTCGGTCGGATGACGAGGAATTCAATGCTGCAAAGACGAACTGGGCGACAGCCACAGCCCGCTACAACTTCCCCACGGATCCTCCGCCTCCGTTTGGCCCCCCTGTGGCCGGGACCCTGTGGGTCGACGTCTGGTCCACGGGCCGGGCGGGTGGCGCGCTCGGCAATACGCGCGACGGCAACATGGTGGCCGCCCTCGGGGACACCGCCGTCGACATGGCCTTCTCCGTCCGGGTCGTTCCCACCGGTGGAACTTCCGCGAACCTAATCATCAACGGTACAGCCCTGCTTCAGCGCACGATTGCCGGTCCCGGGATCGGTCGCCTCGACCTCCTGGTCTATCCCGACTCAGTGGCCGCGAACCTGGACCCGACGGGCAGCGGCGCTGGAGCGATTTTCAAGGGCCGGCTGATCGTCGACAAGGACGGCATCGAGAAGGCCGATGGCGGCTTTACCCCGGGCAACTTCGCGGTGCAGCTCACCACGAACCACGCCCGGGTCACCGCGACGGGACTGATCAAGCCGATCACCTGTCCGAACTCGGCGCTGCTTGCAACAGTGCTGGCAGCGGACAGTGACGCGCAGGCCGTGCCCGGACACACCCCGATCATGATCGGGATCCTGTCCCTGCTCATGGCTGGCGTCGGTTTCATGGCCTTGCGGCGGACCCGTCTCACGGCCTGATTTCCCATTCCTTACTTGGCCCGCGACGGGCGGGGACACTCCGCCCGATTCGATTCCGAGTCGGGAGGGCGTTCCCGCCCGTTAGCACTTCCGGAGTCGGTTGGGACCCGCCTGCCGCCGCGTCACGCCACAGGTGTGGCATTCCACAACAGCCCTACGATCTCCGTGGATTCACGGCGCTACGAGAGCTCTCGCTAAAGACCGCAGAATCCTTGCGGCACCATGCCGCAACCCGCCGGTGCCCCCGCACCGCTCCCTGTTGAATTCAGCGGCGATCCGACGTTCGACACGCGGCACGAGTCTTGAGCAGAGGGACTTCCGGGCCGTCCCCTCGGCCCCTGTCCTCGGGCCCTTCCTGGGCTCATCTCATCACCGCTCAACATGGGAGTGCCGCTTGAAAAAGAAAGCGCTGGTCTCAACAGTTCTGCTCCTCGCCGCGGGAGCCGTCGGGGTGTCCGACGCCGCCATCAAGTACGCCAAGGGCGCCGTGGTGTTGACGTGGCCCGGCGGTCAAGCGGAGGCCCGGGCCAATGCCATCGCCTCCGGCTCGGCCGGCGGCCCCTTTGGCGAAACGCTGCCCGTCATCAACTTTCTCCCGCCGGGCAGCACCCCTCTAAACACGTTCAATGGACCGTGGGTTGGTGCGACGGACACCGAAGCCAACAATAGTGGGACGAACAGTTGCACAGCCACCGCTCGCTACAACCTCGACGCGGACGGTACTGGTGCATCGGCCAAAACCATTTTCGTCGACTGCGTTTCGAAGGGTAACGCGGGCGGCGGGCTCGGCAATACGCGCGACGGCAACAGCGTGGCTGCCCTCGGGGACACCGCGATCGACATGAGGTTCACCGTCCGGATCGTTCCCACCGGCGGCACGACGGCGAACCTGATCCTCAACGGTACAGCCCTGGTTCAGCGCACAATTGCGGGACCCGGAGTCGGAAACCTCAACCTCAGCGTCTAGCCCGACACGGTGATCGCGAACCTGGACCCGACAAGCAGCGGCGCTGGAGCGGTTTTCAAGGGCCGGCTGTTCGTGGACAAGGACGGCATCGAGAAGGCCGATGGCGGCCTCGCCCCGGGCGACTTCGTCGTGCAACTCACCACAGACCGCGCCCGGGTCACCGCGACGAACGTGACCAAGGCGATCTCGTGCCCGAACTCGGCGCTGCTCGCCACGATGGTGGCGACGGACAGTCAGGCGCAGGCGGTGCCTGGACATACGCCGCTCATGATCGGGATCCTGTCCCTTCTCATGGCTGGCGTCGGTTTCATGGCTCTGCGGAGGACCCGTCTCACGGCCTGATTCACTGAAACCGAGGGCCGCACACACGAAGGGGAGCCGATCGGCTCCCCTTCGCCTCTTCGCTGCCCAAAGCCTCAGTGTGTCGTCTCACGCGACTCCAAACCATGCAGGGGAGGCCAAGATGAAGAAAGTTGTTCTGTTCGCGGTGGCAGTGGTTGCCCTCTCGGCACTCGCCGGGACGGCCGCAGCGGCCATCAAGTATATCCCCGGGGCGCTGGTTATCACCTGGCCCAATGGCACCGCCCAGACGAGTGCCAACGTCATTGCCCAGGGCGCCGTGATCCCGACTCTTCCGGATCAGGATTTCCTTCCGCCCGGAAACGGTGTGGGAGCGTTCGGAACCTTCGTTTTCTCATCTGATTTCGAGGCCAACATCGGTCTCACAAACAGGGCTCATGCAATCGCGGCGTACAACCGGCCGGTTGACCCGCCGGGTGCTCCGGTGGCGAAGACGCTGTACGTCAACGTCCAGCGGAAGGGTAACGCCAGGGGCGCGCTCTCTCCTTCGCGCGATGGCTACGAGGTGGCTGCGATCGGGGATACCGCGGTGCAGGATTCCTTCATGATCCGCATTGCCCCGATCAACGCAACCTCGGCCAACTTGATCATGAACGGGGAAGCGATGATCCAGCGTAACCTCGCGGATGCGGGAAACGCGCGACTGGACGTCATCGTCTACCCGGATTCCAACTCCTGTAACCTCGACCCGACGAGCTCCGGCGCGGGCGCGGTGTTCGTGGGTCGACTGATCGTGGACAAGGATGGCATCCAGACGGCCAACGGCGGGTGGTCGGCTGGCGACTTCCAGCTGCAGGTCACGGCGGATCGTGTCCGCGTGCGGGCGGTCGGCCTGACCAAGGTCATCAACTGCCCCAACACGGCCAATCTCACTCCCCAGATGATGGCCGATGCCACGGGAGGTGCGCCGGCGGCACCGCTGCCCTCGAGCACGCCGATCACCGTCGGCATCCTCTCGCTGCTCCTCGCGGGAGTGGGGTGGATGGCGATGCGGCGGAAGCTCGTCGAAGCCTGATCCATGGGGCTGCATGGCGGGGAGCCGAGAGCCTCCCCGCTTTTTTTATTTGACACAGGTGCTTTGCATGAATCCTTGACTCGGTGATGATCAGGGCAGAGGATTCCGCCTGTTCCGACTCCGCTTCGGGTTCATGAGTCCCCTCGAGGTTTGTGAGCCGGACGGCCGACCCCCGATAGGTAGTTGTTGATCGTGATAGTGCCGCACCCTTCGTCTGCGCGATCCCTGCGTGCTGGCGAGGCGGGCCGACATGAACGTGTGCTGTTTGGTCGACAGACAGCGCTCGTCGCCGTCGCCCTCCTCTGCTGGGTCGTGCGCCCGCCGGTTACCCGTCCCGAAATCGCCTTTTCGATTCTCGGTCTGGTCGGGCTCGTCAATCTCCTCTCGTACGCGCTGAATCGTCGGGGGCGCTACTCGTCCGCGGTCGAGACGCTTCAGATCGTCCTCGATGCGGGCGCGATTGCGGCGCTGGCCGTGCTCGGCGGTGGACTCCATTCGCCGCTCATCGTTTTCTTCCTCGCCGAGATCCTCGCGGCAGCCGTGACCCTTTCCCTGCTCGGGTGCTGGATCGCCACCGCTGCGGCGCTGGCGGGTCTCGGGGCCGTCGCGCTCACCGGCGCACGCCCGATCCCGGCGGATCTCCTGCTGGTGCACGCAGTCAGCATCATCGGAACCGGCTGGCTCACGATGCGGCTCATCGATCGCCTGCGCGGGCGTCTCCAGTTCCGCGCCGCCGCCGCGGCACACGAGATCAAGAATGCCGTTCATTCGGCGAATGGGCTGATCCACGAGGCGTTGGCCGCACTTCCCGCGGGGGGGGCGGGACGGATCCCGCTGGAAGCGGCTGTCGAGTCGCTGGGCGGGTTGTCGAGACTGGCCCAGGGCCTCTACCGCGGCTCGTGCGTCGCGTCGCGCTGGCTGTCCCTCGACGGAGTGGTGGAGGACGCGTTGCTGCTGGCCGGTCCCGCGTTCCGCCAGGCGGGCATCCGCGTGGAGGTCGCGGCGGGCGCTCGCTCGGCACGGCTGCTCGCCGATCCCGAGGCGATTCGGCACTGCGTGCTCAACCTGTTGTTGAACGCCGCCGAGCATTCGGAACCGGCCAGCGTGGTGGGCATTCGAATCGAGCAGAGCCTGCTCTGCACGCGTCTCGTGGTCACGAGCCGGGCGCGGGCCGGCGGGGCGCCGGCTGCGGCCGGTTGGGGCGTCGGGCTCAGCGTCGTTCGCTCGTTGCTGGCCTCTCAACACGGCTCGCTCGAGTCGCGCGTGGGCCCGGGCGGCGAGGTGCGAGTGACCCTCGTCTGGCGCCGCTGGTCCTTCTCCCCGGCGAACCTCGATTTTCCCGATCAACCGGTCGAGCAACGGCGCGTCCCCGACGGGAGCCAGGTTCCGGCTGCGGTCAAGACGTGAACACCCTCAAGGTCCTGGTCGCCGAGGACGAGGGCACGGCCGCCCGCCATCTGTGCGCGCTCCTCGAGCAGCGCGGGATGAGCCCCGAGTGCGCGGGTGACGGAGTCGCAGCGCTCGCACGTCTCGAAGCCGAGCGTTACGACCTGCTCATTACCGACCTCCGCATGCCCGGGCTCGACGGACTCGAGCTGACGCGCCGCGCGCACGAGGCCGATCCCGAGCTGGTGATCATCGTCACGACCGCCCACGCCACGATCGACGGCACCGTCCAGGCCCTGCGCCTGGGGGCCCGCGACTATCTGCCGAAGCCGTTCGATGCGGCGCACCTCGATGCCGTTCTGGGACGATCGTTCGCGGCGGGCCGCCGGGCACCGGCGGCGACGGATGGGGTTCCGACGCTCGTCGGACACTCGCCGTGCCTGCGTGCCGCGATTGCAATGGCCGACCGCGTGGCGGACACCGACGTGCTGGTGCTGTTGCGTGGCGAGACCGGAAGCGGCAAGGAGCTGCTCGCGCGCCGCATCCATGCGTTGAGCGGGCGGCGCGGACCGTTCGTCAAGATGAACTGCGGACACCTGGGGCCGGCGCTCGCGGACAGCCAGCTCTTCGGCAGCGAGCGCGGCGCCTATACCTCATCGGTGCGCTCGGCCCCCGGCGTCATCGAAGCCGCCCGGGGCGGCACCGTGTTTCTCGACGAGATTGGAGAGCTCGGCAGCGAGGTCCAGGTCAGGCTCCTCGACTTCCTGCAGGACCGCACCTACCGGCGGCTCGGCAGCAACGTCGAGCAGCGCTCGGACTGCCGCGTCTTGTGCGCCACGCACCGCGATCTCGAAGAGATGGTGCGAACGGGGAGCTTTCGTGCGGATCTCTACTACCGGGTCCGCCAGGTCCAGATCGTTCTACCGCCGCTCCGCGCGCGTCCCGAGGACCTGGTCGATTTCGCGGAGCATGTTCTCGCGAAGATCGCGCCCGGCAGGTCGCTCAGCGACGACGCGCTGGCCTTCGCGAAGCAGTATCCCTGGCCCGGAAACGTGCGCGAGGTGGAGCAGGCGCTGATCGCCGCGGTCGCGACCACCAGCGGGCGGGAGATCCAGCTCTGCGACCTTCGCCGCGTGCTGGGACTGGCGGCCGACGCGCGGCCGCGGGTGGACGAAGACGGGGCCCCGCCGCCCGACGCGCCGATGGAGGAGATCGAGCGCTGGCACATCCGGCGGGCGCTCGAAGCCCGCGGCGGGAACGTCAGTGCCGCCGCCCGCGCGTTGGGGATCGATCGTTCGACCGTCTACCGGAAGACCCGCCGCGACTAGAACGCGGCGCTATTTCAGGAGTGAGTTGATCTGGGCGTCGAGGATGTCGGCGATGTCCTCGCTGAAGCCGATGTTGCGGAACCGGATCATGCCCTTCTGGTCGACGATGAAAACCGTCGGGAAGCTCTCGACGCTGTAGGAGTTCACCGTCCTGCCCCCGGCATCCACGAGAACGGGGAAGGTGTACTTGTTGGCGGTGACGAAGTCCTTCGCGAGCTTCGTGTGCTTCTCGGGCGAGTCGGCGCGTTCCCAGTTGAGCCCGACGAACTCCACCCCGTGGCCCTTGTGCTTCTCGTAGGCCGACTGGAAGTGCGGCAGCTCGGCGCGGCAGGGCCCGCACCACGATCCCCAGAAGTCGATCACCACCACCTTGCCGCGATGGGCGGCGAGCGAAGCGGTGGCACCATCCAGCGCAGGCAGCTGGTAGTCCGGAGCGGACCGCTCGTAGCGACGCGGCTCGAGCGCCACCGCGTGCGTCGAAGCGGAGCACGTGGTCTTCACCTTCTCGACCATGCCGGCGAGCGAGCCGCGCTGCTTCGCGTACACCAGGCGCAGCGGCTCGTAGGCCAGCGTGTCCCGGCAGGGGAACGAGCCCAGCGAGCGCATGTAGGCGTCGATCGCGCGATCGGCGTCACCGACGTCCTCGTAGGCCATGCCGAGCCGATAGAGCAGGTTGGTGCTGTCCGGGCTCGTCAGCAGGGCCGACTGGAACGCCGCGATGGCGCTGTCGGGGCGATCGAGCTCGAGGTAGACGGTGCCGAGGCTCTGGAGGGCGAACGACAGCAGTGGATGCGTGTAGCGCGACGAGCCGGGAGAGAGGTAACCCTGGGTCGCCTGCGCCGCGTCCACGGCCTTGCGGGCGTACGCGACCGCGGCTTCGGGGGCGCCTCCACGCTCGGCCAGCGCGACCGACACCGACGCATGGAAGATCACCTGCTGCTGGGCCTGGCTCGGCACGAACATCTCGGCGCTGTCCGCGGCGGCCGCGATGTCCTTCCCGGAAGCGCCGCTGCTCATCAGGGCCCTCACCAGAGCGAGCCGCAGGATCCCGATGTAGATCGAATCCGGCTGCTGCGCGATCATGCGCCGGATGCGGGGAATCGCGGCGGCGGCGGTCGCGGTGTCGCCGGATTCCTGGTGGAGCTTCATCAGCTCGTTGGCGTCGATGTTCGCGGGCGCCGGAGCCACCTTCGCGGTGCTCGAGGTTTTCTTGGCCGGGCTCTTCGCGGGGGTCGCGGCGAGCGCGGACATCGACAGCGCGGCGAACAGCGCCGCCAGGACGGTTACCCGGGCAATTGGGATCATGAGATCCGGCAGATGATAGCCGAAACGCCGCCGGCATTGTGATGGAGTTGCCAGCTTCCGCGGCGGGCGCCGTCGTGGAGTAGCATCTGCGCACTCGTCATCGACCCCGGAGCGTCCGTCATGAACCTGCTGATCCTCGGAGGCACCCGATTCCTCGGCCGGCACACGGCCGAGGCCGCGCTCGCCGCCGGCCACCGCGTCACCGTGTTCCATCGCGGCAAGACCGGCGCGACCCTGTTCCCGAACGCCGAGCACCTGATCGGCGATCGTGCCCGCGACCTCCACCTGCTCGAGGCGCGCCAGTGGGACGCCGTGGTGGACACGTCCGGTTATCTGCCGGGTGTCGTGCGCGAGTCCGCGGAGCGGCTTCGACCGCAGGTCGGGCACTACGTCTTCGTCTCGAGCATCTCGGCGTACGCGGATCTGACCGCGCCCGGGCTCGATGAATCCGCACCGCTTTCGATGCTCACGCCCGAGCAGCGGAAGCAGGCCGAGTCGTTCGATCGATCGGAGCCGCGCAATTCGCCGGACTTCCTGCCGCTCTATGGCGCGCTCAAGACCGCCTGCGAGGACGTCGTGCAGGAGATCTTCGGCGAGCGCTGCGCCATCGTCCGGCCGGGATTGATCATCGGGCCCGACGACTACATGGACCGTTTTCCCTACTGGGTCTCGCGGATCGCCGCCGGCGGGGACGTGCTCGCGCCGGGTCGCCCCGACCGCCTGCTCCAGGTGATCGATTCGCGGGACATCGGCGCCTGGATGGTGCGTCTCGCCGGGAATCGGACCCCGGGTGCTTTCAACACCACCGGTCCGTCCGTCCCGATTCCGTTCGTGCAGGTGCTGGAGGCCTGCCGTGCAGCCTCCGGGAGCGACGCGCGCTTCGTCTGGGTCGACGATGCATTCCTGCTCGCGCGCGAGGTCGGCCCGTGGGAGGAGATGCCGCTCTGGATCCCGACAGGCGTGGAGGGCTTCCCGGCTGGATTCCTGCAGGTGGACGTGCGCCGCGCGGTGGCCGCCGGCCTCACCTTCCGGCCCCTGGTCGAGTCGGCACGCGACACGCTTGTCTGGGAGCGCACCCGGCCCGCAGAGGCGCCGCGCCGCGCCGGTCTCGGCCGCGAGAAGGAGCGCGCGCTGCTCGAGGCGTGGAAGTCGGAAGCCCAGGCCGGCCGGGCCTGACGCACGCCAAGCTTGTCAGGCCGCGCCGTTCCTCGGTAGCTTCTCTGGCCCGATTCGGCGTGCGCCGATGAAAGACCGTGCGGAGAGATGTCCGAGTGGTTGAAGGAGCACGATTGGAAATCGTGTAGGCGCTAATACCGCCTCGTGGGTTCGAATCCCACTCTCTCCGCCATCAACTGGGGTCGTGACGGCGGCGGCGCTGCGGCTCTGCGGCCTCCGGCTCGTTTGCCGGCACCACGCCGGAGCGTTCGGCCTTGTGCTCCGGCTCGACGTGGATCGTCACGAGCGCCCCCCGGACCTCCCGCCCCAGTGCGCGCTCGATGCGGTCGCAGATGTCGTGCGACTCCTTCACCGTCATCGAGCCGGGCACGACGAGATGGAAGTCGATGAAGGTCGCGCGTCCGGCCATCCGGGTCTGGAGCTTGTGGGCCTGGATCGCGCCTTCGGAATGTCGCGCGATCACGTCGCGGATGCGCGTGAGCTCGGATTCGCTCAGCGCCTCGTCCATGAGTCCGCTCACCGAGGTGCGCACCAGCATCCAGCCGGATCCGAGGATGTGGAAGGCGATCAACACCGCGATCACCGGATCCAGCACCGACCACCCGGTGGCCGTCGCCAGTCCGAGTCCGCCGAGCACGCCCACCGACGAGATCACGTCCATGCGCAGGTGACGGCCGTCCGCGGCCAGCGCGGGCGAGCGCAGGCGCCGGCCGCGCTGGATGAGCAGCCACGCCCACCCGCCGTTGATCGCGCTCGCGAGGATGCTCGTGCTCAAGCCCATCGGTCCCAGCTCGAAACCGCGCGGCCGCATGAACGCGCCGTAAGCCTCGACCAGGATCAGCCCCGCGGCCACCACGATCAGCACGCCCTCGGCGACCGCGGAGAAGTACTCGGCCTTGTAGTGGCCGTAGGGATGATCGCGATCGGCCGGCTTCTCCGCGACGCGGACCGCCACCAGCGCGCCGAACGACGCCGCCACGTTGATGATGCTCTCGAGCGCGTCCGAGAGCAGCGCGATCGAGCCCGTGAGGCGGTACGCGAGGAGCTTGAGGGCGAGCACGAGAACGCCCACGGCGATGCTGCCGAGGGCGATCCGTGCGGTCGTGAGCACCTGGGGCCGGCCGGTTATGGCGGGGGGATCATCGTGGCTTGTAGTCGAACTTCTGTCCGCCGATGGTGGCTTCGTACATCAGCCCGCCTTTGGCGACGGTGAAGGTCGCCATGCCCTTGAACCAGACGCCCGCCAGCTGCGCGTCGTGTTCGGCGGTACTGGTCCCGGCCGAGGCGCCTGACGTATTGGCCTTGGCGCCCGCGCCGGCGGTGATGGCCACCGCGGAGGCCTCGGCGCCGAACTCGAAGTCGCCGCTCGTGAACTCCACGAAAGCACGCTTGTCCTTGAAGAAGATGATCTGACGATAGGCCTGGCCGCCGAGCTGGAATCCGATGGTCGCCTGAGTCATCGTGACGTCGCCGGTGTGCTTGCCCTGCTCGTAGACGCGTCCCTTGCCGTACGCGCCGCCAATGCCGAAGCCGCCCTTGCCGATGTTCGGGAACACGGCGTAGCCGTGGGCCCCGTCGAAGAATTCCTTGGACTCGCCGGATTTGCGGAAAATGTCGATGGTCTTCTGGTACTCATCGACCTCGGCGCGTGCATTCGTGGCGGCCACGATCGCGCACAGCGCCAGCGCGGGAATCACTCGTCGAATGATCATCGGTCGAACCCTCCTGGTTCATGGAATCCTTCCTGCATGCAGCCTAAGGGCGGGGCAAGCGCCCGTCCATACGCACCGGGTCAAGTCCGGGACATGCGGGATTTACCGGTGATAGGCTCGGGTCCCTCATGGACACGCCGCTGCTGGTTTCCACCGAATGGCTCGCCGGACGACTCGAAGATCCCGGCGTCCGGGTGATCGACGTCCGCTGGTCGCTGCTCGACAAGACCAAAGGGCGGAACGCCTACCTCGAGGCGCACATCCCCGGGGCCGTGTTCCTCGACGTGGATACGGACCTCGCATCGCCGCGCGGCTCCGGCCCGGGACGCCATCCGCTGCCCGGCGCGGTCGCGTTCGCCGGGAGCATGGCGCTCGCGGGCGTCGGTCCCGACACTCACGTGATCGTGCACGATTTCGGCGACGGCTCGACCGCGGCACGCCTGTGGTGGCTGCTTCGTTATTTCGGCCACGATCGCGTGTCGCTGCTCGACGGCGGTATCGCGCGCTGGGTGGCCGCGGGCCACCCGCTCGAAAGCCGCGTTCCGGCGCATGCGCCGGCGTCGTTCCACGCCGTTCAGCATCCGGAAATGGTGGTGGGCGCCGACACGGTCGAGGAGTGGCGCCAGGATTCGCGCACGCTGATCGTGGATTCACGCACCGCCGAGCGCTACGAAGGGAAGGTCGAGCCGATCGATCCGGTGGCGGCTCACGTTCCCGGTGCGAGGAACCGTCCCTACGGGACCAACGTGCGATCGAACGAGGATCCGCGCTTCCACGAGCCGGCGGCGCTGCGCGCGGCATTTCAGCAGCTCGGCGCCGATCGCGTCGATCGCGTCGTGTGCTACTGCGGGAGTGGGATCAACGCCTGCCAGAATCTCTTCGCGCTCGCGCTCGCCGGGTTCGAGAACGGCATCCTGTACGAGGGCTCCTGGAGCGACTGGTGCAGCGTTCCGACGCGCGAAACGCGCACGGGGCCCGCGCCCTGACGTTGAAACAATGGCGCGTGGCGCATGGTCTTGACCGTCCTCGGGCCGCTGTTACAATGCGCCGCGCCCGGCATGGCCGCGTGACCCTCCTGGTACCGGGGCGCGTCCTGCCGCTCATTTTTCGTGGGGATGTAGCTCAGATGGGAGAGCACCTCGTTCGCAACGAGGGGGTCGGCGGTTCGAATCCGCTCATCTCCACCATTAAATGGGCCAGGCCCAGCGCAACTCGAGCTTGTGAACCCCGTCAGGACCGGAAGGTAGCAGCGGTAAGCAACTCCTCGGGTGTGCCGCTGTTCCCCTGGCCCTTGTTCGTGGCCCGCGTCGCCGGCTGAAGAGGCCGGTCGCGGGGTATCCGAGGACGGAAACGGTTTCCATGGTCCATCGCGCACTGACACTCAAGTACCGGCCCCAGCGCTTCGCCGACCTGGTCGGCCAGGAGCATGTGAGCACCGTGCTCCTGCGGGCGCTCGAGAGCGGCCGCATTGCGCACGCCTACCTCTTTACCGGGGCGCGCGGGGTGGGCAAGACCACCAGCGCCCGGATCCTCGCCAAGGCCCTGAACTGCGAGCGCCGCGGCGAGGGCGCCGAGCCCTGCAACGAGTGCACGAGCTGCCGCGAGATCACGAGCGGTGTCTCGCTCGACGTGGCGGAGATCGATGGTGCCTCCAATCGCGGCATCGCCGACGTCCAGGCGCTGCGCGAGAAGGTGCTCTTCTCGCCGACCGGCGGGCGCTATCGCGTCCTCATCATCGACGAGGTGCACCAGCTCTCGAACGACGCCTTCGCGGCGCTGCTCAAGACGCTCGAGGAGCCGCCGCCGCACCTGGTGTTCGTGTTCGCCACCACCGACCCGCAGAAGCTGCCGGACACGATCCGCTCGCGCACCCAGCGCTACGACTTCGCGCGCGTCCCGGTGCGGAAGATCGCCGACCGCCTGCTCGAGATCGCGAAGCGCGAATCGCGGGACCCCGAGGGTCTGAAGTTCGAGCTCACCGACGGCGCGGCGCTGCTGATCGGACACCACGCGGAGGGCTCGATGCGCGATGCGGTCTCGGCGCTCGACCAGGTGGTGACCGCGGGCGAGCCGAAGATCACCGACGAGATCGTGCGGCGCGTGCTCGGCATTCCCGACCGCGAAGCCTTCTTCACGATCGCGGGCGGCATCACGGCGCGCGATCCGCAGGCTTCGCTCCGCGCGCTGCACGCGGCGTTCGACAAGGGTGTCGACGTCCACGAGCTGGCGGAGGGCCTGAGCCAGCACATCCGCCACGTCCTGGTGCTCAAGGTCGACACCCAGGCAGCCGACCTGGTGGCAGCGACCACCGAGGACATCGCGCGGCTGCGTGCGCAGGGCGAGGACTGGTCGGGCCACGATCTCCTCAGGCTCCTGCGCATCATCACCGACGTGCAGACCACGATGCGCGACAGCCCGCAGCCGATGGTGCACCTCGAAGCCGCGGTGCTGCAGATGGCGACGCTCGAGCGCGGGGAGATGCTGGCCGAGCTGCTGGAGCGGGTGGAGGCACTGGAGAAGAGCCTGGGTGGCGGAAGTGCGCCGGCCGGCGCGCCGAGTCCGGCCCCGTCGCGTGGCACGGCGCCGCGCACCGCGGGCGCCCCGCGCGCGGCGGAGAGCGCGCCGGCCCTGAGCGCGCCGGTCCCGCAACGTCCGCCCGTGGCGCACGCCGCGCCCCCGCCGACCTACACGGTGCGCGCCGTGCCCTCGCCCCCCGTGGTTCTTCCCGTTCCGACGGCGGCGCCGCCGTCCGCTGCACCCATGGCCTCCGTCGCGCGCCCCGTGGCCTCACCTGGTGCTATGACCGCGGTGCTCGAAGCGGGTGAGCTCGAGCTGGACGACGCGATCGCGCTCCAGTGGACCGAGGTGGTGGCGGGGGTGAACCGCAGGAAGCGTATGCTGGGAGCATTCCTCGAGGAGAGTCGTTTCCTCGGGCGCCGCCGCGACGGGCTGGTGCTCGCCGCCGACGATCTCCACACGACCGTCATCGACGAGAAGGAGAACCGCGCGGTCGTGGCGGAAGAGACGCGCCGCGTGTTCGGTTACGAAGTCGCGCTGCGCTTCATGCCGCTTTCGGCCGCGGGCCCGGCGCCGAAGCGGGTCACCAACGACGACGTTGCTCCGATGGTCGAACGGGTCATCGAATGGTTCGATGCCGAGCCGGTCACGAACGGCCGCGGGAAGGAGACGAGAAGTTCATGAAGAGCTTCGGCGACATGGTGAAGCAGGCCCAGAAGCTGCAGAAACAAATGACCGAGGCGCAGGAGAAGCTGGCCGAGGAGCGTTTCGAGGCGACCGCCGGCGGCGGCCTGGTCACGGCCATCGTGGACGGACGTCAGATGCTCAAGCAGATCAAGCTGGAGCCGGCGATCCTCGAGGAAAAGGACGTCACCCTGATCGAAGACCTGATCGTCACGGCGATCGGCGAAGCCCAGCGCGCTTCCGACGCGAACATGCAGGAGTCCATGGGCCGGATCACCGGAGGCTTCCGCCTGCCGCTCTGATCCGCCCGCCGGCTTCGGCCGGCCCGGAACGCGGTCTAGGCCCCCCATGTACAGCTCCCGGTTCCTCGAACAGCTCATCGAAGAGCTCGTCAAGCTCCCCAGCATCGGTCCGAAGAGTGCGCAGCGCCTCGCCTTGCACCTGCTGCGCATTCCGCGCGAGGAGGCGACCCGCCTCGCCGAGGCGATCCGCCTCTTGCGCGAGCACGTCGGGATGTGCCGCATCTGCGGAAATTTCGCCGACCAGGATCCCTGCCTGATCTGCTCCGACGCGCGCCGCGATGCGGCACTGGTGTGCGTGGTGGAGCAGCCGGGCGACGTGCTGGCCTTCGAGCGCACCGGCCAGTTCCGCGGCCGCTACCACGTGCTCGGCGGCGCCCTGTCACCGCTCGACGGCACCAACCCCGAGAACCTCAGGATCCGCGAGCTGCTCGAGCGCCTGCGCTCCGGTGAGATCCGCGAGGTGATCCTCGCCACCAATCCCAACGTGGCCGGCGAGGCCACCGCCCTCTACCTGTCCCGGCTGCTCCAGCCGCTCGGGGTCCGCGTTACGCGGATCGCGCGCGGCGTGCCGATGGGATCGGACCTCGAGTACTCCGACCTCGTGACCCTGACGCGCGCCCTCGAAGGGCGACGCGAGCTCGAGTAAGTCGGCGCGGCCGCGCCATGCACTTCACCTGGCTGGACTTCCTGGGGGCGTCGGGGATTCCCCTGATGATCCTGCTCAACGCGTTCTTCGTCGCGGCCGAGTTCGCGCTCGTCACGGTGCGCTGGACGCGGGTCGAAGAGATGGTCGAGCAGGGGAAGTTCGGTGCCCCGGCGGTGCGCGAGGCGGTCGACAAGCTGGACGACGCCATCGCGGCGACCCAGCTCGGCATCACGTTCGCGAGCCTCGGCCTGGGATGGCTCGGCGAGCCGGCGCTCGCGCACCTGATCCAGCCGGTGTTCTCCGGGCTCGACGTCTGGTGGGGAGTCGCGGCCACCCACACCGCTGCCGTGATCGTGGCGTTCCTCACCATCACGTTCCTGCACGTGGTGCTGGGTGAGCTCGCGCCCAAGGCGATCGCGCTCCAGCGCGCCGAACAGGTAGCGCTGATCGTCGCGGGACCGCTACTGGTCTTCGGACGGATCTTCCGCCCATTCATCCAGTTCATGAACCGCTGCGGCAACGGGGTGGTGCGGCTGATGAAGCTCCCGCCGCTCTCGAAGCACACGAACGTGCACTCGGTGGACGAGCTGAGCATGCTGGTCGAGGAGACCCAGGAGGCGGGCGCGATCCCGGCAGACCAGGCGAGCTACGTCCAGAACGTGTTCGAGCTGTCCGACAAGACCGTGCGCGACGTGATGGTGCCGCGCGAGAAGGTGGTGACCTTGCCGCTCAGCGCATCCGAGGAAGAGGTGCTGGCGGTGGCCCGCGACACCGCGCACACGCGGATGCCGATCTGGGATCGCGATCCGGACGTGATCGTCGGAGTGGTCAACACCAAGGACCTTTTTCATCTTTTCAGCCTGCGGGGGATCGTGATCCTGATGGATGCGATGTATCCGCCGCTGTTCGTCGAGCCCGGGATGTCGGTGGCGCGACTGCTCCGGATCATGCGGCGCGAGAAGCGCCAGATGGCCGTGGTGCAGGACGAGGGGCGCTTCATCGGCATCGTGACGCTCGAGGACATCCTCGAAGAGATCGTCGGCGAGATCGAGGACGAGCACGACTGGCCGCGCTCACCCCACGTGCGCGACCTGCCGAAGGGAACGCCGCTGCTCGGCGATCGCGGCTAGAGTCCCCGACCCCGGGTTGCTGTAGACTCGGCCCGTTTCCAGGACAGCGCACGCAAGGGAAGGGATACCGGCCTGCGAGGGCCGGATTCGGGGGCCGCCATGCTCTTCGCCTTCGTCACGCTTTCGCTGATCGCCGCGAACACGGATTCGGTCGTAAGCCCGATTCCCCGCACGGGGCCGGGCCCCGTGCGCTTCTACTCGGTTGTTCATGACCTCCGACGGGATCGCGTGATCCTCTTCGGCGGCCGGGATACCTCGGGCGACGTGAATCACGACGTATGGGTCCGCTCGCTGGCCGACAGCGCGTCGGGGTGGTCCCGCCTCGAGCCTGCGGGACCGCCGCCGGAAAGCCGCTGGCGCCACGCCGCGATCTACGATCCCGACCGCGACCGCATGCTGATCTTCGGGGGAGTGGATACGAGCCGGACGCTCGCAGACCTCCACGCTCTGTGGCTCGGCGACAGTCTCCGCTGGGAACGTCTCGAACCGGAGGGGACCGCCCCCGCGCCCCGCGAAACACCGTCGATGGTTCTTGATCCTTCGAGACAGCACGTGCTGATCGTTGGCGGAGGCGTGGCGGAGGTGTGGGATCTGTCGCTGGAACCGCCTCTGCGCTGGTCCCGACTCGAGGTGAAGGGCAAAGGACCGGGCGTTCGATACGGTCAGACCGCCGTGCTCGACAGCGCGCAGGATCGTGTTCTGGTGTTCGGAGGCTACGGCGGGAACTACTCGCCCCTCATGAGCGCGATGAGGAACGCGCCGACGCGGACCCACAACGATCTCTGGGAGCTCACGCTCGGAGACTCGAGCGTCTGGACCCGCCTCGAGCCCAAGGGGATCCGCCCGGAGGACCGGGGGCACCACGGGGCCGGCGTCGATCCTGCCCGCCAGCGCATGCTGATCCTGGGGGGCGGGACGTATTACCACGGGAGCCAGCAAAGCCTGTGGGCGTACTCCATGTCCGGTCCGCCCCGATGGGAAAGCGTCAAACCGCAGACGGAATTCGAATCGGGGCCCGGAACCCGGCTCGTCGTGGACCGCACGCGCGACCGGCTTCTTGTATTCGGGGCCATGGACTCGTCCGACGTGCCCGTGGAGATCCCGCTCGCTTCGCTCGTCCCCAAGCCCGTGAAGCCGCCCTCCTTCTGGGGGCCGCTCCTGTTCATGGAAGGATTCTTCGCCGCCTATTCCTGCATCGGCTACATCTCCGATGGAGAGTGGCTCGCGGGCTTCAATCTGGCTACGGGCGGGTTCGCGACCGGCGGGGCGCTGATCGCCCCCGGGCAGGACGTGACGGTTGAAGGCCAGCTCGCGGGGGGGGCGGCATGGATCGGCCTCGGACTCATCCAGCTGAAGCAGATCGATGATGGCGCGCCGAACAACGAGATCGTGCTGGGGAATTTTGTCGGCCTCAACGCCCTCGTCCTGACGGTCGTCGGGGTCGAGTGGGTGGCGTCGAAGCTCCATGGTCCGCGGCACTGAAAACCAAAACGGTAACGAACACGACTGGCCGCACGCCACGTGCGCGACCTGACGCGACCGACAGAGTCACCCGGCGACCGCAGCTGATGGAGCGAGCTACCTCGCGATCACGATCTTCCGCGAGGCGGCGGCGCCGGCTCGCGTGAGCCGCAGCCAGTAGACCCCGGTATCGAAGCTTGCGAGGTCGAGGCCGATCTGGTGCCGGCCTGCGCCCATCGGCCCGACGTCCTGCGCGAAGCGGCGCCGTCCGGCCACATCGATCACCTCGAGCCGGGCCGGGGCGCGATCCGGCAGGGTGAAGGCGACCGCCGCCTGGACCCGGGCCGGATTCGGCACGATTTCGTGGAGTGCGAACGACGCCTTGGGTCCCGAAGGTGCATCGACGCCGTTCACTGCGCGATTCAAGTTCAAGCCGGAGAATCTGGGGACGGCACCGTTGCTGCCGCCGAAAACGAGCATGCGATCACCGACAGGATCATAGATCGCGGATTGATCCGTAAGCGTCTGGATGGAGCCCGAGGGGGCCAGTTGATTCCAGGTCGGCGTGCCGACGAGTGAAAGCTCCCAGAGCTCGTTGGTGACGAGTCCCTGGTATGGAGCACCGCCGAGTATCACCATGCGATCCTCGACGGGATCGTAGACCGCGCTATGGCCGGCGCGCGGCAGGGGATCCACGGTCGGGAGGCGCACCCAGCGCGGGGTCCCCGAGAGCTCGAGCGACCAGGTGAATCGCGGGCGTGGAGTAGTGCCGCGCCCGCCGTACACGATCATCCGATCGCCCACCGGATCGTAGATCGCCGCATGATCGTAGCGCTCGGTCGGCGGCGCCCCGTCGGGGACGATTTGCGACCAGGCAGGAGTCCCGAAGAGCGACAGCGACCACACGTCGTTCGTGATTCCGCCGGGAGTGTAGCCACCGAAGATGAGCAGCCGGTCGTGAGTCTTGTCGAACACCATCGTGTGGCCGTAGCGGGCCGGGGGCGCGGCCCCTGCGGGACTCAGCGGTTCCCACGACAGCGTGCCTCCGTCGTCGTTGAGGGCCCAGAGATCTGCGAGGAAGTAGCCGTCCCAGCCCCCGAAGACGATCATGCGATGGCGAGCCGCGTCGTAGCAGGCCGTGTGATCGCGACGTCCCGCAGGTCCGGCGTCGCCCGGCATGAGGGTCTCGAACATGCCATTGCCCGGTAGCCGGGTTGCAATGACGTCGCTGAAGTAGACCCCATTGATACCTCCGAAGACGAGCATCTGGTGGCGATCCGGGTCGAACACCGCAGATGAGCCTCGGCGCGTGATCGGGTCGGTGTTCGTGGTCACGAGGTTCTCCCACGTTCCGGCCGTTCCGCTCGCGGACGCGGAGGCACCCGGCGTCGCGTTCGCGGCGACGAGGGTGGCCAGAGAAAACCAGATGCTTCGCAAGGTCATCGATCGGGACAGGTGCATGGGCGGCTCTCCCTCACGAATCTGGCGGAACGCCAGGGGTTGGAATCGGTAATCGGGCGGGGGGATCGGCCGAAGGGCTCGGGGTCGCTGGACTACCGACCCCGGAAGGTTACTTCGGATGGTCCGCAGGCTCCACGGCAAAGTCGCCGGCCCAGCCCCCCGCGGAGTCCAGCGGTTCGAGCCACCCGTAGTTGAAAGCCCTTGTGGCGCAAGGACCAAGCGTGGTAGTTCTCCGCGCGGGACACGGACGTGCCACAGAGTCCCTTTCACGCACGATGCGTGCAGGAGGTTGTGTGCCTCAATGGACTCTGTTCGAAAATGACTTTCGAACGATCGATAGCGTACTGAACGAGCTGCTCGAGCGAACCAACGCGCTCTCTGTGCACCTCGTCGATCGCTCCGGGCAGCTCATCACCTCCGCCGGACGCGTGGGCGACTTCGACACCACCTCCTTCGCCAGCCTGGTTGCCGCGGACTTCACCGCCAACGCGGAAGTCGCGCAGCTCCTCGGTGACGGCGGCGTGGATGCGGTGGTGAGCGAAGGTCCGAATCGCTCGGTCTATTCATGCATGCTGGCGGGCCGCGTCATCATGTCCACCGTGTTCGACCGCCGGAGCACCCTCGGTCTCGTGCGATTCCGCGCCCAGCGCGCGGTTGCCGAGCTCGAGCGCGTGTTCCAGGGGCTGTTCGAGAAGGTCGGGCTCGGGGAAGGTGTCGTCGTCGAGCCGGAGTTCGCCGCGGCCGCGAGTCGCGAGGTGGACGCCCTGTTCGGGGACTGACGGAGGGCCGGCGTCGTGGCTCTCGTCAACCATCGCTCGCGCGAGATTCATTTCAAGATCGTCTACTACGGCCCGGGGTCGGGCGGTAAGACGACCAACCTCCGCATTCTCCATTCGCACCTGCCGGCCGATCGCCGCGGACGCCTGCTCGCGATCGCGAACGAGCAGGAGCGGACTTTGTTCTTCGATTTTCTGCCCGTGGATCTGGGCCGAATTCAGGGCTATTCCACACGTGTGCACCTTTATACAGTCCCGGGGCAGGTGTATTACAAGCTCTCGCGGCGGGTCGTGCTGCAGGGCGTGGATGGCGTGGTGTTCGTCGCCGACTCCCATCCGGCGCGGGCGAGCGCAAATTTCGATTCACGCGAAGATTTGATATTTCAGCTCGAAGAAATCGGACTCACTCCGGAAGAACGGGCGAAATTGCCCTGGGTGTTTCAATACAACAAGCGCGACCTGCCCGGTGTGATGCCGATCGAGCGCATGCGCGCGGCATTGAATACCGCCGGCGCTCCGGACTTCGAGGCGGTCGC
>DAIUEO010000034.1:22416-27257 GCA_036845125.1 Candidatus Eiseniibacteriota bacterium | reverse complement strand
GGCAGCATGTACATCAGCGGCACCAACTACTGCATCTACCCGAACGAGATGCCGCAGTCGGCGGTCCAGCTCCGCCTCGACCGCAGCGGTCGCGCCACCGTGATGTGCGGGGCCTCTGACATCGGCCAGGGCTCGGATTCCGTGCTCGCCTACATCGTGGCGGAGGAGCTGGGTCTCGACCTGCGGGACATCCGCGTGGTGGCCGCCGACACCGATCTCACCCCGGTCGATCTCGGCTCCTATTCGAGCCGCGAGACCTTCATGGCGGGGAACGCCTGTCTCGACGCCGCGCGCCACCTGCGCGGGCGCGTGAGCGAGGCGGTGGCCGAGCGCTGGAACGTGAGTGCCGCGGACATCACGCTCGCCGGTGGAGTCGCCTGCGCGCGCCAGGATCCCGCGAAGCTCTGCATGAGCATCAAGGAGGCCTTCCAGGCCGCGGAAGCGCGTTTCGGGACGCTGGGGTCGGTCGGCTGGTACCAGAGCCCGAAGCTCGGCGGCGACTATCGCGGCGGCACCATCGGCGCTTCGCCGGCCTATTCGTTCACCGCGCACGTCGCCGAGGTCGAGTGCGATGTCGAGACCGGGCGGGTGGAGGTGAGGAAGATCTGGGTCGCGCACGACTGCGGCCGCGCGCTCAATCCGGTGAACGTCGAGGGCCAGATGGAGGGCAGCGCCTACATGGGATACGCCGAGGCGCTGATGGAGACCCAGCTCTTCAAGGGGGCCACCGCCGCGCACGGCGCCGGCCTCCATCATGGGCCTTCGCTGCTCGACTACCGGATCCCGACCTCGCTCGACACTCCGGAGCTCGAGTCGTTCATCATCGAGTCGGTGGATCCGGAGGGACCCTACGGCGCCAAGGAGGCGGGCGAGGGGCCGCTCCATCCGAGCATTCCGGCGATCGCGAACGCGATCTACGACGCATTGGGTATCCGCTGCGACCGGCTGCCGTTCGATGCGCCCACCGTGCTGCGGCTGCTGCGCGCGACCGATGCCCGCGCACAGTGGGAGTCGGCGCGCCGGAAGGGCGCGCCGGAGACGGTGCGCTGACGTGCTGACCCTTCCCGAATACGAGTGGGTGGCGCCCGCGAGCCTCGCCGAGCTGCTCCGGCATCTCGAGCAGCACGGCGCCGAGAGCCTGCTGGTGGCGGGCGGAACCGACGCCGTTCCCAACCTCAAGCACCGCCTCCACGAGCCGCGCTATCTCGTTCACCTGGGCTCGATTCCGGAGCTGGCCTTCCAGCGGGACGAGCCCGACGGCCTGCACCTCGGACCGCGGGTGCGACTCTCCGAGCTGGCATCGAGCCCGCTCATCCGGCGCGACTTCCCCTCGCTCGCGAAGGCCGCGGGACTGGTCGCCGGGCCGCAGCTCCGCAGCATGGGGACGCTCGGCGGCAATCTCTGTCTCGACACCCGCTGCACCTACTACAACCAGACGTTCTTCTGGCGCGAGTCGCTCGGATTCTGCCTCAAGAAATCGGGTACGGTGTGCCACGTGGTGCCGACCGGGAAGCGCTGCGTGGCGGCGCACTCCTCGGACGTTGCACCGGTGCTCATCACGCTCGAGGCCGAGGTCGAGATCGCCGGGCCCGCAGGACGGCGCACGACCCCGGTCAACGATTTCTTCGTCGGGGACGGCATCCACAACAACGTGCTCCAGAGGAACGAGCTGGTGACTCGGATCTTCGTCCCCGCGCGCTCGCGCGGCCTGGCGGCCGGCTACCAGAAGCTGAGGCCGCGCCAGGCGATCGACTTCCCGATGCTGTCGGTGGCCTTCGCGGCGCGTCTCGATGGCGGCTCGAAGGTGGAGACCGCGCGGCTGTGCGTCAGCGCGATCGCGGCCCGGCCGCGCGTGATCGGCGTCGGCGAGACGGCGCGCGGGCGCGCCCTCGATGTCGCGCTCGCCGAGGAGCTGGGAAGCATGGCGCATCGCACCTGCCACCCACTGATCAACGTCCCCTACGACCAGGAGTACCGCCGCGAGATGGTGCCGGTGTACGTGAAGCGCGCCGTGCTCGAAGCCGCGGGAGCGTTTCCCCCATGAGCCGCGACCTGCCGGGGCAGACCCGCGACGCCGAGGTGTGGGACGCGATTGCCCGCTGGCGCGCCGAGCGCCGGGAGTTCGTGCTGGCGACCGTGGTCGAGACGAGCGGCTTCACGCCGCGGAAGGCCGGCGCCCACCTGCTTGTCGATGCGGCGGGCACGACGGTCGGCACGATCGGCGGCGGCGCGATCGAGCACGAGGTGCTGGCGCGTGCGGCCGGGATGTTCGCGAACCGGGAATCCGGAGCGCTGTTCGAGCGGCACCTGACCCGCGAGCTCGGCATGTGCTGCGGGGGCGCCATGAGCGTGTTCCTCGAGCGCATCGAACCGGCCCCGCGGCTCACCGTGTTCGGCGCGGGCTACATCGCGAAGCCGCTGGCCGCGATCGCGGCCGGCTGCGGGTTCGACGTCACCGTGGTGGACCCGCGGCCCGAGTGGGCGACGCCCGAGCGGTTTCCCACCTCGCGCCTCGAGGTCCGCGAAGCGGATGCCTACGCCCGCGAGATGCCGGCCGAGTCCGGCGAGTACGCGGTGGTGGTGACGCACGATCATGCGGTGGACCAGCGGGTCGTCCAGGAGCTGCTGCGCCGGCCGCTCCGGTTCGTGGGCATGATCGGCAGCATTCCCAAGCAGCGGAAGTTCGCCCAGCGGCTCAAGGCCCGCGGATGCTCCGACCAGGACATCGCGCGGCTGCGGACGCCGCTCGGCATCGACATCGGCGCGAGCACGCCGGAGGAAATCGCCGTGAGCGTGGTCGCCGAGCTGGTGGCGGTGCGGCGCGGCGTCACGGCGGTCGCCGGAGTTCCGGCGGCCGCACCATCCGTGGTCACCGAGGGGAGGTCGTGATGGTCGTGGGTGTCTTGCTGGCGGCGGGTGCTTCGTCACGGATGGGGCAGTCGAAGCCGCTCGTGAAGAAGGGGAGCGAGACGTTCGCGGCGCACGCGATCCGCACCCTGTGGCGCTCGTGCGGCTGCGTCGTGACGGTGCTCGGCGCGAATGCCGAAGCCGTGCAGGCGGGGATCGAGGAGGAGTTCGCGCGGCTCGTCGAGCGCGGCCAGCTCCACATCGACCTGCTGCGGGCGCGGAACGAGAGCCGCGAGGATCTCGAGGTGCGTTTCGTCACCAATCCGCGCTGGAAGGACGGCATGCTGGCCTCGGTCCAGACCGGCCTCGCCGAGGCGCTCATGCTCAAGCCCGACGCCGTGATGGTGCATCCCGTCGACCACCCCGACGTCGCCCCGGACACAGTGGCGATGCTGTCGCGCATGATGCTGGACGCGCTGTCGGCCTCGAAGCCGGCCGAGCGGAAGAAGTTCTCCTACGGGGTCGTGCCGCGCTATCGCGGGTTGCGCGGCCATCCTGTGATGCTCTCGCCCGCGCTCGCGGCGGCGGTGCGCGGCGACCGCGATGCGAGCGACCTCAGCGACGCGATCCGGCGGCACTGCCGGCTCCTCGGTTACATCGACGTGGACGATCCCGGTATCACGAGAAACGTGAACGGCCCCGCGGAACTCAAGAAAGCGACCGCCACCAAGAAAGCGACCATCACCAAGAAAGCGACGGTCACACGGACCGCTTCACGCGCGAAGCGCAGGGCGTCATGAAGCCGCTCGTGCTCCTGCTGGTGGTGGGCGCGGCGATCGAGCCGGCCGGCGTCGCGGCCGCGGAGTGGCTGATCGTGCTCAACAAGTCGGACCACGAGGCGGTGCTGGTGGATCCCGCGAAGAATGCGGTCACGACGCGCTTCCCGACCGGGCGCGGCCCGCACGAGGTCGCGGTCTCGCCGGACGGCCGGCGCGCCTACGTCTGCAACTACGGCGCGTACCGCCTCTTCAAGGACGGCGAGCAGCCGAAGATGGATCCCGGCAACTCGATCAGCGTGATCGACCTCGCGGCGGGTGCGGTGGTGGACACCTTCGATCTCGGCGAGTACCAGCGGCCGCACGGCATCGCGGTGAGCCGCGACGGCTCGCGGATCTGGGTGACGAGCGAGGCGTCGCAGTCGGTGCTCGAGCTGGCGGCGGCGGACGGCCGCGTCGTCACCGCGTGGAAGACCGGGCAGGACATCAGCCACATGCTCGTGCCCACCCCCGACGAGACCAAGCTCTACGTCGCCAACATCCGCTCGGGGAGCGCCACGGTGATCGAGCGCGCGAGCGGGCGCGTGCAGTCGCTGCCGACCGGCGACGGCGCCGAGGGGATCGACATCACCCCCGACGGCCGCCACGTGTGGGTGACGAACCGCGGAGCCAACACGGTCTCGGTGATCGACGTGGCGACCGACAGCGTGGTCGCGAGCCTGGCGAGCGGCGGCAACTTCCCGATCCGCGTGAAGTTCACCCCCGATGGCCGGGAAGCCTGGGTGTCGTGTGCGCAGAGCAACCGCGTGACCGTGTTCGACGCCGCGTCCCGCAAGCAGATCGCGCAGATCGAGGTGGGGGCGGTGCCGGTCGGCGTCCAGATGAACCCGACCGGGACGCGGGTCTACGTCGCGAACACCAACGACAACAAGATCACGGTGATCGACCGCAAGTCCCGCAAGGTGAAGGGCACGTTCACGACCGGGAACGAGCCGGACGGGATGGGCTGGGCGAAAGCCCGCTGAGCCGGATTCGCGTCACCGCGTCATCCGGTAGTTGATGTGCGTCACCCGCGGGGAGCCGCCGACGCTCTCGGCTTCGAGCTTCAGGCTCGAGGGGTCGAGCGAGTCGAAGAGCCGGTTGCCGCGCCCGAGCAGGATCGGGGCGACGTGGAGCGTCATCTCGTCGACGACGCCGGCCGCCAGGTACTGGCGGATG
>DAIUEO010000034.1:0-22406 GCA_036845125.1 Candidatus Eiseniibacteriota bacterium | reverse complement strand
TCGACGCCGGCCTCCTCTACTTCCGCAAGGACCTGGTGTCCGCCCCGCCCGAGATCCGGATGTCCCGCCCGCCCGCCGCGGCACGCGCCCGCTGGAGCGCGCTTCCGAGGCCGTCGGTCACGAAGTGGAAGGTGGTGCCGCCGGGCCGCACCCACGGGCCGCGCGCGTGGTGGGTGAGGACGAACACCGGGGCCCGGAACGGCGCCCGCTCCGGCCAGCTCACTTCGCCTTCGTCGAACATCCGCCGCCCCATGATGTAGGCGCCGGTCCGCTCGAAAACCCGCCGCACCCGTTCGTCGTCGGGCCCAGTCTCACCACCTTCTCCGAGTCCCAGCCGTTCCCGGAAGGTCGCGAGCGGGAACACCCACTCATGGATACGAACAGCGCCACCCCCCATCGGATTCCCCGGACCGGCGTTGGGGCCGGCGATGTAGCCGTCCAGCGATACTCCGACGTCGACGAACACCGTGGTCATGCTGACTCCTTCCGCGGGGAATCCGCGGCAATCGTGTAGAGCCCGCCGTCCCGCTCCTCGACCCCGACCGGCGTGAGTCGGGCACCCACGCAGGGACCATCGAAGCACTCGCCGGTGTCCGGGCGGTAGCGTGCCCCGTGGTGGCAGCAGACGAGCGCATCGTACTCGTCGTCGAAGAAATGGGCGTCGCCGAAATCGAGATGGAGCGACTGGTGGCGGCAGGTGTTGAGCCAGGCGTGGATACGGCCGCGCCACCGCACGGCGAAGGCGTCTCGTCCGACGCCGTCGACCGTGACCAGGAAGCGCAGGCCCTGGCCCTCGCCGAGCTTCGTGGAATCCTGGAGGATCGCGCTCACGATCAGAACACTGGCTGAAGCCCGGGCCCCGTGGCAAGATCGCCCGCGTGAAGCAGGCCACGCTGGAAGATCCACTGCTCGACTGGCGGTCCGAGTTCCCGACCGTCGAGAGCACCCTCCACTTCATCTCGCACTCGCTGGGCGCGATGCCGCGCGGGGTGGAGGAGGAGCTGCGCCGCTACGCCGCCACCTGGAAGTCGCGCGGCATCCGGGCGTGGGAGGAGGGCTGGTTCGAGCTGCCGACCGTGGTCGGTGATACGCTCGGCCGCATTATTGGATCCTCGCCAGGCTCGGTATCCCTTCACGAAAACTGCACGACCGCCCACATGGTGGCGCTTTCGGCGGTCGACTTCCGGGCTCCCCGGAATCGCGTGGTGTCGACCGCCGAGGATTTCCCGTCGATGCTCTACCTGTTCGAGGGGCTGGCGCGGCGCGGCGCCGAGCTGGTGCGGGTTCCTGCGCGCGACGGTCACGCAATGGTCGAGGACGACATCGTCCGTGCGATCGACGAGCGCACGGCGGTGGTGGCGATCTCCTGGGTGCTGTTCCGCACCTCGCAGCTCCTCGACCTCGTCCCGATCTTGCGACGCGCCCGCGAAGTGGGCGCGCTCACGATGATCGACGCCTACCAGGCGGTCGGCACCGTGCCAGCGAACGTCACCGAGCTGGGCATGGATTTCATGGCCGGCGGCAGCGTGAAGTGGATGTGCGGCGGACCGGGTGGTGGCTGGCTCTACGCCAACCCTGCGACCACCGCCCGCCTCGAGCCGGGATTCACGGGCTGGATGGCGCACGAGAATCCGTTCGCTTTCGATTCGGGACCCACCCGCCGGCACGAAGGACCGCGCCGCTTCTGGACCGGGACCCCCGGGGTGCCGTCGTTCCTCGCCGCGCGCTCCGGCTACGAGATCATCGAGCGCATCGGGGTGCCGGCGATCCGCGCCAAGTCGCTGCGCCAGGTGGATCGCATGCTGGCGCTGGCCGACGAGATGGGGTTCCGGGTGGTTTCGCCGCGCGCGCCGGCGCTCCGCGGCGGGACGCTGGTGATCGACGTGCCGCACGCGGACGAAGTGTGCCGCCGGCTGCTCGACGCCGACGTGCTGCTCGATCACCGGCCCGACGTGGGACTGAGGCTCGCGCCGCACTTCTACACCCGCGACGACGAGTGCGATCTTGTCATGCAAAAGATCCGGGAAGCGGCGGGCAAGGCCGGCTGACGGTGGTCATTCCCTCTGTTAGAGTGCGCCCGACCCCGGACACCGATGGCCCGCGACACCCGACGAGGAGAGTACCCCCATGGAAGCGGCGGAAACCCTGAGCCCTAAGCCTCTGAAGATCGTCCGCGAGCCGCAGATCTACCTGGTCGGACGCCAGAACCTTGATCCGGTGGGCGTCGAGAACTTCCTCGCGGATCACGGCGTCACCTGGAGCACGGATACCGAGGTCGGGGGCGAGGCGCTCGCCGAGATGGCGGGCCGCGTCTGCTACATGTCGTACGGCAAGGGCCGGAAGACCAACCGCGAGTTCATCGAGCACATCGTGGAGGTCGGTCACGGCTCGGTGCTCGAGCACGCGGTGTGGAGCTTCCTCATCAGCGGCGTGTCGCGCTCCTTCACGCACGAGCTGATCCGCCACCGCCACTTCTCGTACTCGCAGCTCTCGCAGCGCTACGTGGACGAGTCCGAGTCGGACTTCATCGAGCCCGACGTGATCGCGAACGACCCCGAGCTCCACGCGGCCTGGACCGAAGCCGTGAACGCGGCGCGCGCGGCTTACGACCAGCTGGTCGAGGGCCTGGAGAAGCACTTCACCGGAACGCCCGAGAAGACCCTGCGCCGCAAGCTCGCGCGCCAGGCCGCCCGCTCGGTGCTGCCCAACGCCACCGAGACCAAGATCTTCGTCACCGGCAACGCGCGGGCGATCCGGCACTTCATCGAGCTCCGCGGGAGCGAGCACGCGGACGTCGAGATCCGCAAGGTGGCGGTCGCCATGCTGGGGATCATGAAGCGCGAGGCCCCGGCCCTGTTCGGCGACTACACGCTGGTCGCGCTGGCCGACGGCAGCCATTCGGTGCACACCTCTCACATGAAGGTGTAGGGGTGCCCGCGGGGCCGGGACATGAACGATCCCCGCGTCTCACGCCGCCGCATCACGCGGTTCGCTGACGGCGCGTTCTCGGACGTCGAGGACGCGGTCGCGGCCGAGGGTCCGCTCGAGATCCGCATCGGCGGACGGACGCTGGCGGTCACGCTGCGGACTCCCGGCCACGACCGCGAGCTCGCGCTCGGGTTCCTCGCCTCGGAAACCCTGATCGCCGCGCGCTCCGACGTGGCGGCACTGGAGGAGGTCCCCGCGACCTGCAGCGATCAGCCGGATGCGATCGACGTGACGCTGGCGCCGGGGCGCACCCTCGACTGGACCCGCCTCGAGCGCCACTTCACGGCGACGTCGGCGTGCGGTCTGTGCGGCCGCGCCCATCTCGATTCGCTGCGCGCCGGGCTCACGCCGATTCCGGTCACGTCGCCGCTCGACCCGGCGGCGCTCGGGGCGATCCCGGCGCGCCTGAGACGCGCGCAGGAGACATTCGAAGCCACGGGCGGACTCCATGCCTCGGCCTGGCTCGACGAGGCACTCGAGACCGGCGTGCTGCGCGAGGATGTCGGCCGCCACAACGCGGTGGACAAGGTCGCCGGCTGGCTGATCGAGTCCGGCCGCTACCCGGCCGGTCGCGGCGTGCTGTGGGCGAGTGGGCGCGCCGGCGCCGAGATCGTGCTCAAGTGCGCGCGTGCGCGGATCCCGGTGCTGGCCGCAGTCGGGGCGCCGACCTCGCTCGCGATCGAACTTGCGGAGTCGGCGCACCTGACGCTGATCGGATTCCTGCGCGAGGACCGGATGAACGTGTACAGCGGACGTGAGCGGCTGGCGGTGCGCGCATGAAGGTGGCGGCCGACCTCGACATCCACCGCTTCATCTACCAGACCGGAGCCCAGCTCGCGGAGACCCGCGAGCCGGAGAAGGTGCTGCGCACGTTCCTGCGCGAGGTCGCGGGACACCTGGGGTCGGAGCGCGCGGTGATTGCGGTGCTCGAGCCGGGGATGTCCGGGGCCGAGATCCGCTTCGCCCATCCCGAGGACGCGGCGTGCGATCTCGCGACGGTCACCGCCCTGCTGCGCGGCGACCGCCGGCCGGTGCCGCCGGGGATGGTGGTGGCGCGGCTCAGGCGCCGCCAGCGGCCGTGGGGCATGGTGGTGCTCGAGGGCGCGGAGGGGGCGTTCCCCGAGGGCGCTCCGCGCGCGCTCGCGCTCGTGGCCGAGGCGATGAGCGAGCGGATCGAGCGCATCGACCGGCTGCGGCTCTCCGAGGTGCGTGCCCGCATCGACGACAAGATGATGCGCGAGCTGCCACCCAAGGACGTCTACTACCAGATCCTGGACGGGATCCATCAGCTCACGCGCTACGACCACTCGTCGCAGCTCTGGATCTGGGATCCCGGCCCGGGTGATCTGGTCATGGTGGCCGAGCAGATCGCCTACGAAAAGGGGAAGAGCGGCCTGATCGGCACGCGTGTCGCGCTCGATGTCGACCAGCAGGCCCTGCTGTGCGAGGGCGGGATCTACGGCTACGACCACGCCGGAGCCGAATGGCGGGAATGGACCGGGCTCGGCGCGGTCCCGCTCGCCACGCTCCTCGATTCGAGCGGGCGCGGCGCGCCGCCGCGGCCGGCCGAGGGCGCGATGCTGTGCGCCGCACTCGGCACCCGCGACGGCCGCCTCGGGGTGCTCAAGGTCTCGGAGCTCCACGCCGGGTCGTTCGCCGATTGGGAGCGCGCGGTGGTCGGACGCTTCGCGCTGCTCGCCTCGCTCGCGCTCCAGCGCGCCATGACCATCGAGATCCTGCAGGCGCGGATGCTCAAAGCGGAAAGCCAGACCGTGCTGGCGCAGCTCGCGCGCGGTGTGGCGCACGACGTCAACAACGCGCTGGGCGAGGTGCTGACGCTCGTCCAGCAGCTGCGTTTCGACCTCGCGGAGGGCCGACTCGATCCCGCGGCGATGGCCGAGGATCTCGAGCGGATCGAGAGCGGCATCCACCTAACGCGCGGGATCTTCGGCCGCATGATGCGATTCGCGCGCGCGCGCGGCGGCGGGCCGCCGGATCGTGGTGACGCCGTCCGCGCGGTCTCGAACACCGTCGAGCTGATGCGCGACAGCCTGGGCAAGCTGGGCGTGCGGCTCGAGCTGAGCGCGGCCGACGATCTGCCGGCGGTGCGGTGCGGCACCGGGGACCTCGAGCGGCTGCTCCTGAACCTCATGTCCAACGCGCGGGACGCGATGCCGGCCGGCGGCACGCTCACCGTGGCGATACGCCGCGACGATTCGAACCTGGTGTTCCTGGTGGCCGACACCGGCGCCGGCATGTCGGCCGAGATCCTGAAGCAGATCGAGCGTCCGTTCTTCACCACCAAGGAGCACGGCACCGGGCTCGGCCTCTCGACCTGCCGGAGCATCGCGGCCGAGGTCGGAGGCTCGCTCCGCATCGAGAGCACTCCGGGCGAGGGCACGCGGGTGACCGTGCGCATCCCGGTGCAGGTGGAGAGTGAATGAGGCGCGCGCGGCTGCTGGTGGTGGACGACGAGCCGGGCATGCTCCGCACGGTCGAGCGCATCGCCGCCACGGTTCACGAGGTGGTGGCGGCCCGATTGCCAAGCCTGGCTCTCGGGATCGCCCGCGACTGGACCTTCGACATCGCCGTGCTCGACGTGCGAATGCCGGAGATGGACGGCTTCGCGCTCATGGCGCGCCTTCAGGAGATCCAGCCCGGTCTCGACGTCATCCTCATGACCGGCAGCACCGACGAGCGCGACGAGCGGCTGGTGCGAGCGATCAAGGAGAAGGCGTTCTTCTTCCTCACCAAGCCGTTCGATCGCGAAGTGCTGCTGACCTTGATCGAGCGCTGCCTCGAGGTCCGCCGGCTGAACGAGGAGAACCGCCTGCACGTCGAGCGCCTCGAAGGCGAGCTGGAGGACGCGCGCACGTTCCAGGACGGCCTGCTCCCCGAGCGCTCGTCACGGGTGGGCGATCTCGACGTCGCGCTCCACTGGGAGCCCTCGGTGGAGCTGGGCGGAGATTTCGCGGACTACGTGCCGCGGGGAAACGGGGCCGCACTTCTGATCGCGGACGTGTCGGGCCACGGGGGTGCCGCCGCCATGCTGACCGGAATGGTGAAGCTCGCCTTCCGTGCGGCGAGTGCGGAGGACTTCGCGCCGGCCGCCGTGTTCCGCCAGCTCAGGGAGGCGAGCAGCTCGTTTCCGGAGGGACGCTTCGTGAGCGCGTTGAGCGTGCGCGTGGATCCGGACCGCGGGGCGCTGGAATACGCCAACGCGGGACATCCCGCGGGAGTGCTGGTGCGGCCGGATGGCGGACTCGTCCGACTCGAATCCAGCGTGCCCTTTTTCTACCGCGGTCTCGATGTGCCGCCGATCGTGGAGCGCCGGCTCGATTTCGCAAGGGGCGACCGGCTGGTGCTCGTCACCGACGGCGTGCTCGAGTCGCGCGACAGCGGGGGTGGCGAGTTCGGGGTCGAGCGACTGGAGCAGGCGGTGTGCGGCGGCCGTGCGCTGGAAGCCGGGGCGCTGATGCGCCACGTGCGGGCCGAGATCCGCACGTTCGCCGGCGGCCGTCCCACCGCAGACGACCTCACGCTGCTGGTTGCCGCCGCGCGCTGACGACTAGGTGGCGACCGTGGCCGGAATCGCCGCCGGCTCGAGGACGCGGAGCGCCAGCACCGTCATGTCGTCGCCGGGCTCGACGCCCGCGAGGAAGGCGCGCACCTCGGCCACGATTCCCTCGGTGATCTCGCCGGGGCTCAGGTGGTGCGGCATGGCCTCGACCGCCGCGATCAGGCGCTGCTCCCCGAACAGCTCGCCGCCGGCGTTCGCCGCCTCGTTGATGCCGTCGGTGTAGAGCACCACGCGGTCGCCGGGCTCGAGCTGGATCGATGCCTCCTCGTAGGCGACGTTCTCGAGGATGCCGACGATCGTCCCGCCGCGCTCGAGCATTTCGCAGCCGCCGCGGCGCCGGAACACGATCGGATAATTGTGTCCGGCGTTGCAGTAGCTGAAGGTCAGCGTGCGCTCGTCCATGCGCGCGAGGAAGAACGTCGCGAACTGGTTCACCGCGGTGCTGCGGTAGACCAGCGTGTTGATGTTGGCCAGCACCCGTGCCACCGACCCCGACCCGTCGGCCTGGGTGCGGAGCGAGGCCTGCAGCATGGAGGAGAGCAGCGCCGCGCCGACGCCCTTGCCGGCGACATCCGCGATCGCGATCAGGTAGGAGCCGTCGCCGGCGGGGACGACGTCGTAGAAGTCGCCGCTCACCTGCTTGCTCGAGATGTTGACCGCGTGCACCTCAAACCGCGGACGCACGGGGAAGTCCTCGATCAGGAACGAGCGCTGGATCCGGCGGGCGAGCGTCAGCTCCTGCTCCGACTTCGCCTTCTCGAGCGCCTCGAGATAGAAGAAGTACGCATACGCGAGTCCGGTGCCGAACACGCCGAACATGAGCGCGAACATCGAGATCAGCAGGAACTGGCGCGGCGAGCCGAGGAAGCCCGGCATCAGCGTGAAATGCAGGATCACGGCCGCGACGAACGACCCCACCACGCTCATGCCCGCGAACAGGAGGCCCTCGAGCACGATCGCCTTGGTGTCTTCGATGCGATTGCGCGGGAAGAGCCGCGGCGCCAGGAAGTAGCGCGTGGTCCAGATCGCGACTCCGACCGAGAACGAGAAGACCAGGCTCAGGACGTACGCGTCGAGGTAGTTCTCCAGGGTGCGGCCGCCGAAGATGGTGCCGAAGAAGATCGCGAATGGAACCGCGTAGAGCGGCTGACGCCACAGCATGTGGAGGAAGCTGCGGAGCGCGGGATGCATGGGGGAGGGCGGGCTCACGGCGCCAGGCGCTCGCGCGTCCAGCCGTCACCCGTGCGCCGGTAACCGATGCGGTCGTGCAGGCGGTGCTCGGCCTGCTGCCAGAACTCCATCGCGTCGGGCGTGAGCCGGAATCCGCCCCAGCCGGCGGGACGTGGGATCTCCCCGTGGCGATGGGTGCGGGTCAGATCGGCCACCCGCTCCTCGAGCCACTCGCGGCTCGGCACCACCTCGCTCTGCGGCGACGCCACCGCGGAGAGCCGGGAGCCGATCGGGCGCCTCGAGAAGTAGGCGTCGGACTCGGCGTCGGTCACGCGCGCCACCGCGCCTTCGATCCGCACCTGGCGGTGGGCCTGCTGCCAGTAGAAGCAGAGGGCCGCGAAGGGCGACTCCGCGAGCTCCCTGCCCTTGCGGCTCCCGTAGCCGGTGAAAAAGCAGAACCCGCCCGGTCCGTGGCCGCGGAGCAGCACCATGCGCACCGACGGCCGGCCGGAGGCGGTCGTGGTGGCGAGTGCCATGGCGTCGGGTTCGTGCACGCCTGCCGCGCGGGCATCCGCGAACCACTCGGCGAAGAGCTCGTGGGGATCTGCGGGCGCGGTCGCGGGGTCGAGGCGCGGCAACGAAGGGGCGGTCATCGACCGCGACGATACGACAGCGGTGCGCCGATCAGAACTTGAGCGAGAGCTGTGCCGCGAACAGGTTGAAGATGCGCCGGATGTCGGCGGCGGAGCGTTCCGCCTTCGCGTCCCCCACGTACTGGGTCTGCTGTCCGATGACCCGCAGCGTGGCGGAGCGGTTCACGCGGTAGCCGAGCGCCCCTTCGATCCGGATCAGGTCGTCATCCCAGGAGCGCGATGTGCCGTTGGAGCGGGTCACGTTACTGAAGTCCATGCCGTCGATGCGCGCGGAGCCGAAGACACCGTTGAGAAAGCCGTAGCGGGCCTCGGTGTAGAACGCCCGCGCCCGCAGGTCGCCGGTATAGGGCGTCTCCCAGACGTTGTAGGCGCCCTCGGCGTAGATCTCGGCGTGCCCGCGCACCAGCTCGGCATCCACCATGTAGAGCTGCTGCGCGTAGTCGCCCGCGTCATGGTCGATCGGCAGCGACGCGTTGACGTCGCTTCGGAGGTAGGGGCCGACGGCCCCGCTCGCACCGACCCGCATGCCCGGACTGATCGCGAAGCCGACACGCCCGATGAGCGACTTCCCCGGGTTCCAGTCCACGCCGTCGTTCGGGGCGCTCGGCGATCCGTTTTCGGCGCCGGCCATGGCCTCGAACGTGCCGTCGGTCCAGGTGATGACCGCACCCACGTCCCAGTTCGCCTGTTCGACGATCGGCATTCCCGATTCGCCGGGGCCGCCGCCGTAGTCGGGATGGTGGACGCCGAGTCCCGCCTGGGAGAGCAGCGCGTCGGGGCTGGACGGCACGGCGTCCTCGCGCAGCGCGGTGCGGTACTGGTAGAGCACCGGCGTGCCGACGATCGAGCGACGCTCGCGCTCGGCACGGGGTGCGCGGTTCCCAACGAACCACGGCAGCTTCCCGGCCGCGATGTCGAAACCCAGCTCGGGCGCGCCGAGGCGGTAGGTGAGGTAGATGCCCGTCACCTTGGCGCCGAGCGCATCGTCGAACAGGAAGTTCGCGTACGCCTCGAACCCGCCGGGGATCACGCTCTCGGCGAAGAGCCTTAAGCGGTAGGGCTGGAAGTCGGTCGCATCGTCGTCGAGCCGGTTGAGCTCGAGCGCCGGCGTGCCCTTGGACGCGGTGACGTCGAGCAGGCCCTGGAGCTGAATGTCGGCCGCCTGCGCGGCCGAGGCGATGACCAGAGAGACGGCGAGCGCCGCGAGGCGACGCTTCATGCCGCCGCGTCCATGTTGTTGGGGCGCCCGCGGGAAGAAGGCCGCCCGCCGCGGGCGCGATTCTGCACCCGCTCGGCACTCCGCACGAGATCGCCGATCTCATCGCGTCCGGCACGCGGCAGGGGATAATCGGAATTGCCGCGCGCGACCTCCTCGAGGGCACGCGACACGCGCTCGATCGGCCGCGCCATCGCATCGGCGACGAAGAAGCCGAGGAGCAGTGCCGCGAGGATGGCGACCAGGGTCGTCTCGAGCAGGTGGTCCCGTGCCTCGGCCAGGAACCCGGTCTCGAGATCGAGCGCGCGCTCGACGGCGAAGACCTGGGACAGCTCGGCGCGCGACTCGGGAAGCGCGGCCGACAGTGCGAGGTAGCGGTGATCGGTGGCGGGGATCTCGAACGGGACGCCGGGCTCCCGCTGGAGCTCCCCGGGCTGCGGCTTCTGCAGGACCGCGACCAGAGCCCCCGCGTCGGCGGGCCGCTCGAGCGTGGTCGCCGTGGCGGCCGAGCCGGCGATGAACGTGACCTCGCTGCCGGTCATCTCGCTGAGGTTCGAGGCGAACTCGGGCCCGAGCAGCTCACCGATGATCAGGGCCCCGGCGACGCGGCCCTGGGCGAGCACCGGACGCGCCGTGGCCTGGTACTGGTGTGCGTGGCGGATCAGGATGCCGGAGGACGAGCGCCCGAGCAGCGCGTCCTCGAGCAGCGGCTCGTGCGCCTCGGTGGTCGCCTCGTCGTCGCCTGCGGTGGCGACCAACGCCCCGGAGAGATCGCGGATCTCGAAGAGTGCGAAGCGCGCTCGCGCGTTGAGCTCGGCGGCCAGCGCGTCGGCGGCCGGACGCGCGGCGTCCGAGGCGCCCGCCTGCAGCGTGCCGATCACCCGCGGATCGCGTCCCATGGCCTCCGCCGTGTTCCTCAGCCCGCGGGCACGCTCGATCAGCGCGTGCTCGACCGCGGCTGCCGAACGGACGAGATCGGCGCGGAGGTTCTCCCGGACGTTGCGCGACACCTCCGTGTACGCGATGAAGAGAGTGCCGGCCGCGAGCCCGACGATCGGGAGCAGCGCGGCGAGCACGATCTTCCGACGCAGACGAAAGTTCATGGCTTGAACCTCAGAGAGGTGGTGGCGCCGCCCTGGCGCGGTACCACGACGACCTCGGAGACCTCGTCGAAGTCGGGGTGCCACGCGCGGATGGTGTATTCGCCCGGCGGGAGCGGGGGCAGCTGGAACTTTCCGTTCTCGTCGGGGTGCGCCAGGATCTGGTGCGGCAGCACGAGGATGTAGCCGTCGGAGCCGGGATGGATGTCGCAGAAGACCCGGGCGATGCCGGGCTTCTGGAACGCCACGCTCGGGAACTCGCCGCGCCCGCGGCGCCCGAAATCGAAGCGTCCCACCTTGGACAGGCACATGATCTCGTGGAGCACCGGATCGTCGTTTGGGAACTCCACCGTGGCGCCGACCGGCACCGCGAGAACCCGCGGGGCGAATGCCTGACCGTGCTGGTACATCCGCAGCCGCTCGGGAGGAGTGGATTCGAACTGGCTCGCGAACGCCGCCGAGAGGTCCGCGTAGACGACGGCGTCGCGCATCTCGCCGCGGGTCAGCGGGTCGGGCTTGCGCAACTGGTTCGAGCGTCCCGGGTAGGGGTTCGTGACCGGACGGGTCGGACTCTGGATGAGCGGGATTTCGAGCGTGCCCGAGATGACGCCGTCCGCCGCGGCGCCGACCGGCACGCCGAGAATGACGGCGACGAGGAGCCACGCCCGCCGAGTGCGCGACCGCGAGTGTCTGGAGAGAAACATCATGGGACCCCGGTGGGTATCGGCGCGGCGGCGATCACGCTTGAACTTTTGCAGCCACCAGCGCCGACTGGAGGGCGGCATTCTGCCCGACACCGTGCGATTTCCAAAGCCCACGGTTGACGGGCTCCACGGGCTGCGGTAGCAGTCGCGCGTGCCCTTACCCACAACTCAGGAGGAGAAGCTCATGAAAAGGACTTTCGGGATCCTATCGATCTTGCTGGGCGCGGCGTTCGCGAGCAGTCCGGCGGCCGCGCAGCCGGAGTGGCTCGTCTCGGGGGTCTTCGGGTCGCACCTGCCGATGGGGGACTACAGCGAAGTCTCACAGTCCGGATGGAACGGCGGTGTGAGCCTCGACTACCGCGTCCGCCGCACCTTCGGATGGGGAATCGACGTCATGTACGACGCGGCCGCCGCCGATTCCGGCGACGTCGATTTCTCGATCTTCCAGTTCGGCGGCCACTGGACGAGCTACATCCCGTCGCGGAGTGGCGGCGCCTTCACGCCGTTCGGGCAGTTCGGCCTCGCCTTCTACAACATCAAGGCCGAGGGCACCGGCGTCTCCGACACCGAAGGGAAGCTGGGGCTCAACGCGGGCGCCGGCGTGCAGTACATGAAGCCGACATCCGCGATCGGTTTCGGAGCGGACGCCACCTGGCACCTGGTGTTCACTGAGAACGAGTCCTCCAACTTCATCAATGTGAACGCGCGGGTGATCGTCTCGTTCTCGGACCGCAGCCAGCGCTAGCGGTAGGCGCCGATCCCCGTCACCGCTTCGCCGAGCACGAGCGTGTGGATGTTGTGGGTGCCCTCGTAGGTCTTGACCGACTCGAGGTTGCACATGTGGCGCATCACCGGGTATTCGGCGGTGATGCCGTTCGCCCCGAGCAGGTCGCGCGCCTCGCGCGCGATGTCGAGCGCGATCGCGCAGTTGTTGCGCTTGGCCATCGAGATCTGGGCCGCAGTCACGCGTCCCTGCTCCTTGAGCCGGCCGAGCTGGAGCGCCAGCAGCTGGGCCTTGGTGATCTCGGTCAGCATGTCGGCGAGCTTGGCCTGAACGAGCTGGTAGGCGCCGATCGGCTTGCCGAACATCACCCGTGACTTCGAGTACTCGGCCGCGGAGTGGAAGCACGCCATCGCCGCGCCCACCACCCCGAACGCGATGCCGAAGCGTGCCTGGGACAGGCACGAGAGCGGACCCTTCAGTCCCTTCACGCCGGGCAGCATGTTCCCCTCCGGGATGAAGGCGTCCTGGAAGATCAGCTCGCTCGTGACCGAGGCGCGCAGTGAGTGCTTGCGCTTCTGCTCGGGCGCCGAGAACCCTTTCGTGCCTTTCTCGACGAGGAAGCCGCGGATCTCGTCCTTCCCGGTCGCTTCGTCGCGCAGCTTGGCCCACACGACCGCCACGTCCGACACGGTGCCGTTCGTGATCCACATCTTGGCGCCGTTCAGGACGAAGCCGCCGTCCCGGGGCGTGGCGCGCGTGATCATGCCGCCCGGGTCCGAGCCGTGGTCGGGCTCGGTGAGCCCGAAGCAGCCGATCGCCTGGCCGGAGGCGAGCCGGGGCAGCCACTTCATCCGGTGCTCCTCGGTCCCGTACTCGTAGATCGGGTACATCACCAGCGAGCCCTGGACCGACACGAAGGAGCGCAGCCCCGAGTCGCCCCGCTCGAGCTCCTGCATCGTCAGCCCGTAGGCGGTCGCCCCGACGCCCGCGCACCCGTACTTTTCAGGCAGTGTGGCGCCGAGCAGGCCCATGCCGGCCACTTCCGGGATGACCTCGGCCGGGAAGTACGCCTCCTCGTAGGCCTTCTCGACGAGTCCGAGGTAGCGGTCCTCGACCCAGTCGCGAACGTGATCGCGGATCTGCCGCTCGTCGTCCGTGAGCAGCGAGTCGATCTCGTAGAAATCGACTCCCGTGAAGCGGGGCATGCCGTTCTCCTTGGGAATGAGAGTGGTTGAAGGGGGCGCGAGTGTACTCAAGGACGGGCCGGACGCGGAAGAATGTGTTTGGAGGGGCCCGCCCGGGGCGGATAACCTGCCGGTCCGGCCATGAAATCACCCATCCGTTCCTCCGCGGAGACGCCATGCAACGCAGGTCCCTCGTTCTTCCCGTACTTGCCGCGCTGCTCGTGAGCACGATTCCCGTTCCCGACGACGTCGACGCCGCCCGCGGAAACGCCACCCGCTCCGTGGTCTATGCCGAGCACGGCATGGTGGCCGCGTCGCAGCCGCTCGCCGTGCAGGTCGGGCTCGAGATGCTGAAGCGGGGCGGGAGCGCGGTGGACGCGGCGATCGCGGTGAACGCCTGCCTGGGCGTGATGGAGCCGACCGCGAACGGCGTCGGCGGCGATCTCTTCGCGATCATCTGGGATCCGAAGGAGAAAAAGCTCTTCGGTCTCAACGCATCGGGACGGGCGCCCCTGGGCCTCACGCCGGACAAGGTGCCGCCCGACTCGGAGGGCACCATCCCGCTCTACTCGCCCTACACGTGGACGGTGCCGGGGTGCGTGGACGGCTGGTTCGAGATGCACCGGCGCTACGGCAAGCTCCTCTTCAACGACATCCTGCAGCCGGCGGCGCGCTATGCCGACGAAGGCTTTCCGCTGTCGCCGGTCATCGCCTCCGACTGGGCGCGCGGCGCGGAGCGCTTCAAGGACAAGCCCGGGTTCCGCGAGATCTTCATGCCGGGCGGGCGTGCGCCGAAGGAGGGTGAGCGCTTCAAGAACCCGGCGCTGGCGCGGACACTGCGCTTCATCGCGAGCCGCGGACGGAACGCGTTCTACCGCGGGCCGATCACCGACCAGATCGTCGGCTACTCGCGGAGCCAGAACGGCTTCTTCACCAAGCAGGATTTCGACCAGCATCAGTCGACCTGGGTCGAGCCGATCTCCACGACGTATCGCGGCTGGACCGTGTGGGAGCTGCCGCCGAACGGCCAGGGCCTCACCGCGCTCGAGATGCTCAACATCCTCGAGAACTTCGATCTCAAGGCGATGGGACGCGAATCGCCGGACTTCTGGCACGTCATGACCGAGGCGAAGAAGCTGGCGTTCGCCGATCGTGCGCGCTATTTCGCCGACCCAGCGTTCGCGCAGACTCCCGTCGAGAAGCTGCTCGCCAAGAACTACGGCAAGAAGCTCGCGCAGAAGATCACGATGGACCGCGCAGCGGTTTCGGACGACGTCACCGATGTCTCACTGAACCGCAAGGAGACCACCTACCTCTGCGTGGCGGATTCCAGCGGCATGATGGTGTCGCTCATCCAGAGCAACTACACCGGCTTCGGCTCGGGCTACGTCATCCCCGCACTCGGCTTCGGCCTCCAGAACCGCGGCTCCCAGTTCTCGCTCAAGCCCGGCCATCCGAACGTGCTCGCGCCCGGCAAGCGCCCGTTCCACACCATCATTCCCGCCTTCGTCACCCGCGACTCGTTCCCGCTCATGGCGTTCGGCCTCATGGGCGGCGACATGCAGCCCCAGGGACACGCACAGGTGATCGTGAACCTCCTGGATTTCGGCATGAACCTGCAGGAGGCGGGGGATGCGATCCGCTTCCACCACACGGGCTCGAGCGAGCCGACCGGCACGATCATGACGGACGGCGGCATCCTGCACATCGAGGATGGCCTGCCGCCGGCGACGCTCGAGGAGCTCAAGCGGCGCGGGCACCGTCTCGAGTCCGAGGCGGTCGGGCAATACGGCGGCTACCAGGCGATCTGGCGCGACCCCGAGACCGGTATGTATCGCGGAGCGACCGAGAAGCGGAAGGACGGCTGCGCGCTGGGTTATTGAGCGCGCTTCGATCGCGGAATCGCCCGCGAACCGGCACCAGGGGATAAGTTCCTCGACGCCCTCGGTCGCGGTGGGCTAAATTATCGCATTCGATCCGCCCACCACCCCCCTGGAGCGCCCCCCATGGCCACCCGCGCCACCCCGAAGACGACCCGGAACCACGGCCTCGGCGCCGACGACCTCATCGGCCTCTACCGCACGATGTACACGTCGCGGAAGCTGGACGACGAGGAGATCCGGCTCAAGAAGCTCGACAAGATCTTCTTCCAGATCTCGGGGGCGGGACACGAGGCGGTGCTGGCGGCGGCTGCGCGGGTGCTCAAGCCCGGGCACGACTGGTTCTATCCCTACTACCGCGATCGCTCGCTCTGTCTCGGGCTCGGTATGACCCCGAAGGAGATGCTGCTCTCGGCGGTGGCGTCCGCCGAGGATCCGAACTCGGGCGGCCGGCAGATGCCGAGTCACTGGGGCCACAAGCGCCTCAACATCGTGTCCCAGTCGAGCCCGACCGGCACCCAGTTCCTGCAGGCGGTGGGGGCGGCCGAGGCGCTCGTGAAGTACCGCGAGCTCGAGGGCGAATACCCGGCGCTGCGCGGCCAGTCACGCGGCGACGAGGTCGTGTACGTGAGCGCCGGCGACGGCACCACGAGCCAGGGCGAGTTCTGGGAGGCGATGAACAGCGCATGCTGCCTGAAGCTGCCCGTGCTGTTCCTGATCGAGGACAACGGCTACGCGATCTCGGTGCCGGTCGACGTGCAGACCGCGGGCGGCAACGTCGCGAGCCTGGTGCGCAACTTCCCGAACCTCTACTGGGTGGGGGAGATCAACGGCAACGATCCGGTCGAGTCCTACGGGATCCTCAAGGAAGCGGTCGAGCACTGCCGGCAGGGGAACGGACCCGCCTTCGTGCGCGCGCTGGTGACGCGGCCCTACTCGCACTCGATGTCGGACGACGAGTCCAAGTATCGCTCGAAGGCCGAGCGTGACGCCGAGGCCGAGAAGGACTGTCTCCGGAACTATTCGCGCTATCTGATCGAGGAGGGCGTGCTGACCCCGGAGGCGCTCGAGCACTTGCACGCGGAGATCGACGCCGACCTGCGGCGCACGGCCGAGGAAGTGGTTTCGAGCCCGCAGCCGCCGGTCGACACCGCGACCAAGTTCGTGTTCTCGCCGGACGTGGATCCGGCCTCGGACCGGTTCGTGTCGGAGCCCAGGGTCGAGAACCCTGAGCAGTCCGAGACGCTGCTCCAGAGCATCAACTACTGCCTGCGCGACGAGATGAAGCGGAACCCGCGGATCGTGCTCTTCGGCGAGGACATCGCGGATGCCTCGCACGAGGACGTGCTGTCGGAGACCAAGGGCAAGGGCGGCGTGTTCGGCGTCACCTGGGGGCTGCAGAAGCTCTACGGCAAGAAGCGGGTCTACAATTCGCCGCTCGCCGAGGCGAACATCGTCGGCCGCGCGGTCGGCCTCGCGACGCTCGGCATCAAGCCCGTCGTCGAGATCCAGTTCTTCGACTACATCTGGCCGGCCATGATGCAGATTCGGAACGAGCTCGGCTACATGCGCTACCGCTCGAACAACGCGTTCTCGTGCCCGGTGGTGATCCGCACCGCCTACGGCGGCTACCTGCGCGGCGGCGCCCCGTATCACTCCCAGTGCGGCGAGAGCATTTTCGCGCACTGCCCGGGGATCCGCGTCGTCCTGCCGAGCAACGCGATGGACGCGGTGCTCAAGAAGTGGTGCCCGCGCCCTCCGCGCGACCCGGTGCTCTACCTCGAGCACAAGCACCTCTACCGGCAGCCCTACGCCAAGTCGCCCTACCCGGGCCCCGAGTACACGGTGCCCTTCGGCCGCGCGCGCGTGGTGCGGGAGGGGAGTGACCTCACGGTGGTGACCTACGGCGCGCTGGTTCAGCGCACGTATCTCGCGGCGCAGGAGCTGGCCGAGCAGGGGCTGGAGGTCGAAGTGCTCGACATCCGCACCATCCAGCCGCTCGACTTCGAGTCGATCGCGCGCTCGGTGAAGAAGACCGGGCGGGTGATCGTGGCCCACGAGGACACGCTGACCTGCGGCTTCGGCGCCGAGATCGCGGCGAAGATCGCGAGCGAGTGCTTCATGGATCTCGACGCCCCGGTGCGCCGCGTGGGCGCCCTGGATTCCCCGGTCGCCTACGCGCCGCAGCTCGAGGACGCGATCCTCCCTCAGAAGGACACGATGATCCGCGCAATCCGGGAGCTGACCGAGTTCTAGCGCCGCCGGGCTGCCCCCCGCCCGGCTCTACGTGTATCCTTCCCGGCCCGCAGCACGTTTCCCGCCACTGTCCCGAACCGCTGGAGGCGTTTCCGTGAAGTCCATCCGTCCGTTCCTCGTGCTCGCCGCGCTGATCGCCGTGGCTCCCGCCGCCCTTGCGCAACAGTCCGGGAGCTTTGTCGTGCGGCTCGGCACCGACACCACGAGCGTCGAGCGCTACACGCGCACGGCCCAGAAGATCGAGGTCGAGCAGGTCGGCCGCGTACCGCGGGTCCTCCATCGGAAATTCACCTTCGAGCTTGCACCGTCGGGCGCCATGACCCACGCCTCGGCCACGGTGGTGGCTCCCGGTGCTCCCGCCGGCGCGCCACCCTTCCAGCTGTTCGACGCCAGCGTGACGGGCGATTCGGTGATCGTGACGATCAAGCAGGACACCACGCTGCGCACGCTGCGGGTCGCCTTTCCGGCCGGCGCGATGATCGCGAGCAACGCGAGCCCGTGGGGCCTCTACGAGGGGCAGACCATGAAGCTCGCCGCCTCCAAACAGGACAGCCTGCGGGTGCCCCTCTACCAGTTCGGCGCCGGCAGCATGAGCTCGCTGTCGGTGCGGCGTCTCGGTCGCGACTCGATGGTGGTGCAGACGCTGAACGACCGCTACCACGCGCGGGTCGATGCCCAGGGTCACATCCAGGGCGTTCGTTTCGTGAGCGGGACCCAGGGCTACAACGTCACGCGCCTCGCGAGCCTCGACGTGCCGGCGACCGCGACCGCCTGGGCGGCGCGCGAGAAGGCCTCGGGTGCGATGGGTCAGCTCTCGACCCGCGATACGACGCGGGCGAACCTCGGTGGCGCCGCGATGTGGGTGGACTACAGCCGTCCGTCCAAGCGCGGCCGCGTCATCTTCGGTGAGCTGGTCCCGTACGGACAGGTGTGGCGCACCGGCGCCAACTCGGCGACCCAGCTCCGTACCGACAAGAATCTCCAGATCGGCGGCGTCACGCTGCCGGCCGGCGTCTACTCGCTGTTCACGATTCCGAACGCGAAAGAGTGGACGCTGATCATCAACAGCGAGACCGGCCAGCCCGGCACGGCCCACAAGCCCGACAAGGACCTGCAGCGCATCCCGATGAAGGTGACCACGCTGACCCAGCCGGTGGAGCGGTTCACGATCGGTGTCGCGCCCGCAGGATCCGGCGGCGTGCTCTCGATGGAGTGGGACAACACGCGGGCCGAGGTGCCGTTCACGGTCGTCCCGTAAAGGGCGCCCGCTACCTCTGGCCGGCCAAGATGTTCCGCATGGAGGCTGGCCGCTTGATAGAGCCGTGCTCCCGTCACCGGGCTGACAGGCACAAGGGCCTTCTCGAGGAACAGCGGAAGCGGCGAGCCATCGAACAGGCCCGACGGCATCGGACGAACGAGTCGGCCACCCCGCTGAAGCGCGACGCGGCGTTGCGGGCGTGGCTTGATTCGCTCTGAAGTGTGGCTCAGCGCTCCGAAGGCACCGGCACGGGGATGGTAAGCCACACGGCGATAGCCTGTCCGGATTTCAGTGCTGGCTTGAAGACGTATTGTCGAACGGCGGCGATGGCCACCTCGACCAGCTTTGGATCGTGCTCGATCGGTTGCAGGTCGCCGGGGTTTCGGTAAGTCGGCGGCGAGTACGCATCGAGCACGTGTCCAGTTCGGCACACCAGCGCGATAACCGGCACCATGTCCTTGACCCCTCGCGCCTCAGCACTCCTCGGGTACTCGGGGGCGACGGTGTGAATGAGTTCGGGCAGTTCATCCGCGAAGGTGTAGTCGGGGACGATCGTGCCGGAAGTTGTCGAGAACGACTGGCCGGATCCCAGGCAGTCTTCGCTGCCCGGCACGCTGCTCGGCAGCAACGTGATTTCCGTCGACGCGCTCGATCGAACCCCTGCCCCCGAGATGCCCACGGTGATCGTGACCGGTGGAGTTCCGGGCGGGATGACGTATGGGGCGCGATAGATGGCCGAGTAGATCAAGTTCGTCTTGCCCGCCGCCTCGGGCCAATGCACTCGAACGCCCGCTGGAACCGGCGGAAGAAGCTTCATCTCCACCTCCTCACCTGCACGCAGCGCCTGTCGAGATAGAGCGATGTGGTACGGGGCTTCGGCCACGCCCGGCCCAGCAATGACCTGCGATGGATGCGTCATGGACGCGAGGAACGGGAGGACCGAGAGCAGGATGATGGTAGATCGCATGAAGCCTCCGCATTGCGGTGTCTGATCGAAAGCTTACGCCTCACCGGCCGAGCCGCCAACGAAAGCCGCGCTCACCACCAGTACGAGGCCGAGCGAGTGTTCGGACGTGCCTTCATGGAGCAGAAACGGCACGCGGCCCGGCTGGTTCACGATCCGCCGACGCGCTGTTGCCTTCTGCGCGATCTTCCCTGCAGGGAACCTCGAAGGGCTAATGCTCACAGCGATCAAGTTCCTGCGCCCGAGGAAGAGAGCAGCTCCAGCCTGAGCTCGGGCGTGTTTGATGGAGAGCCGTGCTACTTCCGCCCGATCGCCGGCAGCACGATCTCCGATTCCTTCGCCCGCTCGATCGCGGCGCGATCCCTCAGGAACGGGACGTAGCGGTGGTTCGCCCAGCGCTCGAGCAGGTCGCGGGAGTGGGCCGATGATGAATCGCCCTGCACGCCCGGGACCACGATGCCGTAGGACGTCATCGGATCGGCGAGGTCCACGACGTGGCGGAACACCGGGGAGTGCGTGACGGTCACGCTCCATGGGAGGTTCGAGCGGCCGACCGAGGGCGTGCTGTTGTCGCCGTCGATCGCGATGGACGGCGGCTCGAACTCGCGGCCGAGCTCGTGCGCGAAGCGGGCGCGGTGCGCGCGACCGTAGGTCCACTTCGAGAGCTCCGGTCCGAGCCGCCGCTCGAGTCGCACCAGGGCCGTGTCAAGCGCCGCCGCCGCTGCCTCCGACGGGCGCTCGTAGTGCGAGGTCTCCGCGGGAGCACCACCAAAGGCCAGCGTTTCCGGTGCCCGCCCATCCAAAGCTGCCGCCATGAGCCCGCTGCCCGTGAGCCCATGGCGACGGCTCAATGCGCCCACCCAGGCGCGATAAAGGGTGGGCGCCACCCGGCCCCGACGCGCTAGGTAATCCCAGGCCCGCAGCGTGTCGAGCGCCGCGCGGTCACGCGCCGAAGCGCGGAGCGGAAGCGTGTCGATCGCCCTGAGCAATCGCGGCAGCAGTCGCTCGGCGCCGCGGCTGAAGACGTCGTTCTGCACGCTCGCCATGTCGGCGAGGGTGAGGTCCCGGTCGCCGGCGAGCCGGTTCGCGATGCGCTGCGCGCGATCGTGCGCCCATTCGAAACCCGGCCAGTATTCGAGACCCGGTGCTTCGGCCGGCAGGTTGTTGCTGTTGACCACGAAGCCGTCACGCGGCGCCTGCCAGGCTGGCATTTCCTGCGACGAAAGGATTCCGAGCCACTCGTGGCGACCGTCACCGGGCAGCGGTCCCGGCGGTGGATCGAAGCCGCGCCGGGGGACGGCACCCACCGTCTGATAGAGGACGCGGCCCTCGACGTCGGCGATCACGAAGTTGATCCCGGGCGAGCGCAGCGACCGAGTGCACGAGGCGAAGGCGGTGGCACTGGTCGCACCTTCGAGACCGACGATGCAGGACAACGTGAGCGTGTCCTCGAGTGCCGCCCAGCGCAGGGTGTAGGCCACGCGGTGCTTCGGATCGTGGATCAGCACCGGGCCGCGCGGCGCGTAACGACGGGCCTGGCCGATCAGCGGGACGCGCGCGTCTCCGTACAGCGTGAAGCGCATGTCGAAGGGCTCCACGCGAAGCGGCGCCCACCCACCTTGCCACTTCACGCTCCTGCCGTCGGCCGAGAGCGTGTCGGCGTAGACGTCCATGACGTCGGCCGAGAGCGCCGTCACACCCCACGCGCAATGCTCGCTCCGCCCGCTCACGATCGAAGGCAGGCCTGGCACCGCGGCGCCGATCGCGTCCATCACGCCGGGCGCCGAGAGGTGGACAACATGGAGCGCGCCCGGCATGGTGAGCGGCAGGTGCGGGTCGTTGGCGAACAGCGGCCGGCGGCTGTGGCTCCGGCCCGGCCCCACCGCGAAGATGTCGCTCGCGCGGCGCTCCTCGGAATCCGCGAGCCAGGGGCCGAATCGTTCGCGCACCGCGGCTGCGATCGCCTCGGACACCGAAGCGGGAGGGAGCGCGCTGCGCAGAGCGTTCTCCGGGTAGAGCCGGGCGGCGGCCGAGTCGGGAACGGTCCGGTACATGAGGTGGCGCTCGAACAGGTCGCGCCGCCTCAGCTCCTCGGCGCCGAAGCGGGCCAGGTCGTCGCGGCCGGTCAGCTCCGGCAGCGCGAAGTCGAGCAGCATGGACAGCTCGTAGAGCACGAGCTCCGCGTCCTCGGGCCGCCAGGCTTCCGGCTCTTTCCCGATCTTGCGCAGCTCGGGCGGCCATGGCTGCTCACCGCTCCGGCACGCCGCGAGGTATGCGTTGATGCCGGCGGTGTACGACTCGATCGCCTCGCGCGTCCGGGTGTCGCGCCGGTCGCGCTCCCAGTTCTCGCGGGCGCGCCGCTCGAACTCGAAGAGCTGGGCGCCGCCGTCGGCGCGCAGCTTGTCGTTGCCGAACCACTCCCACATGCGGCCGCGGATCGCGCGGCGCTGGACCTCGAGCTGCCAGAGCCGGTCGCGGGCCGTGACCCAGCCGAAGCCGTAATAAAGGTCGGCGGCATTGGCGGCGAACACGTGGGGAATCCCGTAAGCGTCGGTCACGATGGTGACCGAGTCGCGCGGAAGATCGCTGCTCACCGGAGGCGGTGGAATCGCTGCGCGACATGAGACGAGGAAGGTCAGAGTCAGGAGCATGGCGAGCAGGCGGAGCATCGGCGCAGTTTGCCCGCGGCGGTCCGGGGCGTCCACTAGTGTCCATCCCGAGCCGGCGGC